>JAHEYS010000452.1 GCA_023251475.1 Prolixibacteraceae bacterium
ATTGCTTTAAGATGGAACCAGCAGCAGGCAGATCATCAGGAACGGGCCCAAACCAGGGGCGTTTATAATGCCTTTGATGATTTGGTCAAAAACAAGAAGTAATCTGTGCCATCGAATTGGATGCCGGTAGGCTTTGGTTATTTCAATTCATCTTATTCCTTTAAAAATTCCATTTTTTACTTGTGATACAAACAGATTTGAAATATACTCCATTTTTTTTGTAGTATATTAATGTGTTGATTATGAATATTATGCATTTTTTTGCTGATCCAATTCCCGTTTTATTTTAAGAAAACTCTTGCAATATTCCTCCCTCCCGGGTAACAATTCAATACCCAAGCCCACTAATTCGATGTTCTTAAGAGAAAATAGGGCCTGGCAATGTATCATTTGTTTATTTGATAACGATGCAACAGAAGGGGCTATTTAATTTAAAAACCATTTTGTGATCAAATCCGATTCCTAACCGGAAAATTTAATAAAGATGTAAAGATATTTATAGTCAGATGGGTGACCACCTATCGTGCCGGAGGTTTATTTCAAATATGTAAATAATTTATACTAACCTATTTTTCCAAATATCAAAATACCAATAAAATAAGTTTTACTATTTATTTTGTGTATAAATTACGCTAATAGTAAATAAATAATTTACCATTATTTGTTTCTGTAAAATAAATGATATATCTTTGAAACGATAATCAATGTTTTTAAAATTATTTAGTCTTAATTAAACTAAAAATAAGCTTATGAAAACGGTTCTGGTTTTAGCTTGTTTCCTAATCGGACTTGTAAGTTGCAAGAGTACAATGGATGAGGATGCCGTGGTGCCAATGGAAATTCCAACTAATATTAATTCATTTCAGCAATATACATTTGATGAGCTTAATCTCGCTCGGACAAACCCTGCACAATATGCCGAATTAAGATTGAAATCGGATATGGAGAACGGGGAGGATAACGGAAGTTATTTGTATTTTAAGAATTTAGCTCCATTGGCTGCATTAAGGTTTTGTAATGCCCTTAATTTATCAGCCTCAGATTATTCCCTGTTTTTAGCGGACAAAAATCTTATGGGACACAATGAGAATGGAACTCCGCTCAAACGTGCAACGATTGTGGGTTTTGAAGGTTCATCGATTGGGGAGAATATTGCTGCCTCGTCGGAGGATGAATATAATTCCATATTAAATCCGCAGAAATCGGCGATAGCATTTGTCAGGATTATGATTATTGACAATGGTGTGGCAGATCTCAGCCACCGGTTGACGATACTCAATCCGAAGTATAAATCAGTCGGTATCGGATTCAACCGGAATCCTGCCAGCACCTTCGTAAATTATACGGTTCAGGATTTTGGAAATCAATGAGCACTCCATTGCCAATTAAATTTTGAGTCCTTATCCCCGACGATGTAGCACTTACGGTCCTGAAATATGGACCGTCTGTTTATTCAACGTGAGGTTTTCGTTTGATAAAAATCAACTACTTTTGTCAATTATTTATCTGAGCGAAAATTCTGTACAGTTCTTATGACAAAAAAGCTTTTATTGGGGGTTGAAGCAATCGGACAGGGTGCAATAGACGGTGGTATATCAGGTGTTTATGCCTATCCGGGGACCCCTTCAACCGAAATCACCGAATACATTCAGGGCAACGAGGTCGCCATTGCACGTAACCTTCACCGTGAATGGTCAGCCAATGAGAAAACAGCCCTCGAATCTGCATTAGGGATGTCGTATGCGGGCAAAAGATCCATTGTTTGCATGAAACATGTCGGCTTGAATGTTGCAGCCGATCCGTTTATCAATGGTGCGATGACCGGGATTAATGGAGGTCTGATTGTTGCTGTTGCTGACGATCCCTCAATGCACTCTTCTCAAAATGAGCAGGATTCACGTTTTTATGGCAAATTTGCAATGATTCCGGTCCTGGAGCCTTCAAATCAGCAGGAAGCCTACGACATGACAAGAAGTGGTTTTGAGCTATCAGAAAAACTTGGCACTCCTGTTTTGCTGCGAATTACCACCCGTCTGGCTCACTCCCGCGCCGGAGTAATCCCAGTTGAAAATGCTGCACCTGAAAACAACCTGTCACTTCCGTCAGATCCGTTTCAGTTTGTTCTTCTGCCGGCTTTTGCCAGGAAGAGATACCAGCAACTGCTCGATAAACAGTCTTTATTTGAACAAGCCTCTGAAGAATCGTCATTTAACCGTTTTACGGATGGTGAAGATCATTCCCTTGGAATTATTTGCTGCGGCATCTCACTGAATTACCTCATGGAGAATTATCCTGACGGTTGTCCCTATCCTGTCCTTGAAATAACCCAATATCCGTTGCCATCCAAAATGGTAAAAAAGCTGGAGGAAATGGTTGACAAAATTGTGGTCATCGAGGAGGGGTATCCGATTGTAGAGGAACAGTTGAAAGGATTTTTTGGTTATGGGAAAGTCGTATCGGGAAAATTGGACGGAACACTCCCCAGAACAGGCGAGCTTAACCCCGATATTGTTGCAAAAGCATTGAATATCAAATCATATATTGGCGATGCAATACCAGAGCTGGTCTCAAACAGACCGCCGGCACTTTGTAAAGGTTGCGGTCATCATGATCTTTTTAGGGCGCTTGATGAGGTGACCCTTGATTATGGCAACGGTCATGTCTTTTCCGATATCGGGTGCTACACCCTTGGCATTCTTCCTCCCTACCATTCAGGTTTTACCTGCGTTGATATGGGATCCTCCGTTACTATGGCCAAAGGTGCAGCCGATGCCGGTCTCTTTCCCGCAGTTGCCGTAATCGGTGATTCTACCTTTACCCACTCGGGAATAACCGGATTGCTTGATGCCGTTTACGAAAAGTCGAATATCGTGATAATGATCGGTGATAATGAATCGACTTCGATGACGGGAGGACAGGATTCTTCGGCATTTGGACGTATTGAATCCATATGTGCGGGGGCAGGCGTTGATCCGGCGCATATCCACGTGATTGAAGCATTACCCAAAAACCACGAAAAGCTGGTAAAACTGATCAGAAATGAAATTGCCTATACGGGAGTGTCTGTTATTATACCCAGACGGGAATGTATTCAGAAAAGCGCACGCAGGGCCAGCGAAAACAAAAAACAAATTATTATCAAATGAAATGCGATATCGTATTAGCAGGAGTTGGAGGTCAGGGGATCTTATCCATCGCTACCGTGTTGGGTTTTGCTGCCCTTGAAAATAACCTCTACCTTAAACAGGCTGAAACCCATGGGATGAGCCAGCGGGGTGGCGCCGTTCAATCCTACCTGCGCCTCTCGGATCAACCCGTTTATTCCGACCTTATCCCCTACGGAAAAGCTGACCTGATCCTCTCGGTCGAGCCGATGGAATCGCTCAGGTATCTTCCCTATCTTTCTCCCGAGGGATATGTGGTGACCAATACCACACCATTTATTAATATTGTTAATTATCCTGATATTAAACGGATTATGGAGGAGATTGAGCTGCTTCCAAGGGCTGTCGCTATTGATGCAGAAGCTATTGCCCGAGAGATTGGCAATACAAAAGCTTCAAATATGGTGATGCTTGGAGCGGCTACTCCGTTTATTGATATTGCACTCGAAAGTATTGAAAATGGTATTCGTGAAATCTTTGGCCGTAAAGGTGACACGCTTGTGAATATAAATCTCCGCGCACTTCATGCAGGAAGAGAATTTTCTGAGGCAAACCGGTAGTTCAATTCTGCTGCATCAACGTTATGTTTCTTAAATAATTACTCCGTTTTGTCAGCAATAGGAATTTCTTATGAGATGTCTGTTACTTTTAAAATTTATACTGATATTTTCAGTTTTTACCGGGAACGCTCAAAACCAGGCGAATCAATGGAATATTCAACTCAGAACAGGTGACCTCCTTTTCTGTAGTGCCAATACCGGAACGTTGTCAAAAGCCATCGATCAGGTGACTCAAACCGGAGCCGGAACCCATTTTGATCATGTTGGGATTGCAGAGATTCTTAATGATACCGTTTGGGTGCTTCATGCCGCACCACAAAAGGGGGTTTGCCGTGAAACAATCGATCGATTTCTTGATCACGATAAATCGCCGGCAAGGTCAGTTGTTGTATATCGATTGAAATCCAGGTATTTTAAGGCAATTCCTTCCGCCATACAAAAAGGGACCACCCTTCTCGGACAACCCTATAATTGCACTTATATTATTAAGGACCAGGGATATTACTGTTCCGAATATATTTATGAATTATTTAAATCCGATTCGATTTTCACCCTCAATCCGATGACCTTTAGAGATCCGGGAACGGGTCAGTTCCTTTCAGGATGGAGCGATCATTATAAAAAGCTGGGTATTCCTGTTCCCGAAGGAGAACCAGGATGCAATCCAAAT
>JAHEYS010000172.1 GCA_023251475.1 Prolixibacteraceae bacterium
CGTGGATGTCTCGAAACAATTGCTTCATCTAATTCCATTATGAGACTGGTAAAACAGGGTTTTGCCGAAAATGCCGTCTCCGCAATGATAAATCAGTTCAAAGACCATCCCGAAAAGACTACTCCTGAGGATGTTATTGATTTTGCAAGGCAGGGCGATGAGTTTTGCATATCCATTCTGAATGAGATCGGATTCGCCATGGGGAAAGGTCTCTCCTATATTATTCAGCTGCTCAATCCTGAAGTGATCGTTTTAAGCGGGCCGCTCTCAAAAGCAAAACAATATGTATTATCACCGATCCAGCAATCGTTAAACCGCTTTTGTCTCGAAAAAATATCGGAGAGCACGCTTATCCTGATTTCGGATATGGGGGATCAGTCGGCCCTTCTTGGAACTTCCGAGATGATCTTTCAAAAGGTTTTCGCAGAAATGAGTTTCACTTAAATCGTCATAAAAATTCATCAAAACCAATAACTACGAAAATGAAAACATCCAAAAGCTAACAGCCATTTGCACTGTCTGAATTTGTAGGATGATAGTGCAGATTACTTTGTAGGGATCCGCAGCTACAAGGTAACGGCGCAGATGATTGCGGAAATAATTGTGAATTAAAAATTTCAACTAAAATTAGAAACTTATGCGTAGAATTTTTTTATTGACCGTAATGTGCATTGCACTGTTGGGCAGTGCAATTGCGCAACATGCGGTAACAGGAACCGTCGTCTCCGCTTCTGATGGAGCTGGTCTACCAGGTGTTACAGTATCAGAAAAAGGGACTACCAACGGAACCCTTACCGATGTGGATGGAAAATTTTCCATCCGGGTAGCATCCGAAAAATCGACCATCGTATTTTCATTTGTCGGAATGAAATCAATGACCGAAGCCGTTAACGGCAGAAAAGTGATTAATTTAAAGATGGTTGCTACCGAAGTTGGTTTAGACGAGGTGGTTGTAACTGCCCTTGGCGTAAACAAGCAACCAAGACAGCTGGGTTATGCCACTTCCACGATTAAACCCGCTGAGGTTATCGCGACAAATACTGTAAATCCAATTAATGCATTACAGGGTAAGGTTGCAGGGGTAAATATCAATATCGTCGGAACATCTGGTGTCACTTCATCATCAAGTATCACAATCCGGGGTGCAAAATCGATCGACAAGAACAACTCCCCTATCTTCGTTATTGACGGGATTGTGATGGAAAATAACATTACTGATACTTACGGTGGAAAGGACTGGGGTTCTCAGCTGAAAAACCTTAACCCGGATGACTATTCCAGCATCACTGTACTGAAAGGGGCTGCTGCCACAGCACTTTATGGTTCACGAGGCGCTAATGGCGCCATTGTAATCGTCTCAAAAGGGGGAGTGTCACGTAAAGGTGTTGGCGTTGAAATTTCACAGACTTTCAAACAAGAGAATATCTACGCTTCACATATCAAACTGCAGAATGAATATGGCGCCGGAACGGCATGGAATGGTTATGACGGAGGACTTTTAGCCGATGGCACCTTGTCAAAGACAACCAACAGTATGGGTCTCAAAATGGATGGACAATTGCTTGACCAGTATTACAGAAACGGTGAAAAAACGCCATACTCACCCCATCCAAACAACTGGAAAGACCTCTATCAGAATGGAAATTACAGTAATACCAATGTGGCCATTAATGGTGGTAATGATAAGGCGGTGTATCGTCTCTCCTATTCTTACATGGATGATAAAGGGGTCTTAAAAAATAATGAATTTAAACGTAATTCCGTAAGTTTTAAGACGAATGGTCAGATCAATAAAATTTTCTCTGTTGAATTCGGATTGAACTACGTTAAGTCAAAAGCCCGCAACGCTTATGATCAGGGTTTTTACAGAGAGGGGTATAACCTTGGTTTGATGACGGTCTATTACATGCCGCGAAGCCTTGATCTGAAAGATTTTTACAATAATTATCGTGACCCGATCACCAATGCCCAGAAAACACAATCGGTCTATGGGACTATCGCCAGTTTTTTGCACCGGTTGGATTATTATGATGAGGTCCGCGATGAGGAAACAATGTTGACCAACCTGACCCTGAAGGCGCAGATTGCCCCATGGATCGATGCCAGTGCAAAGGCCAACTATAATATGTACAATACATTCAACCGCAGAACAGAGTATGGCTCAGGCCCTTACCTTTCTGGTGGCGGCTATTACGGAACCAACGGAACCAGAAGAGGCTCCTATAACTTCCTGTTCATGCTCCATGCCAACAAAAAACTGATGAATAATGACCTGGATATTGATTTCCGCATAGCCAATGAAATTTATGGCAATACAGCGAATGAAAGCTGGGCAAAAGGAACCAACGGAGGTCTGATCGTTCCGGGTTTGTTTGCGTTCTCAAACTCTGTAAATACCATTGTTCCAACGTATGGTTACACCCCACGCAACTCAGAGGTTATCGGACTTTCAGGAATTTTAAACTTTTCATGGAAAAACCAGTTATTTCTTGAATTAACTGCCCGTAACGACTGGAACTCATCACTGTTATATCCTACATGGATCGGTGGTGAAAATAACTACTCCGTCTTTTACCCTTCGGCCAACCTTTCATGGGTTGCCACTGACACTTATCGTGACCAACTTCCTGAATGGTTTTCTTTTGGTAAATTACGCGCCTCCCTTGCCCGCGTAGGTATGGGGACAGCTGTTTATGGTACAAGTTCAGGTGCAGGTGGTTTCTCACAGAGTACTACTTATGACCAGGACAAAAACAGTGTGGTTATTGCAAGTCCCAATATCGGAACGATTCCCAATACCAACCTCAAACCTGAAATACAACAATCGCTGGAATTGGGTACAGATATCCGTTTTGTTGAGGACCGTTTTGGTTTAGACTTCACCTTCTATAAAACCAATACCTTTAACCAGATTATGACACTTGGAAATGTCACGGAGAGCGGTGCTACCACCAGAAAGATCAACGCCGGTAATATTCAGAACAAAGGTTTTGAGATTCAGTTGGATATGGATCCCATCCGGACCAAGAAACTCAGATGGAATGTAATGGCCAATTTTACCGTTAACCATAGTAAGATTATCAAACTGCATGATGAAATTAAAGAGTGGCAGATAATGGGTGTTGCTGACGCAGGTCCTGAAATCTGGGCCAGAGAAGGGGGAGAATTTGGAGTGATTACCAGTGCTTACAATAATACTTCTGCTTCAGCTCCCGCTCTATTCAACAATCCGGCTGATGCGAATGACCCCAGAAATGGTAAGCGTATACTTAAATATGATGGAACAGCAGGTTCTCCAAATGCAACTCAGTTCTATATTTATGCCACTGAAGCGTCAGTCGGTATTAAAGACAGAAAAATATTGGGGAAAATTGAGCCCGATTTTCTTGCCGGTTTAAATACCAGCTTATATTACAAAGGTTTCGATCTTTATTGTCAGGTCGATACGCGTGTAGGTGGTAATTTCTTTTCTCATTCCTATAAATATGGAATGGGCAGAGCTTCCCTGGAGGAGTCACTCAATGGTCGTGATTTAGCGCATGGCGGTTTAGCCAGGCTAAATTATAAGGGGGAAACAGTATATGATGGTTTAATGCTCGATGCAGTATTTGCAGATGGACAAATGGCACCTTCAAAAACTGATCCTACCAAGACTGTGAATGTCGGAGGAAAAACATACAAAGAGGTGGTTGAATCGGGTTTAATCAATCCGGTGCAGGCAACAGCTTTTTATGGCGATAGTTACGGATGGGGTGCCAACGTACAGGATCCTATTATGGAAAACACCTGGGTAGCGCTTCGCGAAATTACCTTTGGGTACAAATTCCCGGAGAAAATATTATCCAAAATCGGGATGCAGTATGCAAGGCTCGCTTTTTCAGCCCGTAACATCGGCTACCTGTACAATGGACTTAAAAACGGTTTGAATCCTGAATCTGTCCAGTCGAATAACCCGCTTACCCCTTATGAATACGGTGGTGTCCCTTATTCGCGCAACTATTCCATAACTTTGAATGTAAAATTCTAAAAAAGTAAAAAACATGAAAAGAGTATATAAGATATTTTTCAGCCTGCTCATGATTTTTGGTCTGAGCAACTGTAAAGACCAGATGATTGAACTGAACACAAATCCGGAGCTGCTCACATCAACCAACCCGATTTACGTGTTTACAAGCGCTACTCAAAACTGGAATAATGCATCAAGAGGACATTTGATGAGCAAATACAGCGGCGTAATGTCGATGATGCAATACCTCGTGGCCAATACAGGAGGAGCAGAAGGGGTTTACGCCTCTCCTGCCAAGACGGTTAATCCGAATCCTTACCTCCCCTACTACAATGACTATTTTACCAATTATGGAAATAAACTCAAGTATCTTAACGACGTTGTAATTGCGACCCGTATCGACAAGGATCGTTACCAGACGCTTTCTGCAATAGCAACCATTCTTCAGACTTATGAGGCATGGCTGATTTTCGATACGATGGGCGCAGCTCCATACAAAGAGGGACTTCGTGGTTTGGAGGGTATCAATACTCCAAAATACGATATGTTCGAAGATTTGTACAAGGAATTTGATGCCACCATTAAAAAGAGCACTGCTTTATTGGCTTCTGCACCAGCGAACCAGGTAGCATTGGGAAATAACGACTTCTTCTACCGCGGCGATATCGCTAAATGGGCAAAATTCGGGAATACCCTAAGAATCAAAATGGCCCAGCGTTTTGAAAAGGTTGATAATGCTCACTACCTTTCTGTTGTCGCAGATGCATTATCCGCAGCAGGGGGAATTATCTCAAACAATGCTGAATCGTGCATCTATTTCCACAATATTGAATACAATAACGACACCTGGGATACTGCAATTCTTACCTATCAGTTTTGTGCCGCCAATTCATTCGTTTCGTTCCTATCTGACAATAAAGACCCGCGTCTGAAACTGCTGGTCCGTCCAAACGGCTTTGGACTGGGAAATAACAATTCGGCCAATGATGTTGTCGGCACTCAGCTTACCACTTATGTTCCCGGATTTGCCACTGATCCGCTCTATGTCAATTATGCAAAACGGTATGTTGGTATGCCTGCCTCACCGGATATGAAAGAAACAGCTGCCGCGAAAGAGTACATCAACTTTAACATCACACAGGGAGTCCCTTCAACACTTACTTTTAGTGTCCGTGGTGTGTCTCAGATTCAAAGTCGTTTCTATGTCAAGAATGGCGGAAATGCCACCACAGCAAATGGCGAAAGGAATATTGATTATCCCATTGTTACAAACAATGACCTGATCAAACTTTTTACGCCGCAGATCACCTATCCTGAAGTTTGCTTTATGATGGCCGAAATTGCTGAAAAAGCTGGCGCGACTACAGGTGGTAAAGACGCCAAAGCATGGTATGAGGAAGGTATCCGTTCTTCAATGACCTTGTATCAGGAGTGGGGAGTAAGAATGAAGGTTCCTGCAGCCTACGAACCAACTGCAGCCGACTATTCACCAATTACCACTGCAAAAATTGACGCTTATCTGGCTCAGCCGCAAATTGCCTATACCGGCGTGAAAGAACACAAACTACAACTGATCGTCTCACAGGCATGGGTAAACTTCTTTATGCGTCCCGAAGAAGCATGGGCAACATGGAAACGTACCGGATATCCTGTATTCAAAAACAGTTACACTGCTCCTAACCCTACTGACGGAACAGCGTTCCTTGAAATGCCGATAGCCGGAGGTACAAATCTGCTGATTCCACGCCGTTCGGTGTTACCAACACCAAATATTGCCAACATCGATAACTATAATGCTGCGGTTACCAAACTGACTGCAAAACCAGAATATCTGCAACCTAATTTAACACAGGGACGCATATTCTGGGATAAATAATTAAATTTAAGTATTTTACATTTAAGAGAGGCTTTCCCGAAGGAGAGCCTCTCTTTATTGATACATCGTCAGAAATCCCTGCTTTTTGAGTCAGTTTCCCACTTTGATATCTTTGAGTAATTTTAAATACTTAACTTTATCCATTCAAATCTTCTTAAAATTTTTGATTAAAATGAAAATACTTTCTGTTCTACTGTTACTCAGTACTGCTTTTAGTTCAGGTTTTGCCTCACCAAAAAACACACCCCCTTTTGTCAGAGTATGTTATCAGAATGTGGTAAACGGAAAAACCAGGGCCGAGGATGCCAAAACGATGATGTTATGTTCGGCGGAGGCATCAAAAACGTGGGTGGAGAGAGATTCTGTCCGGCTACTCCCAACAATCGCTGCTGAAACGGGTTATATCGACTTTACCTTAAAAAAAACCTTCCAGGTCGCCCGGTTTTCTGATGGAACAATCATTAATACACCTACGGACTTTTCAGAATATCCGGTGCTGTCAGAAACAAACGAGACCGCCGTTATTCTTGGCTATCACTGCAGAAAGGTTAAAACCTCACTCCGTTCAAACTCCATCGAAATCTGGTATACTACTGATGCGGGTGTTAAGGGAACCCCGGTTATGGCCTCGGGGATACCTGACGGATTGGTCCTCAAAGTGGTCAGGAATGGAAATTATGAAACAGTAGCCACTGAAATAAAACAGGTAAAGCAAAAAGTGGTCAGGCCAATTCTCCCTGCACAAATGGGGGAGAGTCTTGAATTACCCGTCTATAAATACCGCATTACCGAAAACCTGATTACAACAGTTAATGTATTTTCCAATGAACAGATTAGTTTCGGAAATAAAATTGATAATCCCGCCAATCCTGATTCGCCCCTGACCTTTAAATACTCTTCTGGTACCATCCTGTTAAAAAAGGTAAAATTGCCCGTTGTGTCTGATGATACACAGTTATTTGCCGAATTATACCAGCATTCAGAAGGAGATGCTTACGACCGGACGGGGTCTGTTTTTATGATCCCAATGAACAGAGAAAAATCATTCCTTGATGGATTAAGAAATGGAACCAAAGCGTTGCCTGCCTTTGTTGCGGGGAACGGGAAATCGTATCAGGGAGTCGCAGCTTCCGATAGTTACTTACCACTGGTCGAAATAGTGCGCTTTTTTACCCCATTCGGAATAGGGCAGTTCAACGGGAAATCAAAAGTCTATGGTCAAAAGTGGGAAGACTCCACTTTTTATAAACAGGAGGTTACGGAATTACTCCCTATCCTGCAGGGTGAACAGTGGATTGGCGTGTTTATTGGTAATTACGACAAAGGTGGTCATCGTGTTACCCTTAACCTGAAATATTACCCGGGAAGTAAGGAAATCGCTGAAAAACCGGGTAAAAAACAGTGGTCTCTCCCTCTTTTCAATACCCTGAACGTAATGGAGATGTCGGGACAGGAGTACGGAACAATGTTCGAAAACGACTCCTTAACTGCTGCGGTAACTATTCCTGAAGGGGTGAAAAACATCCAAATTCGTTACATTACAACCGGTCATGGCGGATGGGACGGCGGTGATGAGTTTAACAGGAAAATCAATACCGTATTAATCGATCAGAAGGTACTGTTTGAGTTTGCGCCATGGCGATGCGACTGCGCCACCTACCGGAAATACAATCCGGCATCGGGAAACTTCTGGAACGGAACATCATCAAGCGATGGCAGTCGCTCAGGTTGGTGCCCGGGTACAGCAACTAATCCTGTCTATTTCCCCATTTCTGCACTTTTACCCGGAAGGCACAAATTTTCGGTGACGATCCCCATGGGAAAAAAGGAAGGGGGAAGTTTCAGCTCCTGGAATGTTTCGGCAATTTTATTGGGGGAATATGAATAAAAATCCCCGGGGATTTTCTACTTTTAAGGATGTGAAATTTGATCATACCAATTAATCACAATTAAGCAACCGGCCTATGGTAACTGGCATATATTTCCCGGGAGGAAGACAATCTTCTCCTGAATGAATTCAGCCAGTTACAAATAGCCAGCCGCATCAGTTAAAAGCTTTTTTTAGGATAACGGAAAGCTTAATAAAATATATTCAATTCCAAATTATCCAATGAAACGACTGGTTATTTTATCGGGTGCAGGAATGTCGGCTGAGAGTGGTATACGCACTTTCAGGGATATGAATGGTCTCTGGGAAGAGTATGATGTGATGGAGGTGGCGAGTATTGACGCCTGGCACAAACATCCTGAATTGCTGCTTCGGTTTTATAACGACCGAAGGATACAGATGATCGGAAGTCAACCAAACCAGGGTCATTTATTGTTGGCTGATATGGAAAAAAACTTTGAAATTCAGATTATTACTCAAAATGTGGATGACCTGCACGAAAGGGCCGGCTCAACTCATGTGCTCCATCTGCATGGCGAATTGACAAAAGCCAGAAGCTCCATCGACCAAACACTTATTTATCAGCTCGACAATCCTGAAATGAAAATGGGTGATAAATGTGAAAAAGGGTCTCAGTTGAGGCCACACATTGTTTGGTTTGGCGAAGAGGTGCCCAACATGGACAGTGCCATAAAATTAACACAATCGGCTGATATTCTGTGCGTGATCGGGACTTCACTCAATGTTTACCCTGCTGCAGGATTGATCAGTTATGCACCGGCAAATATTCCGATCTATCTTATTGACCCAAATCCTCCACAATACTTGTCGTCCCGCATTGAAATAATTCCTGAAAAGGCTGGCTCAGGTGTGGGGATTCTCCGAAAAAAGCTGGAAGATGTTACTGAATAATCTGAAGAGCGGCTCAATTGAAGCCGGCTGTGATGAGGCTGGCCGGGGTTGTCTGGCAGGTCCCGTGTTTGCAGCTGCAGTAATATTGCCTGAAGATTTCAGTTGTGAAGAGTTGAATGATTCAAAGAAACTGACTGAAAAACAGCGGTATGCGTTGAGGTCTGTCATAGAGAATGGGGCAATTTCGTGGGCTTATGCAATGTATGACAATCTTGAAATTGACAGGGTTAATATTCTGAATGCATCAATTTTTTCGATGCATCGGGCCTTGGACCGCCTTACGGTTCATCCTACTCATATCATTGTCGACGGAAACCGTTTTAAACCTTACAGGGATATTGCTTACACAACCGTTGTAAAAGGGGATGGAAAATACCTTTCTATCGCCGCTGCATCTGTGCTGGCTAAAACCTATCGGGACGATTATATGCGTTTTATTAGTGAAAAGCATCCCCAATATGGCTGGGGTGAAAACAAAGGTTATCCCACTAATTTTCATCGTAAAGCCATCATGAAATACGGGATTACCCCTTTTCACAGAAGGAGTTTTAAACTTTTCGACCGGCAACTTACATTCGGTTTTTGGGATCAGGGGGATGAAATTATCGATGATAAATTAAATGTTCCAGATTGAAAAATACAATTGATTTGACCATCAATGAATCGTATTATTTTTTTATCTACTTTTGAAAAGAACTTGTTAACAAAAAATAATGGGAATTCTTCATACTAAACTTTCTAATTTCGATTTACCTCAGAGACTCATAGCAGCTGGCACTTATCCCTATTTTCGGGTAATAGAATCTGATCAGGATACAGAGGTAATGATAAATGGCAAAAAGGTGCTGATGTTTGGCTCTAACAGTTATCTGGGTCTTACCTGCCATCCCAAAGTAAAGGAAGCTTCAAAAAAGGCGATCGATAAGTATGGGACAGGTTGTGCCGGATCCCGGTTCCTTAACGGAACACTCGACATCCATATCGAGCTTGAGGAAAAACTTGCCCGGTTGGTCAACAAAGAGGCCGCATTGTGTTACAGTACGGGATTTCAGGTCAACCAGGGGGTAATTTCATGCGTCACGGGTCGGAATGACTATGTGCTTCTCGACGAACTGGACCATGCCTCAATTATTGATGGCAGCCGGCTCTCCTTTGCAAAGGTGCTAAAGTTTGCCCACAACGACATGAAAGATCTGGAACGTAAACTAAAACATTGCGATCCTAACAGAATTAAGCTGATTGTTGTCGATGGTATATTTTCAATGGAAGGCGACATCACCAATTTGCCTGAGATCGTCCGACTTTCAGAAAAATACCGTGGATCCATTATGGTAGATGATGCACATTCACTTGGTGTTTTGGGGATCAACGGTTCAGGAACTGCCTCCCATTTCGGACTTACCGATAAGGTGGACCTGATTATGGGAACATTTTCCAAATCACTGGCATCCATCGGGGGTTTTATTGCAGCTGACAAGACGGCAATCAACTTCATTAAACATAATTCCCGTTCCCTGATGTTCAGTGCAAGTATGACACCCTCTTCTGCCGCAAGTGTACTGGCTGCAATAGAGATTATGGAAACGGAGCCTGAGCGGATCAAGCATCTTCTGGACCTGACAGATTATGCACGCAATGGATTTAAAGCATTAGGTTTTGATACCGGTAAATCGGAATCCCCCATCATTCCGCTTTTCATCAGAGACGATGTTAAAGCATTAAAAATGTCTCAGATGCTACTTGAAGAGGGGGTTTTTATAAATCCTGTAGTTTCTCCCGCTGTCCCAAAGGAGGATTGTATTATCAGATTTTCACTGATGGCAACCCATACTTATGCACAGGTCGATATGGCCATCGAAAAAATAGCTGCAGTAGCGAGGCAATTTGACGTTATTGATTGTGAAGTTGAATTGACCAGGAACTATTTTTAGCTCACTGATTATTTATCCGATGACAAAAGTTGTATTGATTACCGGCATCTCCTCGGGGTTTGGAAAAGCAACGGCTGAACTTTTATCAGTAAACGGTTACCAGGTTTACGGGCTGGCCAGGAAACAAAATGAAGATCTGACTGGGAATATCAAAGTCCTTCAGGGTGATGTTACAGAGGTGAGTTCTGTTAAGAGGGCTGTTTCCACCATTATTGGCAGGGAGGGACAGATTGATATACTCATCAATAATGCAGGGATGGGAATTTCGGGTTCCATCGAAGACACTTCGCGTGAAGATATTCATTTACAGATGAGTACGAACTTCATTGGATATGTAAATATGATCCAGGCTGTCCTGCCGGCAATGCGCCAACAAGGCAGTGGAACCATTGTCAATATAAGTTCAATCGGGGGATTGATGGGGCTGCCTTATCAGGGATTTTATTCGGCCAGTAAATTCGCCGTGGAGGGGCTCAGCGAAGCCCTTAGGATGGAGTTGATCCCTTTCCACATTAAGGTGGTCGTAGTCCAGCCAGGCGACTTCTTTACCAGTTTTACGGCCAACCGCCGGCCGGTGAATACTGCAGGAACTGAGGGGGCTTATGAATCACAGTACAGCAAAACACTATCCATAATTGGTAAGGATGAAAAAGGGGGATTGCCACCTGACTTTCTGGCCAGGAAACTGGTGAAAATACTGGAAAAGAAGAATCCTTGCCACAACTATATTATTGCGACACTGGAACAAAAATTTGCCGTTGTACTCAAGCGGATACTCCCCGGTTCCTGGTTTTCCGGGATCCTTTCGTCGCATTACGGGATAAAATGAAAAGGAGGCCCGAATGCCGGACCTCCCTGATGATATATAAAGTTAAAGAATAATCAACCGCACTTCGAAGATCCGCAATCCTGGCAGATCAGGCATCCTTCCTGGTAGATCACATTCGACGAACCGCACCCTTCACATTTGGCATCCTCGGCAGCAGTTCCGTTTGGAATATATTTCTTTAAAGCACGGGCCACCCCGTTTTTCCAGGTATTGATCGACTCTACATCAAACTGAAGGCTGGTAACCAGTTCAACAACTTTCTGAATCGGCATTCCATGACGTATTACACTTGAAATCAGTTTTGCGTAATTCCAGAAAATGGGGTTGAATTTAAATGACAGCCCTTCAATGGTGGTTTTGTATCCCCTTGAGTTGCGGTATTGAAAATCGTAACGTGAAGCCCCTGTTTCATCGTGGCTTTTGATGATCCAGCCCTGGGTAACCGAACGGGGAAGGAGAATGCCATCTTCATCATCGGCCAACCCGGTAAAAATCTCATAAGGTTTGCCATCTATCAATCCCATAAAAGCGATCCATTTCTCTTTGTTATTCTGAAGCCTGACTATATCTGCCTCAAGAATTTCGGGTCGCTTTGTTGGAAATATCCCCTCTTTTGTTTTGTCTTTGGTGGAGATCAAAACTCCTGAACGGGATCCTTCGCGGTAAACAGTCACCCCTTTACATCCACTTTCCCAGGCTGCAAAATAGAGTTTATTGACCAGGTCCTCGGTAGCCTCTTCCGGTAGATTAATGGTTACAGAGATGGAATGATCGACCCATTTCTGAATCTGCCCCTGCATCCTGACCTTCGATAACCAGTCGATATCATTGGAAGATGCCTTGTAATAGGGCGATTTTGCCACAAGAGCATCCAACTCATCGTTTGAGTAGTTCTGCTTCAACTGATAACCGTTCACCTCCATCCATGTTTTAAACTTATGGTGAAATACGATATATTCTTCCCAGCTGTCTCCCATTTCGTCGACAAAATCGACCCTGGCATCTTTATCGTTGGGATTGACCTTGCGGCGACGTTTGTATACAGGCATAAATACAGGCTCAATCCCTGAAGTGGTCTGAGTCATCAGGCTCGTTGTTCCTGTTGGTGCAATGGTCAGTAAAGCGATGTTACGGCGACCGTACCGGGTCATCTCCTTATACAACTCAGGATCGGCCTGGGCAAGGCGCTGGATAAACGGATTGTGTTTCTCGCGTTTGGCCTCATATATAGGGAAGGCGCCACGATCCTTGGCCAGAATGACCGACCCGCGATACGCTTCCAATGCCACAATCTTGTGGACTTCGACCGAAAACTCAACAGCCGGTTCTGAACCATAACGTAGTCCAAGCGCAGCAAGCATATCGCCTTCGGCTGTAATGCCAATACCGGTACGTCTTCCGTTTATGGCCATTTCCCTGATTTTTTCCCAGAGATTGATCTCTACCCTCTTTATCTCCTCAGCTTCCGGATCGGCAATGATTTTGTGATAAATCGCATCAATTTTCTCAAGTTCGAGATCGATAATATCGTCCATGATCTGCTGGGTCTGGCGAATATGTTTCCTGAAAAGTTCAAAATTAAATTTTGCATCTTTAGTAAAAGGCTCATCTACATATGAATACAGATTAAGTGCGATTAATCTGCAACTATCATAAGGACAGAGGGGAATTTCACCGCATGGATTGGTGGAAACTGTTTTATAACCCAGATCTGCATAACAGTCGGGAACCGATTCGCGGATGATGGTATCCCAGAAAAGAATTCCGGGTTCTGCGGACTTCCAGGCATTGAAAACGATTTTATCCCAAAGTTTGGCAGCATCGGTCTCCTTGGAATAGATGGGAGTGGCGCTGTCGATCGGGTATTTCTGCTGATAGGTACTCTTGTTACGTACCGCCTGCATAAACTCATCGTCAATCTTTACCGAGACATTTGCACCGGTTACCTTCCCTTCATCCATTTTGGCGTCAATAAATTCTTCCGAATCAGGATGTTTTATTGACACAGATAACATCAAGGCTCCGCGTCTTCCATCCTGTGCCACCTCACGGGTAGAATTGGAGAATCGCTCCATAAACGGGACAATTCCGGTGGAGGTGAGGGCAGAATTTTTTACCGGAGATCCTTTTGGCCGGATATGCGATAAATCATGGCCAACTCCCCCCCTTCTTTTCATCAGTTGCACCTGCTCCTGATCGATCATGATAATCCCGCCATACGAATCGGCGCCGTTACCAACCACAAAGCAATTGGATAGTGAACCGACCTGAAAATCATTTCCGATACCCG
>JAHEYS010000173.1 GCA_023251475.1 Prolixibacteraceae bacterium
GTACTTTTAAACGTAAAATCACATGGCTAGATATATTGGTCCAAAATCCAAAATTTCACGAAAATTCGGGGAGCCCATTTATGGTCCCGATAAAGCTTTTGAGCATAAGAATTATCCTCCGGGAATGCATGGAAACAGCAAACGGCGGAAAAAAGTTTCAGAATACGGAACTCAGTTAAAAGAGAAACAAAAAGCCAAATACATGTATGGTGTACTTGAGCGTCAGTTCCGGAATCTTTTTGAAAAAGCACATTCACATAAAGGGGTAACCGGTACTGTTCTTTTACAATTGCTGGAGAGCCGCCTTGATAACGTTGTTTATCGTCTTGGTATTGCACCAAGCCGTGCAGCTGCACGTCAGTTGGTGTCGCATAAACACATTGTTATTAACGGTTCGGTTGTAAATATCCCCTCTTATACACTTCGCCCTGGAGAAGTGGTTAGTGTTCGCGAGAAATCAAAATCGCTTATCGCGATTACCGATGCCCTTGCCACACACCGCCATAATAAATATCCTTGGTTAGAATGGGATAGCGAAGCCAAATCTGGCAAGTTTTTGAATGTTCCCGGCCGCGAAGAGATTCCGGAAAATATCAAGGAACAATTAATCGTCGAATTGTATTCGAAATAAAAATAATATTTAGGTTTATGGCAATTTTAGCTTTCCAGAAGCCGGATAAGGTTATAATGATCGAGTCGGACAATAAAATCGGTAAATTCGAGTTTCGTCCCCTTGAGCCTGGTTATGGTATTACTATCGGTAATGCACTACGCAGGATTTTGTTATCATCTTTAGAAGGATACGCAATCACCACAATAAAAATCGAGGGTGTAGAACATGAATTCTCTACTATCCCCGGTGTTATTGAAGATGTAACCGAGATGATCCTCAATTTGAAACAGATTCGTTTCAAGAAAGTTGTGGATGATTTTGACAGTGAAAAAGTGTCTGTGACCATATTTGGTCAGGACAAATTTAAAGCTGGCGATATTAATAATTTCATCACCGGTTTCAGGGTTCTCAATCCGGAGTTGCTGATCTGCAACATGGAACCCGAAGTGAAACTTCAGATTGAACTTTCCATTGAGAAAGGTCGCGGATATGTTCCGGGTCTTGAGAATAAACCCTCTGAAGAAGAGTTCGGTGTTATCCCTATTGATTCGATCTTCACACCCATAAAAAACGTGAAGTACGAAATCGAAAACTATCGTGTTGAGCAGAAAACCGACTACGAGAAATTATTGATTGAAATCACTACCGACGGATCGATCTACCCAAAGGATGCCTTGAAGGAAGCGGCTAAAATTCTGATTTACCATTTTATGCTTTTCTCCGACGAGAAAATTACCCTCGATTCAGATGAAAAATTTGCCAACGAAGAGTTTGATGAAGAGATTCTTCATATGCGGCAGTTACTTAAAAACCGGTTGGTCGATCTCGATCTCTCTGTCAGGGCATTGAATTGCCTTAAAGCAGCAGATGTTGACACACTGGGTGAACTGGTGACTTACAATCGTAATGATTTGTTGAAATTCCGTAACTTCGGGAAAAAATCATTGACAGAACTTGACGATTTGTTGGTTAATCTCGGTTTGAGTTTTGGGATGGACATCAGTAAGTATAAATTAGACAAGGAATAACAGAAATGAGACATAGAAAGAGTTTCAACCATTTAGGCAGAACCAGTTCACATCGTCATGCTTTGCTTTCGAATATGGCAATTTCGCTTATCGAGCATAAGAGGATCAGTACTACTGTTGCCAAGGCCAAAGCTTTACGCGTTTATGTGGAGCCAATCCTTACCCGTGCAAAAAGTGATACGACCCACAATCGGCGTGAGGTTTTTAGCCTGTTGCAAAGCAAATCCGTCGTTACGGAGCTTTTCCGCGATGTTGTTATAAAAATCGGAGACCGCCCGGGTGGCTATACCCGTATTCTGAAAACCGGCAACCGTCTTGGTGATAATGCAGAGATGTGTATCATTGAACTGGTAGATTATAACGAGAATATGTTATCCACCGGCAAGAAGGAAGTCAGTAAAAAACGGAGATCCAGAAAGAAATCAGACAGCGCCGTTGCTGAAACTACGAAAAAAGAGACAGCAGCACCCAAAGTGACAGAAGTAACACCAGAAGCTCCAGTAGCTGAGGCGAATACTGAAGATAGCGCAGAGTAATTTCAACCATATTTTCTTAAAGGGCAATTTAGGTTGCCCTTTTTTTTTGCCCTTTTTGTCCTTTTTTCCAACTTTTATCATTTTTAATTGTTGAAATATGAATATTGGTCGTTGTTAGACTAATTATTTACAAATAATACATATATTTGGACACACTTTTTGAAAATTAAATGGACTACATTAAGAAGAAACTACTGGAAAAGGGGATGCAGGAGCGCGCTGTTGTTAAGCGGCTAATCAGTGAATTTGGTCAGGTTGTTGTGGAAGATGTTAACATTGATCAGATTCTTACCGGAATGAAGGGAATGACCAGTTTGTTGACGGTCACTTCAAAACTGGATCCTGAGAATGGTATCCGGTATCGTGGTTATTCTATACAGGAATTGCATGAATTACTCCCTAAGATTAATCCGGAAGGGGAACCCTTACCCGAAGGGCTCTTTTATTTAATGTTACTTGGCGATTTACCTACGCGTGAAGATGCTGATTTCCTGAGCAAGGAGTGGTATAACCGCAGCCATGTTCCTTATCACGTCATTAAAGTCCTCGAAGCGATGCCGACAACTGCCAAACCAATGACGCAGTTCAGTACCGGTATTATCTCTATGGCAACCGATTCTATTTTTCAAAAAGCACACCGGGCAGGAATCAGTAAAAACGACTACTGGGATACAACCTATGAAGATGTCATGAACCTGATTGCACGTCTT
Source organism: Prolixibacteraceae bacterium (assembly GCA_023251475.1). Classification (GTDB taxonomy): domain Bacteria; phylum Bacteroidota; class Bacteroidia; order Bacteroidales; family Prolixibacteraceae; genus JAAFHB01. The sequence continues at coordinate 2,888 of JAHEYS010000173.1, forward strand.
CCGGTAATCGCTGCATATATTTACCGACGGAGTTTCAAGGATGGCAGTTTTATCGAACCGGATCGTGATCTCGACTGGGCGGCTAATTTTGCCCATATGATGGGTTATGATGATGAGGAAATTTACCGGTTGTTCCGGATGTATATGTGTATCCATGCCGATCATGAAGGAGGTAATGTCTCAGCACATGCCACCCACCTTGTTGGCTCGGCACTCAGTAACCCCTATTATTCCTACGCTGCCGGAATGCTCGGCCTTGCCGGACCGCTTCACGGGTATGCCAACCAGGAGGTGATGTTCTGGATTTATGAAATGATAAAGGCCATTGGCGATAATAATGATGAAAAAGTTATTCGGGAAAAGATAGAGACTTATGTACGTAAGACAATCTCCGAAGGCAAGGTCATCCCGGGATATGGTCATGCAGTGTTGCGCGTAACTGATCCACGGTTTACCGCCCAGCAGTTGTTCGCCAGTAAATATATTAAAGATGACAGTCTGATTAATATCGTGAACATGCTTTACGATATCGTCCCTCCTATTTTAAAATCACTGGGTAAGGTTAAGAATCCATGGCCAAATGTGGATGCTTTCTCGGGAGCGCTCCTTCAGCATTACGGAATTGACGAATATTTCTTCTATACCGTTATGTTTGGTGTTAGCCGCTCGCTGGGCGTTTTGGCGCAATTGGTATGGGACCGGATGTATAACCTTCCGCTTGAACGCCCTTCCTCTGAAACACTCGAATGGTTTAAGGGGAAAGCCGGAATTTGATTTTGGGAATGATAGTTTCACCTTTCAGAATGGATTTTTGGTAACTTGCGGTTAGATACTGGCAACTGGCTTTAAATAGATTACATTCCAAGGATAATATTTTCTTAATTATACAATAGGGGACCTTAAAATCCCCTATTTTTATGCCTAAAATATTTATTATGGCTTTTGGCAGTTTAAGGGATTTTATTACGCTACTTGATAATCAGGACGAATTAATCAGAATTCCAATTCAGGTAAATCCTGAATTGGAAATAGCCGAGATCACCGACCGGATATCCAAAAGCGATGGAGGAGGTAAGGCTTTACTGTTTGAAAATAACGGGACCGGGTTTCCAGTTCTCATCAATGCCTTTGGTTCTGAAAAAAGGATGGCGCTCGCTTTAGGGTGCGAAAATCTCGAAAAGATAGGAACGGAGATTGAATCGCTGTTCAAACAAATCGCTATGCCCAGAAGCGGATTTCTGGAGAAATTAAAATTACTCCCTTTCTTATCGCAGATGGCCTCCTGGATGCCCCGATCAATCTCCGGCAGGGGGAAATGTCAGGAAATTGTCATGAAAAATCCTGACCTCACTAAACTTCCGATCCTGAAGTGCTGGCCCGCTGATGGCGGGCGGTTTATTACCTTGCCTTGTGTCATAACCCGGGATCCGGAAACCGGCGCCCGAAATGTGGGGATGTACCGGATGCAGGTTTTTGGGCCTGACCTGACCGGAATGCACTGGCACAAACATAAAACCGGTGCACGACATTATTCGGGATATAAGGACAAAGGGATTAAAATGCCTGTTTCCGTGGTAATTGGTGGTGATCCTGCTTATACCTACGCCGCAACAGCTCCCCTTCCCGACAATCTCGACGAATATCTGCTTGCCGGTTTCCTGCGCAAAAAGAGGGTGGAATTGGTGAAATGCCTGACCAATGACCTCGAAGTGCCCTCCGATGCCGATTTTATCATAGAAGGATATGTTGATCCTCTGGAAGAGTTGATATGGGAAGGCCCCTTTGGCGATCATACCGGCTTTTACTCACTGGCCGATTGGTATCCCAGATTTCATGTAACCTGTATCTCCCATCGCAAAGATGCGGTTTATCAGGCTACTGTTGTGGGAATTCCACCTCAGGAGGATGCCTGGATTGGCAGGGCTACGGAGCGAATTTTTCTGGCGCCAATGAAAATGACACTGATTCCCGAATTAACGGATATGGAATTGCCTCCGGCAGGTGTTGCCCATAATCTTACCATTGCCAGGATTGATAAAAGTTATGCAGGTCAAGGTCAGAAAGTGATGAATGCCATGTGGGGAGCAGGGCAGATGATGTTTAACAAAATTCTTATTGTAGCCGATCAGTCTGCAGATATTAAGGATTATCTCTCTTTTGCCCAATTCGTGTCCAGGGTGGTAAATCCGCTTCAGGATATCTGTTTTTCTCAGGGGCCGATGGATGTGCTGGACCATTCATCTTCCAGGTTTTCCTATGGTTCAAAGCTGGGTATTGATGTAACCTCAAAATATAGTGAAGAGGCAGACGGAGAAGTCGTATTTTCGGATAGCACATTTGATTCAGATATTTGCAGCACCCAGCTCTCTGAGATCCCCGGTGTGGTGTCATGCAATCTTTCACTGGTTGAAAAGGGGATATCTGCAATTATTTTGGGGGTGATCAAAACCGATCCCGGGACCCTGGTTAATATTGTGGATAGTATCTTATTAATCAGCGGGATGAGGCAGATTAAGCTGATTGTGTTTGTGGATCCCGAATTGAACATTTTCGATCCTGAAGCCGTAAGCTGGTACGTTTCGGGAAATATCGATCCACGTCGGGACTGCCGGATCATCCCACCTGCTTTCCCGGATGAAGTACCCCATTTCGTGATGGATGGGACCCGGAAATCTGATCAAATGGATGCCTTTAAACGTGACTGGCCAAACCCGGTTGTCTCTTCACCCGCGACGATTGCCCGTGTAGATGAGCTTTGGCATACCGCTGGTCTGGGTTTATTTGTAGCTTCCCCTTCACTCAGATATTCGCCGCTTAAAAGGGGAGACGGGGCAGTAAGTAATTGAAAATATTTACTGGATTTTTCGGGTCTGATACTGTGAATTTGTTTAACTTTAGTTTTTCTTTTAAGCTGCAGAAGGGAATACTCCCATTGGTGAAAATTCTTTTATAACCCAAATATTTGTATGATGAAAAGCATTAAAGGATCCAGAACCGAGCAAAATCTACTCAAAGCATTTGCCGGTGAATCACAGGCGAGAATGAGATATGATTATTTTGCCAAACAGGCCAAAAAGGAGGGGCTTGAGCAGATTGCCGCTATTTTTGATGAGACTGCCCTCAACGAGCGTGAACATGCGAAACGATTCTTTAAATTTTTGGAAGGGGGTCCTGTTGAAATTACCGCCACCTATCCTGCCGGTATCATCGGAACTACCCTGGAGAATCTTAAAGCTGCGGCTGAAGGGGAGAATGAGGAGTGGACCGAATTATACCCTGAATTTGCAAGAATTGCTGATGAAGAGGGATATAAAGAGGTCGCAGCTGCTTTCAAACTGATTTCGAAGGTGGAAAAGGCCCATGAAGAAAGGTATAATACACTGTATACCAACCTTGACGAAGGCAAGGTTTTCGAGAGGGAAGGGAAAATTGTCTGGAAATGCCGTAATTGCGGATATCTGCACGAAGGGGCAAAAGCGCCTCAGAATTGTCCCGCATGCCTTCACCCGCAATCGTACTTCGAAATTAAATCGTCAAATTATTAACCGTCATTTTGTTCACAAGTTCTCCCAATGGATAATCTGGCTCAATTTATAAGGCAATTGCCAAAGGCGGAGCTTCATCTTCATATTGAGGGAACTTTTGAACCCGGACTGATGTTTGAGATTGCCGAACGGAATAAGATAAAACTGGAATACCCATCTGTTGAATCTTTAAGGGAGGCCTATCATTTTACACAACTTCAGGATTTTCTGAACCTGTATTATGCCGGAACGCGTGTTTTGATTGAAGAACAGGATTTTTATGACCTTACCTGGAATTATCTGATTAAGGCCAAAGAGAACAACATCGTCCATGCCGAGATAATGTTTGATCCGCAGGCGCACACCTCGCGTGGAGTCCCCTTCGAAAAGGTGATCAAAGGTATCAACAGGGCTTTATCCGACGGTGCGGAGAAACTCCGGATCACTTCCCGGCTTATTATGTCTTTTTTACGTCATTTGAGCGAGAAAGAGGCTTTTACTGTGTTGGATCAATCTCTTCCTTACCGGGAAATGATTACTGCGGTAGGTCTTGATTCTTCCGAACAGGGAAATCCACCCGGAAAATTTGAACGGGTATTTGCCAAAGCACGCGAATACGGATACCTGACCGTGGCTCATGCCGGCGAGGAAGGTCCCCCTGAAAATATATGGGGAGCGCTATACCTTTTGCATGTTTCCCGGATCGACCATGGCAACAGCGCTATGCTCGACGGGGTCCTGATCGAAACATTGGCAGAGATCCAAATGCCATTAACCATATGCCCCCTTTCCAATCTTCGGTTAAAAGTAGTGGATGATCTGTCACACCATCCCCTGAAAGCAATGTTGCATAAGGGATTAAAGGTAACGGTCAATTCAGATGATCCTGCCTATTTTGGCGGATATCTCAACGATAATCTTATTGCAGTCGCCCAGGCACTGTCGCTGACCGAAAAGGAGATTCTCCAACTGATCCGTAATTCATTCGAGGCGTCATTTTTGACCGGTGAACTTCGCCGTAAATACACCGGGCTTCTTTAGAATGATTCTATTTATCAAATATATGATTAAATTGTTCAATAATTCGTAAAAAGCTGAAAATCAACTAAAAGGATTGTTTTTTATTTTTTATTATTTATATTTGCCGCTTAAATTTAAAAATTTAGGCGGATGAAAAGATTTATCGTATTTACACTATTCGTATGTTTTATTGGTCAGGTGTTTGGAGGTGGTATACTTACTAACGGCAATCAAAGTGCTCAGTATATCAGGATGTTATCCCGTAATGCCTCAACATCGGTTGATGCGGTTTATTTTAATCCCGCGGGTTTGATGCTGATGGAGAACGGGTTTTATATTTCTCTTCAGAGTCAGAGCCTGTTTCAGACAAAATCGGTTGAGAGTGGTTTCCCTTTACTGAACAATCCCACCTACGATGGTACATTGACAGCCCCTGTTTTTCCAACAGCATTTGCGGTCTACAAAAAGGATCGTTTTGCCCTGTCAATAGGATTTGGTCCCAACAGTGGTGGCGGTAGTGCCGAGTTTAACCGGGGACTTCCATCGTTTGAAAAAGACATCTCGAAACTTGTTCCCGGATTAGCCGATCTGAGTAAAATTGGAAAAAATGTAAGTGGTTATAATACGGATATTTATTTTAAGGGTGAGTCGGTATACTGGGGATTTCAGGGGGGTGTCTCCTTTAAAATTAATCCGGTTTTTTCTGCCTACGCCGGTCTGCGTTATGTTCCGGCAAGTACCAAATATGATGGTCATCTTCAAAATATTCAGGTGAAAGTAAACGGGCAATTTAAAAATGCAGCGACCTTCCTTACCGGTGAAGCAGCCCCTGTTTTAAGGGGAGCCGCTGCCAATGCAGCAGGTGTGGCATTAAATGTTCAGCCAATGATCAACGAAGGAGCAGGATCCCTGACACTCGCACAGGTACAGGGGGCAGGGAAAATCAGTGCAGATATCAGAACTCAGCTAGAACAGGGTTTAATCGGTCAGGGTATACCGCAGACTGCTATTAATCAGATGAATATTTCTCAGATTCAGACAGCATATACTACCGGCGCTGCCACTTTAAATGGTAAGGCTACTGCTCTGATCGCGACAGCGGGTCAGCTCCAGGATAAATTGGTTGATGTGAAGCAGACTGGTACTGGATATACTCCGATTTTGGGAATCAATATCTCACCTGATAAAGATTGGAATATCGGAATAAAGTATGAGTTCAAGACAAAACTGACCCTTATAAACGCCACTGTTGTTGATGGTACAGGTTTATTTCCCGATAAGAAAGAAACCGGAACTGATGTTCCTGCCATTTTTTCAATTGGAACCGATTATAAATTGTCAAAGATACTTACCTTGTCAATGTCTTTTAATGCCTATCATGACAAAGGGGTAGATTGGGGGACGAATATTTATGGACAACAACGTACCATCGACAGCAATACCTGGGAGGTAGCCTTCGGTGGACAATACCAGGTAACGAAAAAAATTGCCTTAAGCGCCGGCTATCTTCACACCGAATTGGGTGTTTCCAAACAGTTCCAAAGTGATTTTAGCTATTATAACCCTGGAGATACTTTCGGCGGCGGTTTCGAATGGAAACCAAACTCCCGCTTTACCGTGGATGCCGGAATGCTTTGCACCTGGTATACCGATGCCACAAAATCGTTTACCGATGCCTCGGCAGGCACCTACTCCGAAACTTATAAGAAACATAATCTTGGCTTTGCCCTTGGCCTGGGATACCATTTTGGAGGATTATAAATCTTTGTAAACTGCAGATTAGGATAAAATATACCTGTTCGTCTGCTGTCTGAAAAGAAAGAAGCGCTTCCCTTTACCGGTAGCGCTTCTTCTTAGTTGATTCGTACAGCAATAATAAGTAATCGTCAATTAGAAATGTTCTACGTCAGCTGACGGATCAATGCCTTTTCTTATTGATCTTCTGCGATTTATAAAGATCCAATTACGACAGTAAATTATTCTGATTACTTAATACTGTTGATATTTTTATTTTGTGAAATTCATTGCCATTCCACTTGCATCGGCAATTTGTCCCCGCTAAGCTGTTTCGTGCAAAATTACCTCATGAGTTACGGGCATCGCTTTTCTGTAAACTGCCGATACTCCGCAATACCGTTCATGTGACAGGTTGATTGCCTTTTCGAGCTTTTCAACGGGGAGATTTTCCCCCCAGAATTCGTAAATGATGTGCATACTGGTAAAATGTACCGGCTGTTCTTCCGATTGCTCCCCTTCAACCCTGACATCGAAGTTTTTAAGTTCAACCCTCATTTTGGTGAGGATCGAAATAACATCCATCGCGGTGCATCCCGCAAGGGCAACCAGCATTAAGGTCTTGGGACGTGGTCCAAGATCGCGCCCGCCAGATTGTTCACCGGCGTCAAGCATTAATTTGTGTCCGTTTACCTCTGCTTCAAACGCCATGCCGTCCTTCCATGAGATATTTATGTCTTGTTTCATAATAAGATATTTATTTAATTCTTAATACTTTGCCTCTAAGAGGTTGTTGAGTATATACGTGACAACTGGCTTCTGGCTTCTGGCTACTTGCTTCTGGCAACTTGCAACTGGCTTCTGGCTTCTGGCTGCTGACAAAATCATCTTTACATGATGGATCTTTCCAGACTGATAATTAACAACATTTGAAAGTTAAGCCAGCGAGCTGCCAGCCGCAAACTGCCAGTAGCTTTTCTGCATCCAAATATACTCTCAGTTAATAGAAACCTTCAAAACATCATTAATCGCACTCCTGAATGTCTCTTTGGGCAATGCACCCATTGCCATCTGTGGCTGCCCTTCAGTAGGAACAAATAAAATGGACGGGATGCTTTGAATGCCAAACATTCCGGCCAATTCCTGCTGCTCTTCCGTATTTACCTTATATATGGTCAGTTTATCACCATATTCCGTTTGTAACTCCTCAAGAATAGGCGCCACCATTTTACAGGGGCCGCACCAGTTGGCATAAAAATCGATGATCGCCGGTACTTTCCCTTCAAATTTCCACTCCTTATTCAATTCAAAATTGAAAACCTTCTCCTTAAAACTCTCCCTTGTTAAATGTTCTAGTGCCATAATATTTAAAATAACTGGTTCGAATTAATGTGCTAATAGCAATAATTGTGATGCAAAAATATTAAATAGTTTGGAATAAAAAAAATAATTGAAAAAAAATATGCTAATAGCAAAGAATGTGATTGGAAATAGTTTTCAACTTCGTAATTTTGCACAACGAATTTTTTGACAATATGGAAACTCCGACGGGAATAATGAGTCTGGTTTACGAGATGAAGAAAAAGTGTCTGCAGGCTGATCAACAGTTAATGGAGGATTTGAATATCTCACAATCTGAACTGCTTTTCTTTTCTGCGCTAAACAATTGTCAGGGGATCAGCAGCCCCGAACTGGCAAAGAACATGGGGCTTTCTCTCTCCCGGATAAGCCGTGTAGTCGATAAACTGGTTGTCAATGGTTATCTCGACCGGAACGCAGATACTGCCGATCGCAGGGTGATCCGGTTGTGTCTTACCCCTAAAGGGAAAGCAGTCCGCTCAAAGATCGACAAGGTCAGAAACGAATGCGAGGCCAGATTGCTCGAAGCAATACCTTCAGAAGAGATGGAACGATTCGGGGAGATGTTTTCCAAAATTGTCCTCCATTTGTGACTCCCCCATCCTATCCTTAAATAATTCTTAATTTTTCAATCCAAAAGGGGTTTTGGCATATCCTGAAATATGATGATTTATTTATTTTTTTACTTTTACTGCCAGTTGTGTTTCAGCAACTTGTAGAAGCATAATTAATTGTAATTCAAATATTTAATATTTCAGCTTAACTGGCTGACTAATAATTTTTTATGCTTAAATCAATTGGAGTATTACTCCTTTTCCTGCCATTTATTGCCATCTCCCAGGAGATAAAAAAAGAAAACCCGGTTACCTTCTATGGTTTTGTCCGAAGCGATTTTTACCTTGATACCTACAAGGGGCTCAATGCTTTTCAGGATGTTTTTTATCTTTTCCCCAACTATATTGGCGCCGATGCCAACGGGAAGGATATTAATGATCAGACGACTGCCAATTTTGTTTCAGTAATTACACGTGGTGGGGTCAATATCAACGGGCCCGAAATTTTTGGCGCAAAGACAACAGGATGTATTGAAGTTGACTTTGCCGGAAAACCCGAGATTTTTCTGGTCAGACTTCGAAAAGCATACACCCTTTTCAGTTGGGCCAAAACAAAACTTTTAGTTGGTCAAACATGGCATCCCATGTGGGGAAACGATGCATTCCCGCGAATTGGGGCGCTCAATACGGGCACACCGTTTCAACCATTTAACCGGAGTCCGCAGGTACGGTTTGACTATCACTCAGGCACCATGACCTATTCTTTTTCGGCGGTATATGAGCAACAATATGTGTCGGGCGGTCCTGTGGGGTTTTCAAATATGTATAAAAGAGATGGTGTAATACCTGAGACAGTTTTAAGTCTTGAATATGCAAAAAAAGGGTTGACCCTTGGTGCCGGAATCGACTTTAACAGGATCAAACCGCGTGTAATCACTTGTGGTAGTGATACAAAGACCTACGTGTCAGACCAGTTTCTGAACAGTACGTCTTATATGGCTTACGGGAAATATTCCAGCGGTAAATTAATGATGTTATTGAAAGGTTATTATGGACAGAACATGACTCACCTCACCATGGTTGCCGGGTATGGCGTTGCCTCCTATAATGCAGAAACAGGTAAAGAGACCTATACCAATATTAATGGTTACACGGCATTACTGAATATTACCTATGGCAATAAATGGAAACCTGGTCTCCTTTTGGGATATCTTGAAAATCTGGGCAGTTCGGATCCATTGGCCAATAAAGGGGGAAAGGCCGATATCTGGGGATACGGCACAAATATTATGAAGATGTCCAGGATCAGTCCTTCAATTTCCTATTGTATTCCAAAGTTTCTTTTAACCGCTGAATATGAATGGACAAATGCAGCCTATGGTGTTGGTCAGTTTGATTTTAGCAACGGATTGTATGCAGATACCCATCCGGCAATAAATAATGGGGTAAGATTGATCATGACCTGGTTTTTTTAATTGATATACTTTATATTTGGGGAACGGAAATCGCCATTAATCTAAATGTCACAAAATGATCTGGAACGAAAAAATTGAATGCGCAAGTCGGGAAGAGATGCGGATGATCCAGTCCGAGAGATTGTGTGAAACGGTAAGGCGCATCTACCATAATGTACCTTACTACCGGAAAAAAATGCAGGAGTCGGGTCTTACGGCCAATGATATTCATGATATTGATGATCTGCACCGGCTTCCGTTTACAACTAAAATCGATTTGCGTGACAACTATCCTTTCGGACTGTTTACCGTGCCAATGTCTGAAATCGTACGGTTGCACGCCTCATCAGGAACCACAGGAAAACCTACCGTAGTGGGTTATACGCGCAAGGATATCCAGATGTGGGCGGAGGTGGTGACCCGGTCACTGTGCATGGCGGGAGTTCACCGGAACGATATTGTCCAGATCGCATATGGCTACGGATTATTTACAGGTGGTCTTGGCTTACACTATGGTACCGAGAACCTCGGCGCATCGGTTATCCCGATTTCGGGAGGTAATACCCACAAACAGGTCCAGTTAATGGAGGATTTTGGTAGTTCAGTGCTTTGTTGTACCCCTTCTTACGCGCTCAATATCGGCGAGGTGATGAAAGAGATGAAGGTGGATATTAATGAATTGAAGCTAAGGGTCGGAATTTTTGGAGCGGAACCCTGGTCGGAGGAGATGCGTAAAGAGATTGAAACCAAACTGAAGATTAAGGCGATTGATATTTATGGGCTTAGCGAGATCGTTGGCCCGGGTGTTTCGTGCGAGTGTGAACATCAGTGCGGCATGCACATCAACGAGGATCATTTTTTGCCGGAGATTATCGATCCGGAGACCCTGAAACCTCTTCCCCCGGGTGAGATCGGTGAACTTGTTTTTACCACCATCACCAAGGAGGGAATTCCGCTCATCAGGTACCGTACCCGTGACCTTACCCGTCTTATTTATGAAGAGTGCACCTGTGGCAGGACCCTCGTGAGAATGGAGAAATGTAAGGGGAGAAGTGATGACATGTTAATCATCAGGGGGGTAAATGTGTTCCCGTCACAGGTTGAAACGGTATTGCTGAATATGAGTGAAGTCGAGCCGCATTACCTCATCATTGTCGATCGTGAGGGGACGCTTGATATGATGTCGGTG
>JAHEYS010000174.1:0-6431 GCA_023251475.1 Prolixibacteraceae bacterium
TTAAAATAAAAAATTAATAAAGATAGATCGGATTTGAATAGAGCCAGGGGATAGACTTACCGTGTAACCGGAGGTGCATTTCAATGCGATAGGCTCCTTTTTGGAGAGGTTCAGACCAGACATACCGGTAATTCTCACCGGAAGAAACGTTAACAATCCTGCCATCGTGAATCAGCCGGAACTGACCTGGGAGAGGAGAAACGGCCATCAGCGCTTTTGCCTGTTCAATTTTTACCGAATCACCGAGAATCCCCAGCACACTATCTCCTTTATTTACTGCATAATAAATAAATCCTTTGGCATCACCGAGACTTTTAAATGCCGTATAGACATGTCCTCTTTTCATGTTCTCAGCGAGTGAAGGAGTAGATAAGGTATCCGCAAGAACATAGTTGGTGATATAATTAAATCCTTCCTTATAAGTATCGACCATCCATTTGAAAACCCATCCGCTTTTGTCCGGTTCATGTAAAAGCCATCTGTTCCAGAATTTTACCTCCATCGTACCGATCGGGTGGGCATTTGGGCCGATCCACTGAATCCGGCCATCTTTCAGATATCTTGCCCGGATATTCTGGTTTTCATGGGTATCAACAGCTGAAAATCCAACAATTTTTCTTTTAAGGTTCAGGGAATCCCAGCGTTTCAGAATCGTGGTCTGTTCGTCGAACATTTCACGCAATGCCCATGGACGGTATTTATTCCCATTGACGATAAAATTAAAGATATGTGGCGCTAACGATTCATCCTTTGTATCGGTATGAAAATTATAAATCTCCATCCCCTGATAATCGGGATTACCCCAGTTATGCATCTCTTCCGTATGTGCATAAAAGATGATCCCACCTTTTGATACAATATCTCTGGCGATGGTGTCTTTATCCAATTTCCAGTTAATGATGGCCGGATGCAATGGCCAGCAGTCGAAGCCCTGTTTTTCGCTGCCCGATTCGATCAATACTCCATCATAATAGCCATGATATCCTTTTGGTATCGTATCGATATTACCACGAGGGTGATCTGTAAGGAAGATGAAATCAATTCCATCGCTTTTTGCAGCCGGAATGATATCATCCAAAGTCCATTTACTATCGTGTGACAGGTAGCTATGTGCATGCATTAATCCACGGTAGGTAAACAGTTTTGTCAGCGATTCAGGTTCTTTCCGTAGTTTTTGAAATTCATTTACCTCCTTCTCCATCCTTGGATAGGTCATCCAGTGATGCCACAAGGGGACGGAAAACATAACAAAAAGTGCGACCAGTAAAAATCCTGCGATCAAGATGATCAGGTACCTGAAGATTTTTTTTATCATAAAGAGGTCTGTTGAATTAATGATAAACAGGTTGGGTGGTATTCTTAATTTTTCTTCGTTGCGATATCTGTAATCCTGCGGATCATGTCCACGGTATATTCTCCCATATTCGGGCCGAACCAACCCATGAGCTTCGGTTCATATTCGTCGAGATAGAAATAACGGCCTGGAATGATATAACCCACATAACTGCCGTTAAAGCTTGAAACATTCGCATTAAATCCTTTTGCAGCAAGGGCGTTCTTTATCTGAAGGGCATATTCGCCGCTGAAATCGCAGGGTGTGGTAATCCACACCATATTTCCGATCCTTAAGGCTTGAAGATAAACATTTTCCGGCAGCGGCATGAGCTTTTTACTCAGGTAAGTCGAGAGGTTGATCTTTGTTGTTAACCGGATGTGGTAGGGGGGCAACTCTATTTTTAAGGAGAGTGCAGAGAACGTAACCTTAGATTCTGGGGTAACTCCTGCAAGATGAGCGTTCAGACTATCGGCCAAAGCCTCCCCTATCAGTTTGGGTTTATCGAATCCTTTCCCCTCGCCTGAAGGACTTTGACTGCCGACAGAACCGCCGCAAAAGATGGCCAGATCTGCTGATGTATTCTCCATCCGGCGCTCCCAATATCCGGGATAATCGGCGCTAACCTCCATATTGCCAGCTCCCAGTGTTGTCGAATGGGCCCCAAATGACCCGATTACCGCTTTTTTTCGCCCTGTTTGCTCAATAAGAAGGTATCCGAAATCGCTATTTTTTGTCCCAGCTTCTCCGATCAAACGGTTACGGGTATAGGTTGAAGCATTAAAACAACCCGATCCTATACTTGCAGGATGCAGGTCTTCAATTGCAGAAGTTACAGCTTTCGCAATTTGCTGTACCAGCCATTTTGAAAGATTTGTATTTGCTGTACCGGCAAATTGTTCCCCGATAAAACCAGGTCCCCAGCCTCCAAGACTGGAGTGACTGTGTGTGGCGGAGTAAAAGATTTGGTGCCGTTTAATCCCTTTTTGAGCTAACAGCCCGCTCACTTCATCAATAATATTGGGAGGCATGATCAACAAATCTGCCCCGACAATCACGACCGTCTGACCATGAATCTTCAGGGCGGCAGCCTTCACATAAATACTGTCGTGTATGGCTGTTGCCCCTTTCCCTTTGCGTGCACCATAACCGGCAAGCGGAACCACTTTGAATTTTCCATCCTGAATATTATCTTCGGAATTATTTAATCCAGGTGTGATACTAATCCTTGAAAACCCGGCCTGAACCGAGTCGTTTTCAATGACCGCAGCTGATTTCAGGCTATCCACCCTGGCCTCTGTTTTTTTGTAGTAATCTGTCAGATAATAGGATGTTCTGTCAACTGTGGAGGTACTAAAAAAGAGAATCAGCAGGATACCAAGAAGAATTATCCCTAAAATACGTCCAAATAGTTTCATTAGCTTTTATTATTAGGTTGGAACTTGACAATTAGTACAATGATACAATAGCCGTGTCATAAAAACATGTGGTATTTTATTCATTATCCATTGAATTTTAACACCTAATTGGTTGATATAGTTTTATTGGCCGGGTTAAAAAGTGAATTTAACATCAGAAATTGATCTTAAACCTTAATCTTCCCATTTATTCCTAAGATGGTTCAAATATCAAATCCGGTTGATGGAAAACACCCCTGTATATCAGTAAAATGATGAAATAGCCATGATTCAGGAATTACAATCAGCGAAGGATAATCATCTTCAAATGTAGCTATTAGCTTAGCTGATCTTCAATTCCAGGTGGCTGCCAAAAAACAAATTATTTCCAGACTTGTATCATTGGTAAGCGGGAACTGATGGGCGTGGTTCGCCTTCAAAAGTAAGTTCAATTACAATTAGCCACGGATCGGGCGGATATTGTGGCAGATCATGTAACCAAACACGATCGCCCTTTTGCTCGATGCGGGCATATTGACCTGTAGCCAGCAGACAAGCCGATTTGACCTTGCTGCCGCACCAGGCAACCGGGACAGTTGAACCCGGCCACCGTTGGATCAGCAGATAAACCTTATCCCTGACTCTTGTTGCCATTCCCAGGTTTGGTGCACTGATGGGTGAAGGACCAGCGCCATAGACAGCCTTTCCGTTAACCTTCATCCATTGACCAATACTACTGAGTATTTCAGCCTGTTCAACAGGTATGACCCCTTCGCCGTCGGGACTAACATTCAAAAGGAAATTTCCGCTTTGAGAGGAACAGGAGGCAATCAATCTCAGTATTTCATGGACTGGCTTGTAATTACGGTCATAGGGTGCATAACCCCATGTCCGGTTCATGCAAAAGCACGACTCCCATGGACGGGGTTGTGCAGCAACCACATTTTCGGGTGTTGAGAAATCACCCGGAAGACCGGAGCGGTCGTTAATGAGGATATCGGGCTGAAGTTTACGGGCCATACCGAGGATTTCCTGTGAATGCCAACGGACCGGATCATTAGGATTTAATCCGTCAAACCAAAGGATATCCACCTTACCATAGTTGGAAAGCAACTCATGAACCTGTGCATAAGCCTGGTCTGCAATCAGTTTCATGGTTGGTTCCGAAACCGGAACTCCAAGCGGTAAGACTCCCGGGAAATGCCAGTCCATCATGGAATAATAAAAACCCATCCGCATACCCGAAGCATGGCACGCATCAGCAAATTCAGCGATCAGATCCCGTTGGGCAGCCGTTCTGGGAGCGGTAAAACCGGAGACTTTACTATCGAACAGGCAAAATCCATCATGGTGACGGGTCGTTAATACCACATATTTCATTCCAGCCTCTTTCGCTTTGGCCACCCACTCTTTCGGATTAAACTGTTTTGGATTAAATTGATCCGCGAGGGTTGCATAATCTGAAACAGGGATATGTTCCTGATACATCAGCCATTCACCACGTCCCGGGATCGAATAGAGCCCCCAATGGATAAACATCCCGAACCGTGCATCCTGCCACCACTGCATATCAGGATGATTCTTCACCTGAACCTGAGTTTTTTGCCCGCCTTGGGCAAATGAACCGGAGGTTAGCACAAATGCCAAAGTCACGATCAATAAAAAACATGATTTCATTTTCATTCGTTTAATTATTTCACTAATTCAGGGATTATCTTATTACCAAATTACCACATTAATTACAATTCTTTCTTTACCACTTTTTCCAGTTTAGTATCTCCGACGCCATTCACCTGATGAGCAGAGAAGTTGGTTAAGTTTTTGAGAACGAACTGTGGCGCTCCAGCCCCATTTTGAGCATAAACATTAGAAAAACTGGCATTATGAACATCATCCAGAACAAAAGCAGGACGTTCATCACGATTCAAATAGCTTAATACCACATCACTTACCCTTAATCCTCTTACATAACGGAAATACATTCCGTAGGCAGGCAATGTGTGCCAGCGATAAGGATCGGGGTACATATCGATATTCTGAGGAACCTCGCTGTCAACTGCTTCCTTCGTAGTACCTCCCCTGTAAATAATCCGGATATTGCTCAGGGTCAGGTCTTCGATATAGTGACCGGGAATACCCATTACCATTCCGGCGCCCAATCCCGGGAACTTTGTGCGTCCACCTACATCATAAACAATGATATTGCTGATGGTGATCCGTTTACAGACTCCCACGGGTGTCCCTTCAGGTCCGCGCATACGGGCATTCAGCCTGATGAAAAATGGGGTATCAGTCACATCGCGCATCGTAATGCCATTGATCACAATATCCTCAATCAAACCACCGTCGGCCGTCTCGATGCAAATTCCGCGCGAATGTTCGAAAACACAATTGGAAACAGTAATATTCCGAAACCCGCCATTTGATTCGGTCCCCAGTTTCAGGCGTCCAGTAATGCTGTGGTTCGCACCCGGATCTTCGTCTTTGAATATTGTTCCGAAAGTTCCGTCCATTAAGGTACCATGATCATAACCATACACCTGACAATTGGTGATGGTAACATTCTCTGTTGCCTTTGCGTATCCCAGACCAAACGATGATTTTAAACAAAGCCCGTCGTCCATAGGCGAGTTGATATTACAGTTTGAAACGCGAACATTTTTGCAGCAGTCAATATCGAATGCATCACGGTCGGCATCTGCGCGAACATTATCGATGGTCAGATTATCGACCCCTGTAGCCAGGATACAGAAATGACCGCCGTGGAGAATGGAGACGTCCCTGATGGTCACGTTAAAGCAATTTTTCAATCCGATCGCCTTGTTGCCTGAACCCTTAATGCCGGGTTTATCATAAGTATACAATCCTTTACCCCAGATCATTCCGTTCCCTGTAATTGCAATGTCATGCAGACTATCACCGTAAATAAGGCTGTTTTTCCAGTAGCTGTGCCCGAAGTCCTGAAACTTCTTATACCAGGCATCTTCCTCGGGCAAGTCATATCCGACCCCATTTATTTCTTTATCACCAATCAAGACGGCCCCCTGGTCCAGGTGAAGTGTGATCTTACTTTTCATCCGGATAGTAAAGGAGAGAAAATCCCCGGCAGGAAAGTAAACGGTTCCCCCTCCCTTCTTTGCAGCGGCATCTACAGCTGCATTTATGGCCCTGGTATTATTGGTTTTGCCATCTCCTTTGGCGCCAAAATCAAGTACATTAAAAAAAACCTCTTTTGCAGAGCCTGACAACACGATTAAAAAAATAAACAATGCAGATAAAGTAACTTTTGAATTTTTCATACCGATTTATTCTTTTCTGTTTTTTAAAAATTCAATCAGCGCAGCAGGGTTATCGGTCTGAATACCGTCTGTTCCCCATCTGATCATCTGTTCCCACTCCTCGGGGGTTCCCTTTTTTTCATCGACAAAGACCTTTGCATTACTGGCATGGGCTGTTTTCAAAAAGCGTTCACTTAGCTGGCCCATATCACTGGCGATCACCCGGGGATGAACCTGCTTAACTAATTCATATATATTTTTTTCCGGTCCAGGATCAGGCATGGGAATACATTTATAACACAAATTTTCCAGCTCTTTGATTAACTCCATTCGTGATGCCGGAATATACCACACGATCTGACGTTGCATGTCATATTTCTGAATGATGCGGAGCAATTCGGGAACCAGTGGTTCTTTAAGGTC
>JAHEYS010000174.1:6441-13699 GCA_023251475.1 Prolixibacteraceae bacterium
TGCATAACTGCAGGATATCCTCGATTCCGGGAATACGGGTATTTTTCCAATCCGGCCCCACTTTTTCGCCGATATCCAGTTTTTTGATCTCTTCCAGTGTAAAGTCACTCACTTTCCCGGTCTTTCCTACCACATACTGATCAACTGTTGCATTGTGTACGCTGACGATTCTTCCGTCTTTCGTGGCTCTGGTATCAATCTCGACAAAATCACAACCCAGGTCAATGGCTTTTTGAATTGCGTCAAGAGAATTCTCCGGAATGCCAACATGAGCGCCCCGGTGAGCGATGACATAAGTGTTGCCATTTCTGGGTTTCGGAAAATAGTTTTGAACAGCAGCCTGAACTTTGCCGTCGGGTGTTTTGGCGGTTGCCCATTCGGGAACAGCCTTCAGTGCATCCATAAAATTATGGATCACGTCAGTATGACAATCTTCCTGCCACCCCCCTTCCCTGAGCCAGTGCCATTCGCCCGTCTGATCACATACTACTCCATCTTCGCGTATAAAATAGGTGATCCATGACAGGTTTCTGAAGGCGATCTCCCTGTATTTTTCACCCCCTCCGGCAGCATAAAACATCGCGGTCACGGCGCCAAAAGTAGAATTGATTCCACCCCAGGCCCTCCGGTCTGAATCCTGCTCACCGACACAGGTTACTCCACCCGGTCGATCCATCCCAAAATTCCTGATTGCAAACTGAATACATTGTTCTGCATGTTCTTTCCAATTTGGATCGAGGGCCACTCTCTTTTCAATCAGGTAACGGGCCAGGTTGAGCGGAGCCCAGGCATTGCGGTTATCCTCCTTTGGCATGTCTTCAAAAAACTGAATCCACAAACTATTATCTTTATCTTCAGGGGCTTTCAACTGGAAGTTGATGATCCATCCCCACAACGCGTCACGCGATATTTTAAATTCGGGGTATCCCATTTCAATCAGGCCATCAAACAGACGGAGATTATACGCCATGTTTCCGCTCCTTTCACCCCAGTATTTCCCGCTCACGGCGTCCACCCGGAAAGGCCACGGAGAATGGGAGGCATCACCCTTTCGCATATTTTTAACTAATATCTGGGCATTATGAACCGCCTGACCGAGATACTTCTTATCCTTCGTCACTTTATAAAGCTCCATTAGCGCATAACCGGCAATACCCCCCTTATCGGGCTCAATGACGTTCTTCCCATGTTCTGCATCCCCCTGGGAACTCTCTTTCAACGGGAAATCTGTCGCCATTCCTGTTGACCGTGTAAAGCCGGGATAAACACCTACATTGGACGTATTTGCCTCCGTAACAAGATAATCGCCCATTTTTTTTGCGATATCGAGTACCCTTGAGTCAGACCTGCCTTTGTTTTCCCAGTATTTCAGCCAGGAAATAATTCCCATCCCATCCTGAGTAGCCGGGATAAAATCATTACGGTAAGCCTTGTAATGCTCATCCATAAAGGTGATATAAACGAAAGAAGGATAGCCATGTTCGTTTACCGGAGCTCTTAAATACCAGTTCATCTCCCTTTCAATGGCATTATCCCATGTGGTCCAGGGGGTGAGTTTCGGTTCTTTAATATTGTCATCATAAACGGCCTCATGCCACCCGATTTTCGCCGGCATATAGTTATGACTGGTCTGACATTGTGCCGCTCTCTTCTGAATAAAAGCAGACATTGTCATCGCAAAAATGAGTAGGAGAATATTTCTTTTGAAAGATTTCATTTGTATTTAATTTGTTTTTTAGCGGCCAGATGGAATCGCAGATCAGCGAAGCTAATAGCCATGGTTATATTTTCATTTCGGTTTGTGGTTTGTCAACCATGGCTATTTCATGCCTAAATTTTTTTTAATCTGATTATTTTACAAATTGTTTACTGTACACAATCATTTAATCCCCTTTCAGATTCATCTATTTGGAAATTAAACTCAAAAATAGTGAGGCTTCTTGTCAATAACTTCTGTAATCTTAGGAAAAGCACATTAAATATTGCCAATATTGCTGTTTTAAGTGTGTATACATTTTGTATTTTTGAACAACTATCAAAAACGAATTATAACCCGAAGCAATTATGTGGAAAAAAAAGATTTCTCTGTTTCTTTGTTTAATAGTTCTGATACTATCAGGTAATCCCGCATTTTCTGCTCAATTCAGCCAGAATAATCAATCAACTGCATATTACAGCGTTATTAATTTTGGTGCAAAGGCTGATGGTCAGACCAAAGATACACGTTCGGTGCAGGATGCCATTGACTCCTGTTACGCCCATGGAGGTGGGACCGTCTACTTTCCTCCCGGCACCTACCTTTGTGGAAGTCTCCATTTAAAAAGCAATATCGCATTATACCTTGATCATGGCGCTCTGATTAAAATGTCTAAGGACAATGAAGATTTTGACCCTTACGAAAAACTTGAATTTAAAACCGCCGGAGATAAGGAGACCAGTTTTTTCCATTATGCGCTCATCCGGGGTGAAGACCTTGAACACATCGCCATTCTGGGTACCGGAATCATTGATGGGAACAGGGTAAAAAGAGGTGGTCCCAAACCAATCGCTTTAAAACGATGCAGCTATGTCACCATCAGGGATATCACCTTAAAGAATGCCCCCAATTATAACATCAGCATGCTGGGTACTGATTTTGTCTCGATATCCGGGGTAACCATCCTGAATGGTTACAGCGATGGTATTGATCCGGATGCCTGTAAAAATATCAGAATATCAGACTGTTTTATTGATTGTTATGATGATGCCATCGTTCCAAAGGCCAGCTTTTCGCTTGGTATTCGCCGGTCGGTTGAAAACCTGACTGTTACCAATTGTATCCTTTCTTCCAACTGTAATGCTTTTAAATTCGGGACCGAATCGGGAGGCGGATTTAAAAATGTGACCTTCTCCAATTCCACAATACTTCCCCGAAAAATTGGAAGACCTGCCGACTCCGGGATCTCACTGGAATCTGTAGATGGAGCAGAAGTTGAAGGGGTGACCATCACCAATATAGCCATGACCACTGTTAAATCACCAATCTTTCTTCGCCTCGGAAACCGCGGACGGGATATGCAAACACCAACCCCGGGTTATTTAAGAAATGTGATCATCACCAATATTACCGCAACCGGCGCATTGCAGGCATCAATAATTGCCGGAATCCCTGGCTTCCCGGTTGAGAATTTCACGTTGAATAATATTAAAATCGAATTTGTTGGAGGCGGTTCTTTTGATGGTAAACTTGAGAGTGTCCCGGAACTAATTGACAAATACCCCGATTCCGATATGTTTGGAGCAATACCAGCCTGGGGAATCTACTGCCGACATGCCAAGAATCTGCGACTTGAATCGGTAGACCTAACGGTTGACCACCCCGACAAACGGTCTGCATTCATTTTTGAGGATGTGGCAAAACTGAACATTGTTGATGTCGCTGCTGAAAGAAGCGAAGGTGCATCTTCGCTCATGTATTTCAAAGACATTAAACAGGTGGTGATCAGTAGGTGCCAGATTCCAAAGAATAAATCCGTATTTTTTAATGTTCCTGCAAATCAAAAAAATGAGATTCAACTGACCGGGAATTCAATCATTAATTGACAACTTTCAATCTAATTGATTAACAACACATTATTTCGTCGCAAACGGCAATCAGCACCCACCTCGTTACAAACAGGGGGGAGACCACTTTATAAAAGTAATAATCCAAAAGATGAAACAATCAAAGGAAGAACCAAAGATTCCAGTTTTTATTCAGACAGCGTTTCCGGCCCAACCGGATCTGGACAATTGGAAACAGATAGGTGAGGAGGAGGCCCGCATTGTTTATGAGATGACTCTTAGAAATGAACTTTCGGGAGGTACCCCCGTTGTGCGGGAATTTGAGAAGAGCTGGCGGGAATGGCTGAAAGTAAAATATGCCATCTCAACGTTTAACGGCACTTCAGCCTTGTATTGTTCTTATTTTGGCGTGGGAGTGGGTCCGGGAGACGAGATCATTTGTCCCACCTATACCTGGATCTGCACCATTGCCCCCGCCCTCTTTCTGGGTGCCCGGCCGGTCTTTGCAGAGTGTGATCCTGAAACACTCCAGATTGATGCTGAGGATATCCGCAGGAAGATCACCCCAAAAACCAGGGCGATCGTGGTGGTTCACCTGTGGGGTAATGTATGCGATATGGACAGGATCATGGAGATCAGCCGGGAGACCGGAATTCCAATTATCGAAGACTGTTCGCATGCTCATGGTGCCCGGTACAAAGGGGAGATGGTTGGAGCAATCGGTCAGGTTGGAGCATGGAGTATGCAGGGGAGCAAAGCACTCAGCGCAGGCGAGGGTGGGATGGTGGCAACCAACGATGCTGAGATATTCGAACGGGCCTGTCTGGCCGGACAAGTGAACCGGCTTGGAGGAATTGACTTATCCACAGAGAAATACGCAGATCTCCAACCTTTAGGTTTGGGGATGAAATTCAGGGCACACCCTTTGGGAATGGGGATTGCAACTGTTCAGTTTAAAAAACTGCCCGCATTAAATAGCCGGCGAAAAAATTATGTGGAGACAGTTGAAGATCAGCTCAAAGACATTCCCGGTTTGAGCCCATTAAAAGTGTACCCGGGGGCTGAACGTGGAGGATATTATGCCTTCCCTATTATTCATGACCCAAATAAAAACAAGGGAATACCAACTGCCACATTAATAAAACTAATTCAGGAGGAGGGGCTTAATGCTTCAGCAAGTCCTTATGGTTTGTTACATGGATTGAAACTGTTTGCCAAAGGATTTGATATTTTCACACATGAGCGCGGGCCTCTCAGCGGCGATTACCAGGGATATCAGGAAGGGGACTTCCCTGTTACCGAAGCCATATTTCAGCGGCTGATCTTTTTGCCTGTCCTTTCTGATCCGGTACCCGGAGCAGCGGAGAAAGTAGTAGAGATGTTAAAACGGGCGGTAAATAAGGCTTTGAAGGAATGAAATTCAGGCAATTATAGTCTATGCTAAATCTTGTTCGGGTGGCTATGAAATTGATCAATCATTTTCAACGGCTTTCAATTCCTGATTGTAGCCTCCTAAAATAATTTCGTGTTTAATTTACTGTACGCTATCTTCATATCAATAAGCTGAATAAGGTTAAAATAGATTATATTATCCTCAAAGCTACTAAGTTTATTCCTGGCAGGTCGGATCGGATACCCCAGTTCTTGTCAAACACAAAACTTTCAGAAAATTATCGCTGTTTTAAAAGAATAATTGTAGACTTAATTCTTTTCTCCAGCTCTGTCAGGCTAATCTCCTCAAGGGTTGCCTTATTACTATTACTGAACCATCCGCAGAAGAGAACCTTTCTCGTTGAAACCGATTGCACTACTTTCCAGCAATAAGAAGGTACAGTAACATTACCTATTTTATTCTTCCCAAACAGGCCTCCGCAAATGATGTAGAGCCTGTCAGTCTGTGACCATTTTCTGATTAATGTTTCTTTTGCTTTCCAAATACCTCTGTTCAGGTTTGTAGTCTGGGGCAGGCAATTATAATACCTGAAGGTGAGTTCGTCTTTCACGCAGTCATATGCAAAATCTTCAGCATTGGCAAGATGCCCCTTTTCATAATGACTCCCTTTATAGTCTTCATCAGTTGCACATTGAAACCTCGGCTCATCATTTTTAAAGTAGAAATTTTCGCGATTGCAATCGCCTCCACCTTTGTACAGGTAGTAACTTATATACCTTGGAGCATAAAAGGTATTACTGAAAGCCACTTTATAGATCCCCTTGTTCACAATAAGTTGCGAAAAAACGGGACCCCATGAAAGGAGAATAAGTGAGAAAGTCAGAATTGTTCTTTGCATTTTCAAACGTATATATTCAGGTTATCTACTTAATAATTAAATCTTTGACTCATGTGAAACCCTCATAGATCTTATGGCTCAATAATAAATCGTATGGGCAGAGAAGCTTCGTGACAATAAGAGCAATATTGGTCTTACCCACACCAAATGTCACAGTGTCGATCTTATACATCCCTTTTGTGAATGTAGGTTCATGAGAGTTTCACCAGTAGGTAATTTATTGTGAAATTAACATCTTTCGCAATTAATCTGTTCTTTAATTTCTTTTAATCTATCTTTGAAAATGAAATTTTAAATGCAATCACCCTCCTGCCATGAAAAAACGAATTGCACTATCGTTCCTTTGTATCTCATTCCTGATCTGCAACCTGAAAGCACAGGAAATCATCCCGTTGTACAACAAGAAAATCCCCAATTCAATTTCGTATCCGATGAAGGAAGTCACCCTTAACTGGGATGGCCAATTTGGAGGGTATAAAAATATATCCAAACCAACACTGGAAATTTATCTTCCGGTAAAAGCCCAATCAAATGGTTCAGCTGTGATTATTTGCCCCGGAGGCGGTTACGGGATGGAGAGTTACCGTCTGGAGGGACTCAACATTGCCAAAACATTCATAAATCACGGTACTGCAGCCTTTATTCTCAAATACCGGTTGCCATCCGATTCAATTATGCCTGATAAATCGATTGGACCGTTACAGGATGCCCAGCAGGCGATTAAACTGGTGCGCCAGCAGAGTGCAAAATGGAATATAGATCCGAATAAGATCGGGATTATGGGGTTTTCGGCTGGCGGACATCTTGCCTCCACTGCCGGCACCCATTTTGACACCTGTCTGGTTGCCAACAGGAAGCATATTAGTATTCGTCCCGATTTTATGATTCTTATTTATCCTGTGATCTCCACAAATGAAAAGCTTACCCATCCAGGTTCCATGCGAAATCTGTTGGGAGCAAATCCCACCCCCGAAAAACTTACTTTTTTCTCAAATGAACTTCATGTAACCGATCAAACCCCTCCGACCTACCTGACTCATACAGGAGACGACAAGGTGGTGGATGTGGATAACAGCATTGCTTTTTACGAAGCGCTAAGGCATCATAAGGTACCATCAGAGATGCACCTGTATCCGAAAGGAAATCATGGCTTTGTGTTGTCTATACCTGCCGAGGAGTGGATGACCCCTTTATTTCTTTGGATGAAGAGTAATAAATGGATTAACTGAAATCAGGATTATGAGATACCCATCTGTAGAGACGCGATTAATCGCGTCTCTACAGATTAAAACCCTGTCATTCCGGTTTGGTTGCAAGAAAAGCATCAATCCGCAGTTTGATATTTTGCCTGATATTCATCCAGAAGAGATTGTAATCGTAAATATGCAGGTTTTTTATTCTTGCTTTCTTCTCATCCAGCACTC
>JAHEYS010000175.1:0-11377 GCA_023251475.1 Prolixibacteraceae bacterium
ATAGCTTGTTATATCCAAGGAATTTCACTGTTTGATTAACCAAACCACAAAAGTAAAATTTTTGACTCGTCTACGAACAATTTCAAGCCGAATCTTTTGATTCTTAACAAAGAACTAATATTTTGACTCTTTAATCACCAATTAGCCCATATGGCATTTCCCGGCATAAGCTTACCTACATCGCCAATCCGCCAATAATAATTGCCTTAAGAATGAACACATAACAGGGTCTAACGCTGAAATTGTTTTTTGGATCTTATTGAATGTTGTAATCTGTTGACTCAATGTTTTATGGGTGTCCCAACCTTCTCGATCTTTGCCTGCATTTCCGGCGTGAGTTGAATTACCAGTTCTGCATTGTACGAAAAAGAGGGGGCATAAGGCTTCAGAACATTGAATACCTGCTGAGCTGCGACGGCATAATAACGCGATTTTGAGGCCAAAGAACCCTCTTTCATGATCGGATCGACATTCGTAGTGATTATTGAAACGGTATTGTCGCTGTTACGCACAATTTCAAACATACGAAACTGCTGAGGAAAATCTCTTAGTGATGTACTTTCTACTTCCCAGAAACCATTTTCAGGATGACTCGGATCGGCAGATGGCATTGGAGTCACCTGATTTACATGCCGGTGACCTGCGATCCATAAAATAAGATTCGGATAGGTATGAAGCTTCGCAACAAAATCACGCTCCGATACCGCAGCGCTTGCGCTCCAACCCATGCCATTATCCGGGGGTAACACTCCAATGGGGATGTGTGAGGAGATAATCATCATCTTCCCTTCCGACTGACCCTTCTCCAATTCACCTACCAGCCATGTATAACGGGCCATGTCAACAGAACTATGCGCATAAAAGTTAAGATGAGGATCGTCGTTACTTTGAGTATCATCGAGCACAATCACCTTGATGGGAATATCACCCTTCGGTTCAAATGCATAGCAGGCGAATCCTGTACTTGCACTGGCCCGGCTGAATCCATGTCCAACCGGATCGGAAGATGTGTTATAAAATTCAGTTATCCACTCTTGTTTTAATAGTGAACGACGGTTAGGATCAGCTGCATGCACTTTCGGAGGTGTTTGAAAACTACCCATTGCTCCGACACCCATAATTTCACCCATGGGCGTAGTGCCATCGATAGAACCCATATAAAATCCCCGGCTGTCAAAAGGGAGAGGATCATTGGGGAATGCGAATACATTACCCAGATTGAAGATTTCATCCTGAATATAAATTTTCCTGGCGGCTTCGGTCGGAGGAAGTAAGCCGGTCCAGAAATGATCGTGATTACCCAGCGTCTGATACCAGGGAATCCGCTTATCAAGCCCTTCTGCCTGGAATTCGTCCTGGTAATCATTCCCCGGACCAGGGATCGGATCATCCTTTATACCAGAATCAGGTATTATCTTTTTGCCGTCAAGAATATTGATATACCACCGGAGTTCGTTGTATTGATTATTGTTACAGGCATCACCCATTGAGATCCCGAAATCAAAAGGGTTTTCTTTCTCAAGGGCATTGATGGTATGAATTGCTGCGTCGAAAACCTGGGTCGTATACAACAGAACCGGTGAATATCCACCAATAAAACCCCCCTGGTAACCAAAATACAACGCCGAAGCCGGTGATTCCTCATCGGTGATATGGACATCAGTTATTGCAAAAAAGTTTAACAGTCTGGAAGTTTTTGTAACCGGGGCAGCGTTATATCCGGACGACATAAGATCCAGCCTCTTCTGAAAATCCAGCCCGGGACCATAACTCCATATCCCATAACCCGGGAAATGGGAAATTTTGGAAATTTCATTCGGATACATCACAGGCCATGAAGCCACATTTGCAGGAATAATAGTCCTGTCATGAGTTGTATAAATTTTTGTTTCCTGAAGATTTAATAGGTCAACTGTTTTCCGGCACCCGTAAAAAAGTATAATTGAACTTGCAACACAACCCCGGACTACGCTTAAAATGAGCTGCTTTGTAAACCTTGTTCTTATTGCCTTCATGAATTCCTTTCTGAATAATAATTTTTTACCCAAGTCACATAGCTCTGAATTTTACCTTTATTTCCGGGTCAGTTAGTTTACCAATTTATTGATTAAATGAATTCACCAGAGCTGGTAATTCATTATCAGAAAGGTGCACATTCGTCAATGCAAACCGATTCAACAGTTTTGCTGAATTGGCTTGCAATCTTTGTCATCCTCAATTTTTGCAGGTGAAGTTAGAACAATACCGGATCGTGGGCTAATTCGTCAACAGCCATCAGCGATACAACTTCATCCATGAAATTGTAGAGCTTCACATAGGTTTGAGATTTAACATCTGAAGTTTGTGGTGTGATTACGACAAAATTCATCGTTGTTTTATGCGGATTGTTATCAATCCATGTTCCCGAGTTCGCATAAATGCAGTATTTATTTTGTAAGTTGTTCGAAGCAATAATTTCCGGCTCGTGGGTGTGCCCGAAAACAACAATTCTTATTTTTTGTGAGTTCGGGTTCAGGAAGTACTGAACCTTGGCCTGGTCATCTGTTTTTCTGTTATCGTCGGCATCTGCCATCGCCTGCGAAACAGGAAACTTAACTGCCACGTTGTTCTGAACTTCTCTCTGGCTCCAATTAGTATCGGTATAAATCCCCCTAAAAAGAACCATGTCAATAGTTCCTCCGGCGGTCAACTGATAAGGAATGATATCATTCACAGCATAGGTCTTTGTGAATCCATTAATATTGGTTTTAATCAGTGGTTCGTTGAATTTGTTTGAGATCGGGAACATGACAACTAATGGGACCCAGCTCGTCCAGTATCCATAGGCTAAATTTTGGTTTACATTACCGGGATCAGTCGGCTGAGATAAAACAGGTAAAATGTCGCCCGGTGTGGGAGCACCTTGTTTAGCAGAGAGTGCCGCAATTCTTGTAAAAAAATACCCGGGAGGCATGATACTTCCAGATGCAATAGCCTGGTTGGAAACGGGATCGGGTGCGCAGGAGAAATTGTAACGGTGCCCATGTTCAATTGCCAATATCGGGAAATCTGTCGGTGTGTAGGTGCCTAACCCCTGCTGAGTGTCGCGCGCCTGATTTATCCCGGGAAGAATAAGGTTCACATTTGCTGAAGTTATCGCCAGATCGTGATTCCCGGGCACATAGGTAACTTTAATTTTCCCATCCTTAATAATCTGGTTTAAGACATCAAATACCACTTTGTTGGTTACTGCCAGACGCTGGACAAAATCATGCTGATCCTTGCCGTTATAGGTGTCAACATCTGCCGGTACAAACCATTCATCGATCAGGTCGCCGGCAATAACAATTTCTTTCACATTGGGGCTCACCCTCATTTGTCCGAGCAACTTCGCGAGAGGAGCACGATTGGCTTTACATTCGGTGTAAGCGTCATCCGCACCCATATGCATATCGCTTACTACAACAATCTCATTTCTGACACTGCTTCCATTCTCGAACGGATCGATCGAAGTAGTCAAATCCGACTTTTTGCATGATGTAATTAAGCTTATTAAGATCACCATCATCATAAGCGGATAAAAAATTCTCATTAATTTCTTCATTTTTTTAATTGATTAATCATTTATGTTTAATTAATTGTCACTAATTCTGTAATTACGTCAGGAATTTTTTCAAAATCATCAGCTTTCGAAAAGAAATAATCGGCGCCGGCCTTCATCGCCATCTGCCGGTAAGAATCGCTTGAATAAAAAGTAAGAATGATGAATTTGAGGATCTTGTCTTCTTTTCGGATTTCGGTCAGCACCTGCAAACCGGTTAAACCTGGCATTTTTATGTCAATAATTGCGAGGTCAGGTTTTAGCTTTCGTAGTGATTCAAGCGCTTCGATTCCATTTTTACAAGACCCCACAATCTCTGCCTGACTGTAATTACCAAGCAGTTCCTGCAATCGTTCAAGAATTAAAACTGAATCATCTGCTAAAAATATCCTTACCACAGTTTAGGTCCTTTAATCCATGGAAAACTATAGATTAATCAACCCATGGCTTGTAGTAGAAGGAATAAATGGTTGTAGGGGAATACTGATTTTGTTGTAGGAGATCTATTACAACACCAGGCACGAAGGCATTAGTTGTATGTTGTAAAAAAGAGGGAAAATATTAGGATAGAGGGCTAAGTCAGTTTGTTTTCAATACAGTATCTGGTAAGATCGGTGTTTTTGTTCAATCCCATTTTCTCCATGATCCGGCTTCGGTAGGTACTGACAGTCTTGTCCGATATACAAAGTTCATGTCCGATTTCCTGAAGCGATTTACCATTAGCCAGTTGAATCATAATTTCGAATTCACGATTAGACAGGATTTCGTGCTTTTGTCCGAATGTTTCCTTATCGAGATGAAGGGCAATACTTTCGGCCAAAGATTGTGAGATATACTTTCCCCCTGCTGAAATTTTTCTCACTGCCATCAACAACTCTTCCGAGGCGGTATCTTTTGTGAGATAACCCGATGCACCGAGCTGAAGTGCGCGAATAGCATATTGTTCCTGCGGATGCATGCTTAACATGAGCACATTGGTTGACGGCCATTTAGTTTTAACCGCCTGAAGTACTATAAGTCCATTCCGGTCGGGTAATGAAATATCAAGCAAAAGAATATCAAATTTAATCTCTTTAAGAATGAGTAGTGCTGTAGTACCATTGTGAGCTTCAGAAATTAATGTCACCTCCTCAAGCTGCTGAAGGATTTGGCGGAGTCCCTCCCTGACGATTTTATGATCATCACAAATCAAAATCTTCATATTTTTTCTATTTTCAGTGGAAAGATAATCTTAATTACCGTTCCACCCATTGTGTCTCCGCAAATATCAAAATTGCCGCCTAAAGATGCGGTTCTCTCCTTCATGCTTAAAATTCCAAATGATTTCTTCGATTTTGTTTGCCCTTCCGTGATTCCAATCCCATTATCTGAAATTCTGAAATTAACATTCTCCCCTTTTTCGTAAAGCCGGATATCAACCTTTTTAGCACCTGAATGTCTTGCAATATTTGTAAGTGATTCCTGCATAATCCTGAACAGGGTAAGAGAACGCCCTGATGAGAGCTTTTCCCCGCATTCCAAATCGTGAACCACAGTTATTCCGGTTCGCTCTGCAAACTCTTTGGTATACCATTCGATGGCAGCCTCAAGACCAAGATCATCGATAATCTCCGGCCTTAACTGTGAGGTGAGCCGTTGAACTGTTTTTATCGTATCACTCACAAGACCAGAAATTTTTCCAATTTTCAACACGACCTCACTATCTGAGACCTTCTGACGGATGATCCCCAGGTCAATCTTAACTGCAGTAAGCGCCTGACCAAGATCGTCATGAAGCTCACGCGAAATGGCCACCCGCTCATTCTCCCTAACCTGTTCAATATGTTGCGTCAACTGTTGAAGTTGTTCCACTGAACTTTTTAAATCATCCTCCGCCTTTTTACGTTCAGTGACATCTGCACCCGTCCCTACCAGAAAAAGCTGACCATCTCTTTCAAATTTGACAGCTGTGAGCAGAAATGGAATCATTCGGCCATCTTTGGTCAACAGTTGGGTTTCAATCGATGCCTGACAAGATTCCATAAAATTTGCCAGGGAAGCCAAAACAGCTTCCTTATTTTCGGGAAGGTGCCAATCCAGTACATGTCGTCCGTTCATCTCACCCGCCTCAAAGCCAAAGATCGTTTCATGCTGTTTGTTCCAGGCCACCATCCTGAGCTCCGGGTAGGAATAGAGGAAGAAGATTCCTGGAATGCTGTCCAGCAGTGCCTTGGTGAACAATTGTTCCTGCAGTATCTTTTCTTCACGTTGCGTAAGTACCTCATTAAGTCTGATCAAATCGTCTGCCGACCTTTTTAGAAGTGCAGCGTTTCTAATGATCGTTTGTTTATAATTGAAGAGATCAAGAAAAACCTGGATTTTGCTCCGAAGAATCTGGCTACTTACAGGTTTGGAAATATAATCCACTGCACCGGAATCATATCCTTTGAACATCTCCTTTTCATCAATTAAATTGGCAGTCAAAAAAATAACCGGAACCTTGTCATCCAATCTCTCATTATTCAACTTTTCTGCAAGTTCATATCCGTCCATTTCCGGCATCCTGACATCGATAATGGCCAGAGCAAGATCAAATCCGCTGGTTTTCTCAAGAGCCTCTGCCCCGGAAGTCGCAGAAATCAGATTAACTTTGATTTTCACAGCAATGGCCTTGAGCAGTTTCAGATTTGTTTCTGAATCGTCAACGACAAGGAGATTTGGAAAATGATCCATGAGTTTTGCTAAAGATGATGATATTCAATTGCTTAATTGCAAATATTCTTGGGCGGGTTTTTAATACAGTTGAAGTGCGAAATTAAACGTTTATTTTCACCGGCCAAAATAGTCGATAAAATGTACTTTTACTTAAAATTATTTTATGAAAGCACCCGATAATTGGAAGGATTTATGCGAACAGCTGAGCGTCATGTTTGGGATCGATGTCGATCTGAACGGCGTACTTTTTCTGGTAGGGATTCGTGAGCGGGGATTAACAATTCAGAAATTCTCGAAAGAGGAAAAACTAAACCTGATCCGTCTTGGCAGTTGTACCCTTTATATGGAGATGGGACTGTTGGAATCGGAAGGTGAAGATGATGAAGGATGGCCTGTTTTTCGTCAGAAAGTGCTGGTTCCTGTCGTACCGGAGGAACGCAAAATGAAAACGCTTCAGGATTGTGCAATACGGTATTTTAAAAAAATCTTTGAAGAACATTGATTTGAGCAATTTTGAATCAGGCAACGGTGATTTTTCAATAACCAGATCACCGCGTCATTAAAAATATAATGGGAATTCAAAAAACACAATCATCCATTTAGGTCGGCTTTCCCCGGTTGTTTATGTTTATTTGTTTATAGGTCGCCGCGATGCGGCTTTATTTTTAATGTATCCATGCGTTGAAAAGCAGCGATCTCCTGGTTCCAGATATCAGATAGCTGTCTTAAATAAGCCATGTCGGGAATATTTCCTTCAACCAAAATCCATCCCTTTTAGCCGCGTAGCGGTGTGCTATTTGTTGCACCCGGCGATGAAACCGTAAACCCAAGCCGCGTAGCGGCGACCTATTTGTACCAGCAATAAACCGGCATTCAGCCGTATTCATAAAATAATGGAATATATATCTTTAGTATTCAGGAGGTAAACACAATCCATGCCGGCAAGATGATCACTGCCAAAAGGGTTGATAAAATAACCAGTCTTCCGGTTAACAGTGCATTTAACCGGTATTGTTCGGTCATTGCATAGGCGGTCAGCCCCATCGGCATAGCAGCATCAAGAATGGATGTTCTGAACTGAAGCGTGGTCATTCCTGAACCTTTGGCCAGAAAATAAAAAATTCCGGGTAGCATGATCAGGATCACCATCGACAATCCGAGCACCGGCCACCACTCTTTCCGGGATCCCAGCTCCTGTGTGCCCAAAAAAATCCCAAGTGAAAACAGGACTACGGCCGTAACCGACTGACCAAACAGATCAAACATTTTGATTATTGTACCCTGCACAGGAATTTTTAACCAGGAGGCGATGATTCCCAGAAGAACGGAAATCAAAAGAGGATTAGTGGCTAATTTTTTAAGAATCATCATGAAGTGTACCTTCTCATGACCAGTTACCTCGATTAATACAATTGCAAGGCTGAACATCCAGACAGGATAAACAGCAGACAATATAATGGCGGAACCCAATGCTTCTGATCCCAAAGCACTGGATATTAAGGGAATTCCCAGATAGGAAATATTTCCAAACCCCAGCAGTAAAAATAGCGTCCGCTTTGTCCTTTGTGATGTTTTAAAAAGCCAACTGGCGGGAAAAGCAAGTAACACACAAACAATCAGATAGATGGAATTACATAGAATCAGGCTTGAATATTCGCCGAACCTGAAATCGAGCCGGATAAGGGCCACAAAAATCAGCGAAGGTAACCCGATCCATAAAGCATATTTATTCAGAACATCAACCCATTCCCGGTTAACCGCCTTAATGCGGGCCATGCCAATTCCTGTAAGAATGACCAGGAACAAGGGGAGAATAGATTTGGCGGCAAGAAAAAATGAGCTCATGGGTTGAATAAAAAGAAAATGAAAAGAAAATGAAAAATGGAATGAATTTGGAATCGATGAGATGAAACCTCCCCATTTTCGACTTTTACATTTTATAATTTGATTTTGGCTTCTTAATGTTAAGACTTAAGTATTTCCTCAATAGCTGTCAATTCTGCCTCCGAAAAAGCGAGGTTATTTCCCGAGTCCAGGTTGTCTTTCAACTGAGCCACAGAACTTGCCCCAATTAAAACAGAGGTCACCCGACGATCTTTTAACAACCAGGCAATAGCCATCTGCGCCAGCGACTGTCCCCGTTCCTTTGCCATCTTATTCAGCTTTTTAACTTTTTCAATTGCAGGGGCAATCTGCTCTTCCTTCAGATATCCCCATGATTTTGCAGCCCTGGAATCATCAGGGATACCGTCAAGATAACGGTTGGTCAGCAATCCCTGTGCAAGGGGCGAGAAAGCGATCACGCCGATCCCCTCCTCCTCTGCTACATCGAGCAGCCCCTTTTCGACCCAACGTTCAAACATCGAATATTTAGGCTGGTGGATCAGACAGGGGGTCCCAAGTTGTTTCAGTATCGTGGCGGCCCGCTTTGTCAGTTCCGCCGGATAATTGGAGATCCCTGCGTAAAGCGCTTTACCTGACCGAACAGCATGATCCAGCGCCATCATGGTCTCCTCAAGAGGGGTATCGGGGTCGGGACGGTGGGAATAAAAAATATCGACATAATCAAGTCCCATCCTTTTAAGACTCTGGTCAAGACTGGATAACAAATATTTACGTGAACCCCATTCGCCATAGGGTCCCGGCCACATCAGATAACCTGCCTTGGTTGAGATAATCAGCTCATCACGGTAGGGAAGGAAATCCTTTTTGAAAATTACCCCGAAGTTCTCCTCTGCCGAACCCGGAGGTGGCCCGTAATTATTGGCAAGATCGAAATGGGTAATTCCATGGTCAAAAGCATAACGAAGTATGCCACGACCGTTCTCCAACATATCGACTCCTCCAAAGTTATGCCACAATCCCAAAGAGATTTGGGGCAGTTTAATGCCGCTCTGACCACAGCGCCGGTACGATATCCTATCATCATACCGCTCATTATCTGGTATATAATTCATTTTTTAATATCTTTTGTTTTAATTTAAATGCAAAATTAAGAAAAACACCGGTGTTATTCCTTTCCCGTTTATTTTCCAAAGAAGGGGAACAGGCGCAAAATATTCTCTTTATTCAACCTGGTCCCATATTCCGAATCTTCAAAGGCTTCAGCATATTTTATCTTTGATCCCTTTTCGGTTCCGTAAAGCGCGATTAGTTTGTCACGATATTTATTGGCGATCTGTTCCGCCTCCTTTCGTCTACCGATGGCCATCCATTCCCTCCGTTCAGGTTTACCTTTGGGGACCTGATCGATGATGCCGCCATTCCATGGCAACCATTCATACATCTGAGAAACATGGCAATCGTACATGTCGATTTTCTTCTCAATTGTTTCATCAATTCCTATAACAACATCCGGTTCGAAAGGAACAGGTTTTGAAAAATTATCCGAAGTGAAAAGGAAAACAGGATTCCTTTTGAGAATGGGTGTTTCCGGGCAAATATTCGGGACTGTTACCATATAAGCGGCATCCAGCACCAGTTGGGCGGTATTACGATGGTCGGGATGATAATCATTCATCCGGTGGGTAATGACGATATCGGAGTGAAATTCACGGATTAACCTGATGATCATTCTCCGGTTTTCAAGAGTAGGCAACAACTCGCCATCCCGATTGTCAAGAAGCTGATATTCGGCGCCTAATATTTCACCCGATTTCCTTGCCTCTTCTGCTCTTCTTCGCATCAGTTCTCCCCCACCCTGGGTCTGATGACCAGCATCGCCGTTTGTGACAGAAACCAACTTTACCTGATGGCCGGCGGCAATATATAGGGCAGCCGTTCCGCCTGATTCCTCCGCATCATCAGGATGGGCGCCGATGATAAGAATATGCAATTTATCCGGATGTTGTGAATACAAAGTTCCCCCGGAAAAAAATAGGATGATTAATATCAGGATAATACTTTTCATAGTCTAAAATTATATGTCAAAAGAATAAAAAAGGATAATTTATTCGATAATCAGTGAAAATTTTCTGCAAGATACAAAAGAATTGTTTTCTTTTGTAAATGATAACGGTGATGGTCAACTTGAGAAATTGCATAACAATAATTTCTATATTTGCTCCTTCCAAAACAGCATGAACCAGGCAAATCGTTAACTTAATATTTTTGAAAAAATGGAGCAGAAAACAGGTAGCAATCTCCGTCTCGGGATGACCTTTATGGCATCGATCTTCTTTATTTTTGGCTTTATTACCAATTTTAATATTGCCATGAAAGATCAGGTGCAACTGGCATTTGATTTGAAAACCCTTTATCCCGGATGGGAGAACTTCTTCGCACAATTGGTCAATGGCGTGTTTTTTTTCGCCTATTTCTGCTTCAGCTTTTTGTGCGGCATGATTATTAAAAAGATCGGATATAAAAATGGTGTTATCATCGGCTTACTTTTAGTTGCTACCGGTAGTTATTTGTTTTTCCCTGCAGTTTCAGTATTGTCATACCCACTTTTCCTGGGAGCAATATTTGTAATGGCGACCGGAGTTGTATTCCTGCAGACGGCTGCCAATCCTTACGTTGCAGCATTGGGACCGCAGGAAACAGCATCTGCACGTCTTAACCTGACCCAGGCGCTGAACGGAGTAGCCACTACTATTGCCCCCTATTTAGCAGGAATCTTAGTTCTGGCACCTGCTGTACTTGCCTTAAAAAGTGGCGCCACAGCCCAGGATGCAGCCAATTTTGTAAAAATGCCATTCGTGATCATCGGGTCAATTGTAGTTTTAATTGCAATTGGAATTGTGTTTATTAAATTACCTGAAATCAAAGGTGACGAGACTGTCGGATCAATGTCGGCATTAAAGAAACCACAGGTTTTGCTGGGTGCGATCGGAATTTTCTGCTATGTAGGCGCTGAGGTCGGGACGGCTACCCAGGTAAGCAACTATTTGACCGGATTGCTGGATATGGCTAAGGATGAAGCCGTGAAGTTAACAGCAATCTATTGGGGTGGTCAGATGATCGGCCGTTTCTTTGGGTCAGTAATGCTGGGTACACTGACAAAAAATTTAAAATATAAATACTCTATATTTATCCTCCTGTTTGCCTTCCTCGTCGGTTGGTTTATCTTCTCTGCCGGGGTTACAGAGGGACGCTTTGTTT
>JAHEYS010000175.1:11387-13634 GCA_023251475.1 Prolixibacteraceae bacterium
CAAAACCTGACTATGGTCTGATATTCTTCTCCATCGCAGCAATTAACCTGATATTAATGCTTTTAGGAAAAGGCATCGCCAATGTATCCCTGGGGATTTTTGGCGCAGCCAATATGCTTTTGGTTCTGGCCGGATTTCTTTTTCCTCCGCAAATCGGTATGTGGTGTTTACTCTCCGTCGGATTTTTTAATTCGATCATGTTCCCAAATATCTTTTCCCTTGCGGTGAATGATCTGGATCCTGCCGAGATGCCTATCGCCTCCGGCATCATCAATACCATGATCGTTGGAGGTTCGGTTGTCCCATTGATCATGGGAGCAGTCACCGACTCAGTAAGCATCAAATCGGCGCTTTTAGTACCGATCCTTTGTTTTGGATATATCACCTTCTTCGCACTGAAGGGGAGCAAAATACGTTAACTAATAATCAATTATTTACAAATGAGACAAGTAGCAATTGGAATTGATATCGGTGGTACAAATACAGCCATTGGGGTTGTAGATTATGATGGCAATGTATTATACGAAAAGAAGCCTCAACTTCCAACACCCCAGAAGAGAGAGAATCCGAATATGACGTTGGCCGTTTCAGAAGAGCTGATCGAAAAATACATTACCAGTCTTACGGCAGAAATTAAGACAGCCATTGAAATTGTAAAGCAGATTAATCCTGAAATTGAGGTTGCAGGGATTGGGATCGGAGCACCTAATGGCAATTACTACAGCGGGACCATCGAAAATGCAGCCAATCTCCCCTTTGTTGGCGTTATTCCGTTTACCGATTTGATTCAGAAGAATTTTCCTGAAATCAAACATGTGAAACTCACCAATGATGCCAATGCAGCCGCCCTGGGTGAGATGATTTACGGTGGTGGAAAAGGGATGAAAAACTTTGTGATGATCACCCTGGGCACAGGCCTTGGAAGCGGCATAATTGTAAACGGCGACCTGGTTTACGGCGCCGACGGTTTTGCGGGCGAGTGTGGACATACTACCCTTGTCCCAAACGGAAGACAATGCGGATGTGGCGGTGTCGGCCATCTTGAAGCCTACTGCTCGGCAACCGGCATAAAAAGAACCGTTTATGAGCTGCTCGCCCAGTACAATGCCACCGAAAGTGAACTGGCTAAAGTACCTTATTGTGATATGACGGCGAAAATCGTTTATGATGCTGCTGAAAATGGTGATCCGATTGCCAGGGAGGTATTCCGGAATGCAGGTGAATTGCTTGGACGTTCACTGGCCGATACGGTTCATTATCTGAGTCCTGAGGCGATCTTCCTGTTTGGTGGCGCTGCCGCCGCAGGTGATTATATCTTCAAACCCACCAAGGAGAGTATGGAACGGTATGTCCTCCCAACTTTCCGGAATAAAGTAAAAATCCTCCCCTCAAAACTCAAGGAGGGATCGGCTGCCATCGTTGGCGCCAGCGCCCTGGTCTGGAAAGAGCTGGAAAAAAACTAAAACTACTTCTCTTCAGAGAGAACTAGTTAATAAAGAACTAGTTAATATTGAGCGAAACCCCCAATCAATTGGCTTTGTTTGGGGGTTTGCCTATGGTATTTATCAGTTAATCCTTAAGTCAATTAAAATTCATTTTGCCACCAAAGCACCAAAAGGCACCAAAGCCCTTCTATATCACTTTTTTTTGTGAGTTAGCGGACAGATTAAACAGGGTCCGCCTAAAGGCTGACTTTTGTTGTCCACGAATTTTCACTAATTCTTAAGGTGTTGTAAAAAATGAAAATACGACATTATTTAGTTCTTATAACCTTGTATCTTTATTGAGTCAAATTATATACAAATGAAACGTGTTATTCTTGTTCGTCACGCCAAAAGTATCTCCTACGGTTATGATCAGGATTTTGACCGTACCCTGACCGAAAGAGGAGAAGAGGACGCTCAGACAATTAGTCTGGAACTAAAGAATATTGGTATCCATCCCGATCTGATTATCGCCAGCCCGGCTGTCAGGACCAGTAAGACTGCCTTTATCTATGCTGAGAATCTGGGATATCCCGCTAAAATGATCCGGTTCGAAAAAAAACTTTTCACCGGTAAGACTTCTGAAAACTTCCTGGCAATGTTACAGGAGCTTGAGGACGCGAAAGAGACAGTAATTGTCTTCGGTCACAACCCTACCATCTATTACTATATGCTGTATCTGATGGGTGATTTTTATGACGACGTCCCAACCTGCTCAACAGTGGGAATCGATTTTGAAACAGACAGCTGGAGTAAAATCAGG
>JAHEYS010000176.1 GCA_023251475.1 Prolixibacteraceae bacterium
TTTCAGTCACCAGCTTATGTTTTTTCCCCAGTTCAATTATTTTGGGAAGACCCTCCCCGACTTGTTTTGGTTCTACCCGTCCGCCCGGCCTGACTGACAGATCAAAACCATCCACCCCCGCCAAAGCCAGAGTTTCAGCCATAAACCCCGAATCGAATTCATCCAGTGGTTTGGTGAAAAAAAAGATGGGATACTTTTTGCTTTTCCCTCCGGAACCGACCGATGCCATTAAATTAGATACAGGGAGGAGCGCTGCGGTGGCAGCCACCCCCTTTATGAATTTTCTGCGATTACAGTCCATTTTCAGCAATTATAGTTTCCATGGTTTACGGTAATCATAATGTAAAAGATTATTTGCAGCCTCACTGTTGAGAAAACGTTCTTTGACAGGATCCCATTGCAGACGCTCTTTAGTTTTAAGTGCAATATTAGCCAGGTGGGCAAAACTTGTTGAACGGTGTCCATCTTCGAGGGTACAAAGCGGTTTTGCCCGTGATTTCACACAGTCCAGAAAATTGCGGACAAGGTTTGCTGTGCTGTCGCCGCTGCTTCCGTCACTCAGCATCACATTTTTTGCTTTATACTCCTCAGCTTCCATTTGTTTGGTCCAGTTTTGAAATTGACCACCCTTGGTTGGAATAATACTATAACCATCTTCACTGGCATACAACGTCCCTTTGGTACCGCGAAGTTCAACTTCACCCTGTGGAAAGAGCCCTCCGCTGCTGGCTTCATAAATGCAGAAGGAAGCAATTGAACCCGAAGCAAATTCGTAGGTTACCTGTGCTGTATCAGGGATGTCGCCATCATGGTCCAGAATATATTTACCCCCATGGGCACTGATGGCAACCGGCGCTGTTTCCCCCAGCATCCAGCGGATAACATCCATGAAATGAACGCCCCAGTTACCCATTTGTGAAGAGTAGTCACTCCACCAGCGAAACTTATAGGGTGCGATGTTGTATTGGTAAGGGCGGAAAGCCCGTGGTCCAAGCCACATGTCCCAGTTGAAATCTTTTGGAGGCTGTTCGGGTTTCATCTTACCGATTCCGCCGGGAAACATGTTATTGATGCGGTAAGCCCGGGCAACAGTTATTTTCCCAAGTTTTCCGGTTGGGATTTCTTTGGCCAGTTTCTGATACGTCGCCGAACCCCGCCGGTTTAACCCCACTGCCACCACCTGTTTGCTGGCAGCCTGCGCTTCAACCATTTTACGACCTTCGAAAATTGTTGCTGTTAAGGGTTTTTCGACGTAGACATCCTTCCCTGCACGAATGGCGTGTATCGTAATCAGCGCGTGCCAATGATCGGGAGTGGCAATGCAAACGGCATCAATATCCTTATCGTCGAGAAGTTTACGGAAATCATTATATATTTTGGGCGGTTTTGAAAATTTTTCACCCATTTTAGGGACTTGCCCGGTCAGTGTTTGCAGGAACCGGGGATCGACCTGATCCCTGTTGCGCGAAGTGTAGGGCTCATACACATCACACAAAGCAGCCACTTCACAATCAGGGTGCTGCATAAATAAGTTCAACAATTGGGACCCCCTGTTTCCAATCCCGATAAAACCCATCCGGATTTTGTCGGCGGAGCCCGGCACTCCCTGCTTCTGTGAAAATGCCATCTTATTCATTCCCAGAGATATTCCGGCTGTTACAAGACCAGTATTTGTAATAAACTCACGACGCGTACCTTCCTTTTTATCCATTGTTTTACGTTTGTTTTTACTGCTTTACAGTAATTAATCGATTTCTTTTAGTCAATCTGCCTGCTAAATATGTTTATTTTTCAACCATAACTGAAGGTCATTCTGAACCTTTAAACAAGGGAGCATTTACCTTTCGACCCTGTTGAAATCTTCACCTTTCCCATTTTTTCTTATGAAAATACTATCTACCTGAGTTGAAATTAAAGATTTGTATTTCAATGGCCTTCGGTATGCGTTACCCCAAATTGATTTGGACCTGTAATCTCTAATTCGCTTAAGGTTGAAAGATGCAGTAAATATACCTTCTTTATCATCAGCAACCAATATCTTATCACCATTTACATCATACGCACATGAGTGTCCATTCAGATAAGGTGAGGCATAATTAGTCATCGCAACCGCCACTGAATTTTCAAATGCCCTGGTCTGAAACTGGCTGATCTGCTTCTCATCCAGATGGCATGCATTGGGCGTTAAAATCAACTCCGCCCCTTTTAACATTAAAATTCTTGCACTCTCGGGGAATTCCCTGTCAAAACAAATCATGATACCAACTTTAACCACCATATCTCTTAAAGGTAAATCACAAACAAAAAAATCATCTCCCGGTGTACAATTTGATTCTGTTACTTTCATGTCGCTGGTATGAACCTTTGCATAAGTCATCAATAGCTTTCCATCAGCACCAATCAACGAGGCACTATTCCTTGGCAGTCCTTCCCATTTTTCCAGATAGGTGATCACAATGGCCAGGTTTAACTCTTTTGCAAGTTTCCGGAAATGGTTTATAAATTCGCTGTCATGATCAATGGCGCCGTTTTTCCACTCTTCAAAACCTAACGGATACTGATCTGCCTTATACTTTGATCCAGGCCAGTTGTACCTGGTATAACCATTACTCCAAATCTCAGGGAACAAAACAATATCTGCCCCTTTTGCTTTGGCCTGCCTGCAAGATTTCTCACCCAATTCCATATTTTTATGGATATCAGAACCCAAAGAATTCAGTTGCAGTAAAGCGACCTTTATTTGATCCTTTGACGCTGGGTTATCCTTATTTGATTCAGCAAGATTTTTTGAAAAACATCCTGAACTGACCAGTATAATTGAGATTACTAATAATAGTATATTTTTCAATTGCGATTTTTTTTCAAAATACAGAGGGCCGCCGCAACAGCCCCCCATATTTGCATCAAAACTATTTCGAAATTAACGCCATCTCGGGTCACCGATATTTTTCAAATAAATCTCGCTGTTTGTAACCGTCGGGGTATTCTTGTATTTCAGATTCCCTTTGTCCGGATCGGTCATCAGATCTTCGGGGAGGATAGGTGTTGCACCCAGTTTAATCGTGGCATCAGTAGACCCACCCGGATTAGCTGTCGCGTGGTACAATGCACCTGTGGAGGTACTGTTGAAATTATCTGAATCAAAAATAAAACCTTTTGTACCATAATTATCACCAAAATCGAAGGTGAATGGCCTTGATTTGACATACATCCCTGCCGAATAGTTATTACGCGGATTTGTTTGGGCCAGACGACTGGTAGTAAGAACGAACAGGTTTTTCCGGCACCGGATGGTACTGTTGATCGGCGCTCCTTCCATTGAGAAAATCCGTTTTTTGGAACTCAGGGTATTAAAGTTAACGAAAGTACAGTTGTCAACTGTAATATTCCATACCGGATTACCGATCCAGGCATAAGACACCCCGCCGGAATTTTCATCAAACAGGTAATTCATCCCGCAATCCAGAAAAGTACAATTCGTAACTTTGACATTCTTGAAGATATTGGTATTGGGACTCGAGCCGTCTCCCCGGAAGAAACTGTATCCGCCACCTTTGGCATCACGGTAACCGTTATCATGGAAATAACAGTTGTTTACAGTCCAGTTGTTGATTATTTTTTGTTGGGTACCCTGGGTTCGGAACCACCCTCGACGCATGCCTGTGAATTCGCAATTTTCAACCTCAAGCGCATCCAGTACAAACTCCATAGCCGAACTACTTTGGTTAAAGAAATAGTTACCAGTCCCGTCAATCCAGGCCCCATATTGGTTGACACCTCCCGGGACCGCATCCGGCGCTCTGAAGAGAATATCTTCAAATCTGATTTTCTGGATCATGATACTCCCCATTTCTCCACCAGCAGGTGAACGGCTGACCGACCAGTTCATTGTACCGGGGCCAGAACCATCCTCCTTTGGGTAGGACATGACCACTTCGGCCATTCCCGGCCCCTTCGATTTCAAGGTAAACCCTTTTGTTATGCTGACCCCACTTCTGCAATAATATTTTTTCCCCGGTTCAAGCAGGAATACTGTTCCTTCAACAAGGGTAATATCCTCCAGATAATTGTTAATAATGGTATCCAGGCGGGAATATTGTCCATTAATTGCCACTTTTCCGGTATCGACGACGTGCGGGATCAGAATCGGAGCCCCCGGTGTCCCTTTTGTTCGCAGATTAATGGTATTGTAGTGTCTGTCCCAGTAACGGACAATCTTGTTATTATATCCGTTAATGGTATAGGGAGAGTTGGGTTTCAGGTTGCTGATAATCACATACTGATTCACCAAATCCTGCTGGGTTAATTTAATTCCCTGACTGGGTTCGGTCGAAATACGCTTCGTTGGAGTGACCGACAATGAATCCATCAGAAATTGATCTATCCCATTCGCCGCGACCGCATGCTGATAGTTCTCCGGGGTTGGAACTGGTTGTCCACCCACAATCACAGATGCGCTGTACTTCAAATTCCAGGAGATCTTAAGTGAGGTCTCGGAGACTTCACTGACTGAGAGTATGGTAGGAATACTGTACCGGGTACCGGTTCTTCGTCCCAGTGCATCATCATCAGAACCATCCCCAAACCAGTCTGAATTATAGAGGGTGTCCTGAGCCGAAATGACCATAATCCGGGCAATAAAGTCGGAACCATACTGCAGATCGGGTATCGTAATACGCGTTTCAGAGGCGGGTAACGTTTTATCGAAAATCGGGGTGTCAAAGCTTTCAGATTTGTACTTTACCTGAAGCCTGTACCCGGCTGCACCCTCCATACCATACCAGGCCAGAACCAGATCGTTCCCGTTGACCACCACACATTCAGCGGTTCTGAACATTGACCGGAAATGTTTATTTGCTAATATATTATCAACCAACTCTTTCCTGTTACAGGAACCAACAGCAAGAAAGAATATCGATAACCAGAAAATTAAATATCTGTTTTTCATAACTATCATATTAAAATTAATTCTATTTCAAATGATTCAAATGATTTATTAATAGTAGCCATAGTAATTCGAGAATTTATTCTTGTGTGACACAATAATAGAATTCGGAATTGGGAGGATGTACCTTACAGGAGGAAGATTGGAAGGATTAAACTTCTGCTCGTTTGCTCCGACACCGCCGGAGATGTAGCCTCTGAAAGAGTAATAAACTTCATTTTTCGGTACGGCATCGGTCGAATTGCCCCAGGCCTGGAACCAGTCGGCATAGGTCCAGCCAACACCAGGATTCAAACCTGGATTCTCCGGCCATTTATAAATCTGGAGAACCTGCAGCTGTGTATTTGGATAGATATTTATATTATTTGGATTTGGAATTACTTTATAGAAAATCCAGTAGGGCAAATTTTCCCAACCATCTGCTATCGGATTACCCACCGCATTCCAGGCGATAATATTCATTGCCTTGAAGGTATTATAAACCACCTTTGAATAAAGATTCCAACGGGCAAGATCTTTCCAACGCATATTTTCACCTCCAAATTCCCAGGCCCGCTCATTGACAATGGCCTGAAAGAAATCCTCTTTGGAACTCATTGAAGCAACATACTGA
Organism: Prolixibacteraceae bacterium; assembly: GCA_023251475.1. Lineage (GTDB taxonomy): Bacteria > Bacteroidota > Bacteroidia > Bacteroidales > Prolixibacteraceae > JAAFHB01. The sequence continues at coordinate 5,559 of JAHEYS010000176.1, forward strand.
TCGACTTTTAGCGCCCAATCGGCAGAAGCAAAAGCCCTGCGGCGAACCGTTCTGAGCGCCTCCTTTGCCTTCTCTCCATCAGTTCCAACCACTCCGGTTAGTTCATTCACCGCTTCGGCGTAGATCAGCAGCACCTCTGCATAACGCATATAAGGATAATTCATCCCTGTACTTGAAGTACTGTTGCTACCAAGTGCATTGGCTGATGTTGCCCATAATTTTGACCATTTCCCCACGCGCTGATAAAAACCGACTGCGATAGTAGGTACGCCCAAAGCATTATAATTCCAGGTGGACACCGTGAAATCACGGCGAAGGTCTTTACCATCAAAGCTAAAAAGATATAACGGATTGAGATAAACCCCGCCGCCACTGCTTCCGCCCCATGGATGCGGCGTAAATCCATTGGCATCTGTTGCTACGCTCGGACCGAAAGTATATCCCACCTCGCCACTCGAATTTTTCAAAAATGGGATCTCAAATAACGGGTCATCATTTTTTGATGCGATATAGTTGCATTCATCGATAAAAACCTGCTGAAACGGTTTAACCAGCGAATTCCTACCTGAAATAATAACACTGTCCGCATAATTTTTAGCAATTTTGTAATATTCAATATAATCGGCTGGCCGCTGCATTGTTCCGACTGCCATCGGATCCGCCTTGTCAGGATAGAGTGCATAACCACCTCTGGTCATTGCCATTCTTGCAATCAGTCCGTAACAAAAGTTCTTATTAATCCTTTCAACACCATGCGGTAACGCATCGGCATACTTCATTTTAGGTCCGATGGATTTTAAGTCGTTAATCAACCAGGTCAGAATCTCCCTTCGGTCGGTTAATCCGATATACAAATCTTCATCACCAAATGATTGTTTTGTGCGGAAGGGAATATCACCCCAACCCACCACGAGATCGTGATAGAACATGGCCCTGATACATTTGGCTTCCCCGATCTGCTGCATCAGGTCTAAATCTGTTACGTTATACAACGGGCTTGATTCTACCCCCTGAATAAAGATGTTAGCCCGCTCAATCCCCTCATAGGCAGTACTCCAGGTGCTGGAAATATCGCCGGAATATTTTGTCCCGTCAAAACAGGCAAAATCACTCCCTGCAGTACTCCTGATATTGGTACTGTAGGTCTTGAACTCAACATCGGTGTTTAACGCATACCTGGCAATAAGGTACTGTCCATAGGTAGTACTCGACATCATTGAGGCGTATACCGCTGTGAGAACACGGTTAATATCCTCCTTGTTCCCGAAAACGTATTCGCTTCCGCGTTTGGAAGGGGAGTCGACAACGAGAAAGTCTTTACATGATGAAAAAGCAAGCAGACCAACACAGGCAAAGTAAAATAATGTTTTTTTCATTTTCTTTCTTCTTTTAAATGGTAAACTTAGAATGAAAGGTTGACCCCAAATGTGTACATCCGGCTGCGGGGATAGACGTTATCATCGACTCCCGGAGTAAGACCATTCTGGACATTTACTTCCGGATCGTAGCCTGAATAATGGGTCAGCATGAACAGATTATAACCGGTGAAATACCCCCTTAACCTGCTAATTCCCAATTTATTTGTAAAAGTTAGCGGAAGGGTGTACCCTATCGTGACGTTTTGAAGTCTGAGGAATGAACCATCCTCAATGGCATAGGAATGGGTGATGGCCCGGGTGACAGTGCGGGGGTTGTAAATGGTGGCACTCTCATTAACGCTAATGAACTCTCCCAGCAAACTTCCGGTTGTCATCATATTTGAGCCTGCATCATTAACATAACGGAACCGTTTATCTTCGTTAAATGCCGGGAATAAGTTATTGAATTTATTATTCAGCCAGGAAGACATCCGGTATTTATTGACGTTATTCACGTCGAACTTGTAAAGATAATTAAAGAAGATTGTAAAATCAAAATTTTTCCATGTGCCATCCAGTCCGAAACCACCACCAAAACGGGGATTGGTATTGCCAATAACGGTCATGTCGGCCTCGTTGATCATGTTCACGTCATTAGGATTACCTTCGTAGTTGTCAACCAGGTTTTTATACTTGGGTGCTCCCGGGGTAGTACCGAACATTGAATTGGAGTTGACCACACCTTCTTTGGGAATCCATTGTGAAATGGCGTAATTGTAATCAAAATCATCAATCTTGTAGAATCCGTCATAAACATAACCGTAGATGAGTCCCAGTTCTCCGCCTACCTGAAGCAGGTAGTCGTTTTCGCTGGCCCAGCCCGATCTTGTGAATAGCTGGGTCTCATTACCGTTCAGTTTATCTATCCTGGTTTTATTCGCACCAAAGTTAAAATTACCGTTCAGTGAAAAATTCTTTCTTTGAATGATCGTCCCTGAGATGGTCAATTCCCAGCCACGGTTTGTCACTTGTCCGATATTTTGCATTTGATTTGCATAACCTGAGGTTATTGGAATCTGACTCCTGTAAAGAAGGTCACTGGTAGTATTCCAGTAGATCTCTGGGGTAATATTTAATTTACCTTTAAACATTTCGACATCCAGTGCACCGCTTCGGGTAAGGGTCGTTTCCCATTTGATCTTCTCGTTCGGGAACATGGACTCGCTGTTTCTGTAATATTCCCATCCGATATCGTTGATCTCACCCCAGCCCGGCGCCTGTGAATTGCTAACGGAGAACTGATACCTCCACATATCATCTGAAATCCGGTTGTTTCCGGAAGCCCCGAAAGCCGCCCGTAGCTTAACCATAGAAAAGGCGGAGAAATCTTTCATGAAATCTTCTTTGGAGATTACCCAGGCTCCCGAAATGGCAGGAAAATATCCCCACTGATTCCCGGGTGCAAACTTCGTGGAGGCATCTGCCCGGAAAGTTCCTGAAAGTAAGTATTTTGAGTTGTAATTATAGGACAACCGGCCAAAATACGACATGGTCCTGTCCGGAGAGCTGTAGAGCGTTGTTGACATCCAGGGACTTCCAAGGGAGAAGTTAGCCAGGGCGACTTTCGCGGTAATTTGGGTTGGCAGATATCTGACCGAATTAAACGTGCTCTGTGATTTGGAGTTTATAATTTCCTGTCCTATTAATCCGCTAAAATGATGATTGGTATTCAGTGAAAAGGTATAGGTCAGGGTATTGGCCAGCCGGGAATTGTCGTTCCTGCCCCTTGTAACCGAGGCAATAGGTTGATTGTTGTTTTTTTGGGCATCGCCGGTTAAGGTACCATAAAAACGGTCTCCCAAATTAAATCCGAAGGTATATCCACCCTCTGAACGCAGCACCATTCCATTTATAATTTCCCAGGTAAATGCTCCCTGATTGGTAATCGTATAGGTGTCCTGCATCTGGTAATTTTGTGTCAGATCACCGGAGGGAGAATTATAAATAAAACTTTTTTCCTCTTCAGGATCCAGTTCGTCGGCAGGGATGAACGAAAAATCGCGCATGCCGTTAACCGGTCTGTAACGAAGGGCATTCACCACACTCATACCCGTTGTGCCTAATCCCTCTTTCTGCTGATAAAAAAACCGTGGATTATATTCAAATTTTAATTTTGGTGAAATAGTGGCGCTTAGTTTGGTGATCAGATTTGTTTTTTTAATCCCCGATCCAATCAGTACACCCTTTTCATCATTCTGCGATAAACTGAAATTCAGACGCAGTTTATCCGAGCCACCACCTATATTGACATTATAATAACTGCTCAACGGATGGCCTCCAAGCACGTCGTCCTGCCAGTCATTTCCTTCCATTCTTTTATAAAGCGGGATATCCAGCGGATGACCGAATGAGTTACGGAATGACTGACGTGAAGAATTGCCGCTCAGAACAGCGTTCTCGTACTGAAGTTTAACAAACTCATACGGATTCATTACATCCAGTTTATTGGCAAGTGTCCTGACCTGAGTATAGTGATTGAATGAAAGGGTCATTTTTCCCGATTTTGCCGCTTTTGTGGTGACGATGACAACTCCATTCCCCCCCCTGGCGCCATAAATGGCAGTTAGGGATGCATCTTTCAATACATCAATCGACTGAATATCAGTAGGTGGTATATCGTTTATATTACTTACCGGAAATCCATCCACAATAAACAGGGGTTGGTTACTCTGGGTCACTGAAGTCCCCCCGCGAATTCTGATATTGATCTCAGAACCAGGAGAACCATCGGCTACTGTTACCTGAACACCTGCAATTTTACCAACCATGGCTTCAGCCGCAGAGGATACAGGCATGGTTGCCAGTGTTTTACTTGATATCGAACCAACAGAACCAGTCAGATTGGATCGGAGGGCATTGCCATAACCCACCACAACTACATCATCAATCTGCGCCATATCTTCCTGCAAAAAGATTTTAATGTCAGTCGTTTTTCCATCAACCGGGTATTCAATGCCGGTCATCCCTATAAATTTGATAGAGAGAACGGCTGTTTTTGCATTTGGAACGGTCAGTTTAAATGTACCGTCCGAACCTGTAATAACTCCTACGGTAGTTCCTTTAAGTACAACAGATGCCCCTGCAAGAGGACCTTCCTTGTCTTTGACAACTCCTGACAAAGATACTTGTGCCATTGCAACAGACATTGAAGCAAACAGCGACAAAATGAAGCATAATAATTTTTTCTGCATAAGGTTAATTTATAAATTATCAAAAATCAATTATCTGAATGATTTGCAAAAGTCTTAAGGAATGAATTCTTCCTTTCTTTATATCGTTTCGTTTAAGGTTAATCAGCTTCTTTCATGAATTTTTCCTCCTCTCCTGTTTAATAAACAATCAAAATTTTATTTCATTTTTTTCTTTTCGGATATAGCTGATCAACCGGGAGATATTCTCAATGTAAACCTCTGTTGAAATTCCTTCCGGAATGGGATCCGTTGCGGTCTCAACCAACCCTTTTTTCCTGCCTGGATTCATATTAATTTTCTGGGCAGTTTTCTTTACATTTAAAGGGGCTGTCCAGTAACCATGCTTATTCAGACTTTTTGTGATGGCCAGGGCTTCTTTCAGGTCGGCATTACTCCCCCTGGCAGTCACATATTTATTCACGAATCCGGTTGAAACGGAGGTCAGCGGAGAGGCAGCCCTGATTTGGGCTACCGGTGTCCTTTTCAGTTTCTCATACGTGGCTTTCATACGCTCAAGGGCAATCACACGAACAGAACTATAGCCCTGTTGCAAACCGAGCTTAATATCGGACTTTTCGTATCCGCCGGTCCTGAGACTTTCACCAACCCTTTTGAGGAAGAATGGCTCCAGCGTTTGGGGATCGATAAAAGTGGGACAAAGAATATCGCCGGGATTGACTTTCTTCCCCGACAGTTTGATGAGCTGATCGTCAAGTTTGATCTTTTCAAGAAATTCAAACGCAGCCGGAATTTTTTCAAGAAATCGTTTATCACCTGTCAGCTGATAAAAACGAAGCAGCATATCGATCCCCATGGAAGTCCCGTTGGAGGCAAGTGCATCCGGTTCAAACGGGCGTCCTGTAGCCAGTTTAAGATCAGTTGGTGTGTATTGCAAACCCCAACCGGCAATGGGCGATTCATATTGCATCAGAGCAATACAATGCATGGCACGGTAAATTGGGTCAATAAACTTACGGTCTCCAAGTGAAGTATAACAGTTTACCAGAAAATCGATGATTCCACCCATGGCGCCATCATTCAGGGTGATGAACGAAGAATAATCGGGGAACCCCATATACGGGTGTTCATAGCTCAATGGAAAACGTTGCGGCCAGCCACCGATGGGATACTGGCTTTTGAGCACAAAATCTATGGCCTTATCCAGCGAAGTCTTGTAACGGGGATCGTTCTTCTCCAGGTAAATCCGAAGAATATATTCGCAGCAACGAATCGATGCCATATCGTCGAAGGTCGCATTCCCATAATAGTGCATAAATTCCTGAGCCGGCCATTTGTACTGGCTGACAGACTCATACCAGTCAACAAGCGACGCCTCACCCGCCAGATCAAAACAATAGTTCCACCCCCCGCATGCCAATTGTGCGTGAATTAGTGCATCGGCTACTTCACAAGCCGATTCATAATAGTATTTATCACCTGTTGCATGATAAGCATCCAGCAAAATATCACCCATTGCAGGAGTTCCGCCTTTGCCCTGGGCCCAACCCATGGTACGGCGGGCTTCCAATTCTCCCCAATAGCGTTTTTGCTCAAAAGAGTACTCCCATAAAAAGGCGCCATGATAACCAACACTGTCAATCATATATTGTGTGGCACGTTTCATGGCCAGGGAAATTTCATCCATATCCTTGTGCTGATTTTTTCCCTGTCCAAAAACACCCCCGGTCCACAAAAGGGTTATCAGAATAATTATTGTCCTTCTCATTATTTGGTTAATTATTTTTCAGCGATTTAATCCATCCGGGATATTTGTCCAGCACCTTCTGCGGGCCCGGTGCATACCAATTGTAACCATGCCGCCTGTCCCAGCCAAGGTCATTCATGGACTTGATTTTTTTGCCGTCAAAATCGCACATGAAGACCTGTTGCGTCTCAAGATCGTAAAAGCGTCCCCATAAGGTGGGTGCTTTGTCGTCTTTTACTGCACAACGATCACCTTCGCCATGACTGTTGATGAAGTTTTCCACCCTTAGCCCCTCAATTTTATGCCCCTCCAGCCATTTTACAGCAGATTTAACAGCAATAATCACTTCAGCCGAAGGATTGGGGATTTCCATTAGCTGTTCAATGATTCCTTCAGATTCTCCGCCACTTAGCGATGGGAGCTCATAAGATCGTGCGCCGGCAGGAGCCAGTGTTTTTTCATCGTGCTGGGCACACCAGATGGTTGGTTTACCATCAATGATGTACTGGGTTTTCAGATAGCATTGTATCCCCTTGTTGAAAGCGATCCTTGAGCGATTGATTAACTCATCAGATGAAATAAAATTATAGATTGGTTCATGATTGACAATATCGTGCAACAGATCCATGATCTTGAACATCGCATTGTCATTGAAAGTAATGTAGCGTGAATAATCCTTCCTCAACGGATAATATTGCGGCCACCCCCCGTTTGAATACTGTGCCTTAAAAATATAATCCAACGCCTTTACAAAAGCATCCCTGTATCGGGGATCAGGCGAGTTATTGTACATTTTAGCCAGGAAAATCATCTGTGAGGTGGTGATGCTATTGTCAAAGGTCGAGCCGGTGGCGTTGTTCTTCTCCCGCATTAGCTTTGCCCTGATCTCATCGGTCATAGGGGCATGCATGGGAGGACTTTTGGGCCATCCTCCCGAATTACGTTGATAAAGCAGGACACTCTCTGCCACAGCTTTCGACTCATCTGATCCGTACCACGCCTTAGGCATTCCGGTAGAAACACTCTTCCACTTTAAATCCTTAATTTCCTTTTGCTCTTTCTGAGCATTTACGGTTAACGCCGGTGTAACGAATATGAACAGCGCCATTAAAATGTTATTAATTTTCATTTTCACCTTAGTAGGGTTTATATAAGTTTTCGACCAGGGAGTTCAGGTAAACCTCCAGATTTGTAAATTTTTTATTCAAGGTATAAGTGTTCCTGTCCCCTGGTTCAGAAAGGTTTAGTTTATTCGCTTTTTCCCATTTGTCCGGCATGCCATCGCCGTCGCTGTCGGTCAGGGGCGGTTGACTTTTCAGTTCCGGCCACCCGCCAACTTCTGTCTGCGAATCGATAAGACGGTTTGTTCCGTCTTTTACACCTGCAATAACCCTTTTATCCACAGCATCGCGTACCAGCGAAGCCCCTGCTCTTTCCAAAACAATACGGTAGGTCGTTTCAGGGGAATCCGTTTTTGGAAGGTCATCCCCGGATACAAACGGGGATTTCGATTCCCACTGGATGCGCGTAGTCCCTTTGTACTTGTTGGTTTCCGCCGGCGTGCCATACAGGTTATAATCCACGGCAGTATAGTTATCTGAATTGAACTCTTTCGGTGCGCCGACGAAATAATTGCCACTCAGGTAGCCTACGCCGGAAGAGGCTCGTGAAGATTTCA
>JAHEYS010000177.1 GCA_023251475.1 Prolixibacteraceae bacterium
GGTATGCTTCAGACAGGATGCGGCGACTGCGACATTCAACGCTTTCTGATCGTTATCCGGCCAGGTGATTAATCCGTAAATCAGTCCTCCCATGAATGAATCGCCACCGCCAACTCGATCGACAATATCGGTAATCTGGTACGTAGGCGCCTCATAAAGGGTGGCCCCATCCCATAGGACACCAGACCAGGTATTGTGGCTTGCACTAACTGATCCCCTAAGTGTTGTAATCACTTTTTTAACACGTGGAAATTTTGTCATAATCTGCTTTGAAACAGACTCATAAGCTGCAGCTGAAACATGACCTGAGGTAACATCAACCCCTTCAGGCTTGATCCCCAGCACCATTTCTGCATCTTCCTCATTACCCAGCACAACATCGCACCCCTGGACCAGGAGCGCCATCACCTCGCCGGCGCTTTTCCCATACTTCCAAAGTTTGTTGCGATAATTCAGATCACATGAAACAGTGATCCCTTTTTCATTTGCCTTTTTAATCCCTTCGGCCAGTACATCAGCTGCCCCGGGTGAGATGGCAGGTGTAATTCCGGTCCAGTGAAACCATCCAACTCCTTCGAATACATGATCCCAGTCAATCATTCCCGGTTGTATATCACAAATGGCAGAGTGGGCGCGGTCATAAACCACCTTTGATCCCCTGCTTACTGCTCCACTTTCAAGGTAATAGATACCCAGACGTTCACCGCCCCAAATAATATTATCGACACCAACGCCATATTTACGCAAATCCATCCGGCATGCTTCACCAATATCATTTTTAGGTAAACGGGTCACAAAATCAACCTGAATTCCATAATTGGCCAATGAAATGGCGACGTTCGCCTCTCCCCCGCCGAAAGTCGCGGTATATTCCGTCGCCTGACTGAATCTAAGATAACCCGGTGTTGCCAGACGCAACATAATCTCTCCAAAAGTTACAACCTTCTTATTCATAATCAAAATGTTGAAATAAAAATATGATAAAAATATGTTTCGGAAAACAATTTTATGCAATCGATTGCAAAAATAGTACAATTCTCAATTTTCCGAAAGAATATTCGTGTTTTCTATTCAATTCCCGGATCCCACCTGTTTTTTAAAAGGATCGGGGAAGTATTTTAGTCCATTGTTCCGCTACACCCCGAAACCAAAGTAGTTGGCAGCATTATTATAAGATATATCCTGAACCATTTTGCCAAGGAATTCCAGATCTGCCGGGATCTCTCCGTTTTCAACATCGTTACCCAGCAGGTCACAAAGAATTCTTCGGAAATATTCATGACGGGAATAGGAGAGAAAGCTTCTTGAATCGGTTAGCATACCGACAAACCGGCTCAGTAATCCAAGACTGGACAAGGCATTCATCTGACTGATCATACCCTCCTTCTGATCGAGAAACCACCAGCCAGAACCCCATTGAATTTTTCCGGGAACAGTTCCGTCCTGAAAGTTGCCGATCATGGTAGCCATCACCTCATTGTCAGCAGGATTCAGATTATAAAGGATGGTTCGGGTGAGTTTTTTGTCATATTCGAGGCGGTTCATAAACTTCGACAAGGAGGTGGCAACGGGGTAATCGCCAATGGAATCAAATCCTTTATCGGCCCCCACGGACTCAAACATCCGGGTATTATTATTCCTCATTGCCCCAAGGTGGAATTGCTGTGTCCAGTTTTGGCGGTGATCCATAACCGCAAATTCATACAACATTGCCGATTTGAATTTTAATAATGCGTTCCTGTCCTGGACCGCACCGGCGCGAACCCTGTCAAAAATCAACCTGATTTCGGCCATTGTATAATCTTCCGCATACATGGTTTCAAGACCGTGGTCAGAAAGCCGGCAACCATTTTCATGAAAGAAGAGGTGTCTTTTTTCAATAGCCTCCATAAACTGATCGAATGAACCTATTGCAACCCCCGATGCCATTTCCAGTTGACTGACATAACCATTAAAAGTCCCGGGATCTTCAATGGCCATCGCTTTATCGGGTCGCCATGCAGGAATTACCTTCACCTCAAACCCACTCTCCTTTATGCTGCGATGATATTCAAGAGTATCGACAGGATCATCTGTCGTGCAGATCACCTTAACGTTTGCCTTACGGATAATCCCCCTGCAGGAAAAATCACTGGTATTCAGCAGTGCGTTGCACGACTCCCAGATCTGAGGCGCAGAGGCGGGATTCAGTTGATCTGTAATGCCGAAAGGGTGACGTAATTCAAGGTGAGTCCAATGATACAGCGGATTACGCATCGTATGCGGAGCCGTCTCTGCCCATTTCTGAAATTTTTCCCAATCACTCGCATCGCCTGTACAAAACCGTTCATCTACTCCATTGGTGCGCATGGCCCTCCATTTATAATGATCACCATGGAGCCAGATTTCTGAAAGGTTATTGAACCTGCGGTCTTCAGCAATCTCCTGGGGGGAAATGTGGCAGTGATAATCGAATATCGGCATGGATGCAGCATATTGATGATAGAGTTTTTTAGCAGTTTCTGTCTGCAGCAGAAAATCTTCGTCCATGAATGGCTTCATATTCTTATAATTTATTTTTTCAGTAATTACAAATTCAATCCAAACAATCTTTTTAAATGCCTTTCATAGAGATTTTCCTCCACGCAGCTCCCGACAAGAAGGTGATGTTCAGTAAGCAGATCGGTATATTTAACACCTTGCTCAGCTGCAATTTTGTATCCGACATGAATTAATTGTCTGAAATTGGGATTGTAATCTGCATGACCTGGGATGTGCCTGAGTGTATTGGCAAATTTTTCGCTGCTCCATTGGTCAACCTCAGTAGCTGATGGCAACTCATCCTGCTTAATATCAATCACATCAGCATATGGCGCACAAAGTTCCTCCTGACGATCCAGTGCACTTTTGTAGATTTGCTTTGCCAGTGCGAGGGCCTCTCCACCTGCAAGTGCGAGTCCGATGACCTCTTCAAGCCAGGTGGTGCCAGCCGTTTTCACATGAATACCCTTATCATATTTATTGATAATGGAAGCAATTGCGGGATAAATCGAAAACTTATCCGATCCGGAATGGACGCTGAGTTTAAGGATTTCAGGCAAGCCAAATTCCTTAACTGCATAATCAATCACCAGCACATCCTCCTCAAATTCGCGGGAGAACTGAGCCACATCCCCAACATAATCGACACCTTTATTGAAACGACCTGTAAATTTAGGCGCAATAGTCTGAACAGGAATACCTTGTTCTGCAATCATTTTAAGTATAAAAAACAGCTCTACCGGTGTCTGTGGCGTCTCCACCTCATCCATTGAAACTTCCGTCACAAAATTATCTGCCCCCTTTTGTCCTTTGATAAAATTGTAAATATGACCCGCTTCCGCGATTGCAGCCAGAAATTTTCCGGCAATGGAAACCAGCAGCAGTTCCGACACTTCAAATGGGTGAGGAATTCCAGGGATATTAAGGATGCCGGAATATTTACGGCTTGATGCAACAAAAGCGGCAATTTGCTCATCATCTGAAGCTGTCCCGATTTTACTGGCCACATCAAGTGTGAAGAAATCGGAGGCAGCAATAAAACCAGAAACGTTGGAAAGATTGATGTGATCTGCATCTACATAATAATCGCCTGAATAGGATAAAGCCTTAACCGCAGCATCGGCTTCAATTCTGGTATCCGTGGGTTTTGAATGGATATAGGAGTGCTCGCGGTTTGATTTATTCCATACCGGTACAATATCGACGCCTGCAGCTGCCGCTTTGATTATTGCCCTCAGCTGGGCCTCGCCCTGGTGTCCAAACCTGTCACCAATGCCTAAGCTGTATTTTCCAATCTTCATTTACTTGCTATTTTAGATGTTATTATTTTCTATTTTAAATACCTCCATTTACCCAAATTTATGTTAATCTTGCACCGTAAACTTAATATTTAAGTAAATTATTGATAGCGGCAAATATAAGACAATCAACTAAAACACTTATAATTAATACAATAATTTGTTCAATACAAGTTCCGTGTTCGTTCACGAAGATAGATTGTTTTTATTGATGGTACAAGATCAGTGGAAATTAAATCGACTTTTATGTTTTAAAACATTTTTTTCCGTGTCCGTACACGTTTTTAAAAAAAATCAACTTAGTTTTGTTGTCAACTTAAATAAATTACAACCTGCAGGAAAATGAAACATCCTCAAAGCGGTATAACGCAAATCAGAGAAGTATCCAGGAAGATATTTTGTCCGGCTTTTAACAAAAATAATGTTCAGGGATGAAAAAGAACATCAGAATTCTGGATATTGCTCAAAAAGCGGGCGTTTCAATTGGTACAGTTGACAGGGTGCTACACCAACGCGGCGAAGTTTCGGAAGAAACGAGGGAAAAGATTTTAAAAATAATCAGTGATTTTAATTATCGCCCCAATATTCTGGCAAGTTCGCTGGCATCGAAAAAGGTGATTACCATTGCCTCCCTTACTCCCAGTGCTCCTGACAAGGATTCTTTTTGGTCGAAACCGCAGGATGGAATCGAAAAAGCGGTAAGTCAGCTGGGGCATTATGGTATCAGGCTTCAACCCTACCATTTTAAAATGGAAAATACAGCAACATTCACCCAGGAAGCCAATAAGATCCTGGAATCGGTCCCTGATGGTGTATTGCTTGCACCCTGGGCAAAACGTGAGGCATTAAAATTTACACGGGAACTGGATCAGCGTGGAATCCCGTACGTCTTTATCGATTCAACTCTTAAGGAGTCAAACCCCATCAGTTTCATTGTTCAGGATTCAGTGCAAAGCGGATATCTGGCAGCAAAACTTATTGATTATGGCATTACACAAAAGAGCAATATCGTAATTGTTCATGTTACCAAAGACCTGCAAAATGCCAATCACCTGCTTCTTCGGGAGAAAGGATTTCTGGATTACCTCGAAACGGTAACTGGTAAGATGCACAGAATCATCAAAATCCCTTCAAACGAAAAAGAGATTGCCGATAAACTGCTGGGGTGTTTAGCCGAGGTAAAATCAATCGATGCTGTGTTTGTTACGAATTCAAAAGTTCACCTGGTTGCCGGTTTTTTTGATCAGTTTGATCATCGCCCCAATATTATCGGATACGACCTGATTTCAAAGAATATTGATTTGCTGGAAAGCGGAAAGATTGATTTTCTTCTGAACCAGAAGCCGGAATCTCAGGGGTTTGTCGCGACCCATCTCCTTTTTGACCATATCGTAAGAAAAGAGAAGGTTAAAAGCGCCAATTACACCTCCATTGACATCATTACCAGGGAAAATATTGAATATTACTCTTCGATTTAAACATAATATAAAACAAAATATAGTCAAAAACAGAAATATTTCAATTATGAAGAAAATATCCTTTGATGACCTTAACGGGAAAGTTTGTGTAATTACAGGGGGAGCCGGCGTAATCGGCATCTCGATTATCAGAGCGCTTGCATCGGTTGGTGTCAGGGTAGCGATTCTTGACATCAATGAAGAGCTTGCCGTAGAGGTTGCCGCAAATCTTGCAAATGAATTTAATGCCGAAATCATTGGTGTAAAGGCCAATGTTCTTGACAAAGCGTCACTTGAAGCTGCCAAACTGGTAATTAATGAAAAACTTGGTCCGATCGACCTGCTCATTAACGGCGCAGGAGGTAATTCTCCACAGGCAACAACCCAGGTTGAGCAGATGGAGGAGCTGGATCTGTTAAATCCTGAAAAAACATTTTACGGCCTTCAGATGGAGGGGTTCGATAAAGTATTTGCACTTAATTTTAAGGGAACGGTACTTCCAAGTATGGTATTTACCAAAGATATGCTTGAAAAAAAATCGGGTGTCGTTTTGAATATCTCATCCATGAATGCCTATCACCCGTTAACCAAGATACCAGCCTATTCAGCGGCCAAAGCATCTGTCAATAACTTTACGGAGTGGCTTGCAGTTCACCTGGCCAAAGTTGGAATCAGGGTCAATGCAGTTGCTCCGGGATTCTTCATCACCAGCCAAAACCGATTTTTGGTCCTCGATGAGAAAACAGGCGGATATTCAGCCCGCGGAAATAAAATTGTCACCAACACACCGATGGGAAAATTTGGTGATCCCGATGATCTTCAGGGGGCTGTTTTATACCTGCTGTCTGACCTCTCCTCGTTTGTAACCGGAATCGTTATTCCGGTAGATGGCGGATTTAATGCCTACAGCGGCGTTTAAACGATATAAGATACCGTAGAGACAAGGCATTACCTTGTCTCTTTAATATAATATAAAGAATTAACAATTTGCATTTCAAAAACATAAATATTATGTCATTACAATTAAAAAAAGATTTTTCCTGGTCGTTGCTTGTCCCAACAAGTATGGGGGTTAGGATTACACCAGTAAACGGGCAGCCCGTTCATAGCAGTGATTTATACCAGATGTACGCTTCAAGCGCTGAAACCAATGTTGCGAGTATTTCCTCTTACCTTGGGCTTCCGGTTAAGGTACTGACCACATTTGTAAAGGATAGTCCGATTGCGCAGTTTATTAAAGGCAATCTCAAGAGCCGCAACATGAGTTATGAGGGTCCTGAGGTACCACAGGGAGGTCCATGGGGGTACCGTCACCAGTTTAATATTGCGGACAGTGGTTTTGGAACACGTGGCCCACGAGTACAGAATGACCGTGCCGGCGAAGTTGGAAGAACGCTGAATGTAAAAGACTTTGATCTGGAACGGATTTTCGGGAAAGAGGGGGTACAGATTGTCCATCTTTCCGGACTGATTGGCGCTTTGTCGCCTGAAACCAGTAATTTTTGCCTTCAACTGGCCAGGTTTGCAAAAAAATACGATACACGTATTGCCTTTGATCTCAACTACCGCGCTTCGTTCTGGAAAGGAAGAGATAAGGAACTTCGTGAAATATTCACAGAAATAGCCTCATTATCTGACATTCTGATCGGTAACGAGGAAGATTTTCAGCTTTGTCTGGGTATTGAAGGTCCAGAGGCAGGGGGCAAAGGTATTGCTTCAGAAATTGATGGTTTTAAGGGGATGATAAACAGGGTCAAGGAGGCGTTTCCAAATGCTTCGGTATTTGCAACCACACTACGTCAGGTGATCAGTTCCAATGAACATCTGTGGGGTGCCATTATGCTGGAGGGTGACAACTGGCAGGTGATTGAACCGCGAAGAATTGCCGTCCTTGACCGGATAGGTGGTGGTGATGGATTTGTCGGAGGATTACTCTATTCCATTTTAAAAGGGTGGAAACCTGAAAAATGGCCCCAGTTTGGTTGGGCTACGGGTGCTCTTGCCACAACATTTCTTACCGATTACGCCCAGCCAGCTGATGAAGAGATGGTATGGAGCATCTGGGGTGGAAATGCCCGGGTAAAAAGGTAGGGCAAAAAGGGAGTTTTTGTGACTTAAATTATCCTTCTAATCCTTGCTTTTAGAAAAAATCTGCCTTATCTTTCGGCAAATGAACAATGAACAAGGCTTTAAAATAAAAATATGATCTATTTTCAAACAGGTTCGCCAACTGCTTCACTTTCACACGATGATTTGAAGGAGGGATTATTCACTGCTTTAACGCTTCTTGGCAAGAAGAAAAAAATTCTGGCCATTCCGCCCGATTTTACCAGGTTTCCCTCGCGCGCCGGTGAACTGACACGCTATATCTGGAACTTTTACGGGGATAAGCTGACCGATATTTTACCTGCCTTAGGGACACACTCCCCCATGACCGACCACCAGATCACGGAGATGTTTGGCGACGTGCCTAAATCGTTGTTCCGTGCGCACGACTGGCGTAATGATGTGGTTACGCTTGGTGAAGTTCCGGCAGAATATGTTCGCGAAGTTTCGGGAAATGCAGTTGATTTTGCCTGGCCTGCACAGGTTAACAAACTACTTGTGGAAGGTGGTTTCGACCTGATTCTCTCCATTGGGCAGGTGGTTCCGCACGAAGTGGTAGGAATGGCCAACCATAACAAAAATATATTTGTTGGAACAGGGGGCGCTGAAGGGATCAATAAGAGCCATTTTATCGGAGCCGCCTTCGGGATGGAAAAGATGATGGGGCGTTCCAGGACACCGGTGCGGAAGATTTTTGATTATGCAAGTCATAAGTTTGCCGAACATCTCCCAATCCTTTATATCCTTACAGTGGTTGGGATGGACAAGGAGGATGGATCGCTTAAGGTACGCGGATTGTATGTAGGCGACGATAAGGAGGTCTTTAAGGCTGCTGCGGCACTCTCCCTTGAAGTTAATTTCAATATGCTTGACCGTCCGATGAATAAAGTGGTCGTTTACCTCGATCCTACTGAATTCAAATCAACCTGGCTCGGAAATAAATCTGTTTACCGTACCCGAATGGCCATTGCTGATGGCGGTGAACTGATTGTCCTTGCCCCGGCGTTAAAAGAGTTTGGCGAGGATGGTGAGATTGACCGGCTGATCCGGAAATACGGCTATTTTGGCACGCCCAAAACACTCGAGGCAGTGCGTGATAATGAGGATCTTAGAAACAACCTTAGTGCTGCGGCTCACCTGATTCACGGTTCTTCTGAAGGTCGTTTTACAGTGACTTACTGTCCGGGAAGTGAAAAGGAAAACCTTACTCAGCAGGAGATTGAGAGTGTCGGATTTAAATATGGTCATCTGGACGAGATGTACAAACTTTATGATCCATCCCTCTTAAAGGATGGATGGAACACGTCGGCCGATGGTGAAGAATTCTATTACATTTCAAATCCGGCGCTTGGATTATGGGCTGTGCGGGAACGATTTAACGCGTAATCGCCAATGATTTTAGATGAGGTCAAATGGGGTCTGATTGGTTGCGGTGATGTCACGGAAGTAAAGAGTGGTCCGCCGCTGCAACTGACTCCGCACTCCAGTTTGGTGGCTGTCATGCGCCGTAATAAAGCACTTGCAGCTGATTATGCCAGGCGGCACCAGGTTCCAAAGTGGTATGGCAGTGCAGATGATTTAATCAATGATCCGGAGGTTAACGCAATTTATGTAGCCACTCCACCTGATGCCCATCTTCAGTATGCCATAAAAGCGATGCGGGCCGGAAAACCGGTTTATGTCGAGAAACCCATGGCGCGCACCTACGCAGAGTGCCTTGAAATGCTGCAGGTTTCGGAGGAAACCGGAGTCCCCCTTTATGTGGCCTACTACCGGCGAACATTACCACTGTTTCTGAAAGTCAAGGAATTGGTTGAATCAGGTGAGATCGGGACGGTCCGTCTGGTGAATATCCGGTTTTACCATCCACCGGAAAATGAAACGGCAAGTAAAGAGGCGCCCTGGCGGTTCCTCCCTGAAATTTCAGGAGGGGGTCTCTTGTTCGATCTTGCTTCCCATACCCTCGATTTTCTTGATTATGTTTTTGGTCCGGTCGGTGATATCCGGGCTAATGCTTTTAATCAGGCTGGCCTCTACCCTGCCGAAGACCTCGTGGTGGCCAACTGGCTGCATGATTCAGGAGTAGCAGGTACCGGCGCCTGGTGCTTTACAACTTCAGAAAAAAGCAATCTTGATGAGGTGGAAATAATTGGAAACCAGGGAAGAATTATCTTTTCTACGTTTGAGTCAAAGCCTGTGGTACTTGAAAACAACCTGGGACATCAGGAGTTTCCATTCGAAAGACCAAAACACGTTCAAAGCTTTCTGATGGAGCAAATCGTAGCCTCCCTGCGCGGGAAAGGGGAATCGCCCTCTACCGGCCTAACAGCCTCGCGGACAAACAGGGTACTTGACGAAATGGTCAGAAGTTATTACCGGTAAAAACAAATAAAGAAGATTTTTGAATGAAGATAATCATTGACGATAAGATCCCCTATATTAAAGGCGCTCTCGAGTCCTTTGCCGAAGTTATTTATCTCCCCGGAAATAAAACGACTCCTGAGGTGGTAAAAGATGCCGACGCAATCATCACACGTACCAGAACAGTCTGCAACGAGCAGTTACTCGCTGGTTCCAATGTGAAGTTCATTGCCACCGCCACCATTGGTTATGATCATATCGATACGGAATACTGCAAAGCATCAGGAATTGAATGGACCAATGCCCCCGGTTGTAATTCAAAGTCAGTGGAACAGTACATCGCTTCGGCACTGATGACCCTGGCAGAGAAAAAGAATTTTTTGCTGACTGAAAAGACCATTGGGATTGTCGGGGTAGGAAATGTGGGATCCAAAGTCGCCCATCTTTGTGAAATCCTGGGCATGAAGGTGCTGCTTAATGACCCTCCGCGTTCAAGGGCAGAAGGACCGAAAGGGTTTGTTGAACTGGAAGAGTTACTTGAAAAAGCTGATATAATCACGCTGCATGTGCCGTTAAATATGGAAGGATCCGACAAAACATTCCATCTTGGCGATGATTCATTTTTTGCCAGGGCCAAAAAGCAACCCGTTATCATCAACTCCTGCCGGGGGGAAGTAACGGATACCTGCGCAATAAAATCGGCGCTGCAAAAAGGGCAGATTTCTGGTATTGTCATTGACTGTTGGGAGAATGAGCCCGACCTGGACCGCGAACTGCTTGCGATGGCTGATTTGGCCACACCCCATATTGCCGGTTATTCAAAAGATGGAAAAGCCAATGGCACAAGCATGAGTGTCAGAGCTTTAAGCAAATTTTTTAAATTAGGGATTGACCGTTGGAAATGTACGGGAATTGAGCTTCCTGAATCAACAGAGATCATCATCGACGGGACCGGAAAAACAGTACAGCAGATTCTGGCAGAAGCTGTATTTGCAACTTATGATATCCGGGAAGACGACAGGCGGCTAAGGGCTTCGGTCGAAACATTTGAAAAACAGCGTGGCGATTACCCGGTAAGGAGAGAGTTCCCGACATTCAATATTTTTTGCAATACAAACCATATTAAAGCAATTCATAAACTCGAACAACTTGGTTTTAAATTATAGGGATAAGGGAAATAGGTAAATAATTAGAAATAGATTGTAACAATTAGAAACAATAGAAACATTTCACATTAATTCAAACAGATGAAAAAAGCAGACATTGGTCTTATTGGCCTTGCAGTAATGGGTGAAAACCTTGTACTGAACATGGAGAGCAAAGGGTTTACTGTTGCCGTTTATAACCGCACAGTCGATAAAGTGGACAAATTTGTTGCCGGACGTGGCGCAGGAAAAAATTTCATCGGATGCCACTCTATAGCTGATCTTTGTGCCAATCTTGAACGCCCCCGCAAAGTGATGATGCTGGTAAAGGCAGGTTCTCCGGTTGATGATTTTATTGAGCAAATTATTCCACACCTGGAAGCTGGTGATATCATTATTGATGGTGGAAATTCCCATTTCCCCGATACGATTCGTCGCGCAAAATATGTTGAGAGCAAGGGATTGCTCTATATTGGCACCGGTGTTTCAGGTGGTGAAGAGGGAGCTTTACTGGGTCCTTCCATGATGCCGGGTGGATCACCTGCTGCATGGCCAGCCGTAAAGGAAATTTTCCAGGCGGTAGCAGCCAAGGTGGGAACAGAACCTTGCTGCGACTGGGTAGGGGAAAATGGCGCCGGGCATTTTGTTAAAATGGTGCATAATGGTATAGAATATGGCGATATGCAGATCATCTGTGAAGCCTACCAGATGATGAAAGAGCTTTTGGGAATGAATGCCGACGAGATGCATGAGGTATTTACCGAATGGAATAAAGGCGAACTGGACAGCTATCTGGTGGAGATCACGCGTGATATTTTAGGTTTTCGGGATGAAAACGGTGAAGCGCTGGTAGAAAAAATCCTCGATACTGCCGGACAAAAAGGGACGGGCAAATGGACAGGAGTTGCGGCACTGGATCTTGGCATCCCGCTTACTTTAATCGGAGAATCGGTATTTGCACGGTGTCTCTCTGCTCAAAAAGACCTTCGAGTGAAAGCGTCCAAATACCTCAGTGGTCCCGACAAACTTTTCAAAGGGGATAAAGTTCAGTTTCTTAGCGATTTGAAGGATGCATTGCTTGGAGCGAAGATTATCTCTTATGCCCAGGGTTACGATTTGATGGGTGAAGCTGCAAAGGAATTTAAGTGGAATCTTAATAATGGTGGCATTGCACTGATGTGGCGCGGCGGCTGTATTATCCGTTCGGTGTTCTTAGGAAAGATCAAGGATGCCTTTGATAAAAATCCTGGCCTGGAGCACCTGCTTCTTGATGAGTATTTTAAAACGACCATTGAAAAAGCGCAGGCTGGCTGGCGTCGGGTTGTTGCAACTGCGATTACAAATGGCGTGCCTGCTCCATGTCTGGCTACAGCTCTGACCTACTTCGACGGATTCCGCAGCGAAAGATTGCCTGCCAATTTACTACAGGCACAACGCGATTATTTCGGCGCACATACCTATGAAAGAGTTGACAAACCGCGTGGCGAATTCTTCCATACCAACTGGACCGGTCGCGGAGGCGATACTGCTTCGTCCACTTATACGGTTTAGAAATCAATTACCGGATAATAAAAGCGCTGCAACCGATCGGTTGCAGCGCTTTCTTTTTATTTTCCACGGGTTGGCAGGGCAATTTTGTGGTAATGGTACCTTAAAACCAGCGTCGGTCGGTAAGCGACCTTCCGGTCTTCTTCACCTGAAAAGATATTCCACATCGACTGTTTCAACTGGCTACCCTCTGCAAGATTATCGTCAGATGTAAACTGAAGCCGGAACTGAAATTTAGTCGTTGCAGGTCGTTCAAGCAGCTGAGCCGATAATTTTGGGGTTACCACCAACGGATGCTCCGTCAGCACACTATAGCCCGTAACAGCAATGGTACCACAATTATCAATGGGCTGTATATCAAAATCATTCGGATCAATCTCTTTATAATCTACCAGATAACACTGCACAGAACGTACACCATCACCGTTAAAGGGGTGCATGTTCGTATTGGCTTCATAAACTTTTAGAACTGCTTTATCAATTACCAACGTTTCTCCCGTTTTGGGTCTGATCGCCGAAAAATCAAAACTGATAAATCCGCGCATGGCAAAACCCTGCCCATCCCATCCGATGGTGATCTCTTTTCCCTGCCCTCCGGCATAATAGGGGAAGAAAGTTTTTGGACTTGAATTGGTAACATAACCTTCATTGTCAGCTTCGGATATAAACGATTTTGTAAAAACCAGGGGTTTATTGTCGGTAGTAATTCCCGAAACAATTAATGGAATCATAAATGCAAGAAATAGAATAGGTTTCATAATAAATTGTTATGGTTTTTAAATGAAATATAAAAAAGGGCAAGATCGATTTCGGAAATTCAACCAGTTTATAGCGCTACATCATTTAAGATGAAATAGCCATGGTTGTAAAATCACAAACCGAAGATGAATATTTTACCATGGCTATTAGCTTCGCTGATCTTCGATTCCATTTGGCCGCTAAAAAACAAATTATATACAATTGAAATATATCTATATAGTTATCATAAAGGTAATATATTTTAATCATACCTAATGTTTAATTTGAAATACATGAATATGTTTCCGGGAATTGGAATTATCTTTGTTCATAATAATTAAAAAAGTAAAAATATATCTCATAAAATAATGAACA
>JAHEYS010000178.1 GCA_023251475.1 Prolixibacteraceae bacterium
CGATACTTTTGTAAAACGTTACCGGAAGCCTTCCTGCCGGATTATAATCACCAAACAACACATCGGCGACAGCGGTACCGGCTGCCTGTCCGCCATACCAGGCATTTACAATGGCATTCACGTTCTCTTCTTCCCAGTTCAGTGCAAGGGCACTGCCTGTACAAACCACATAAACAATTGGTTTCCCTGTTGCTTTCAGCGCCTTGATCATCTCCTTCTGAACAGCTGGAATTTCAATATTGGTACGGTCACCCCCCTTGAATCCTTCATAGGCTACCGGCATCTCCTCACCTTCAAGGCGGGGAGAGATTCCGCCTACAAAAATAATCAGATCAGCCTCTTTCACTTTTAAAACTGCAGCCTGCTGAGCGTCAACATTTACATTTCCGACATGATCACACCCCTTTTCAAAAATAATTTTTGAATGAACAGCTTTATTCCTGATTCCTTGTAAAATTGTAACGGTTTTTGAAGGAAAACCATTGTAATTTGCCCATAACATCGTAGAGTCATTGGCGTTCGGACCGACAACTGCAATTGTTTTAATATTTTTATTTAAGGGGAGGATGTTCTCTTTATTTTTTAGCAGTACCATACTTTCCCTGGCCATTTTCAGTGCCATATCCCTATGTTTTTGACAATCTACCACGCTGTATGGAATTTTTGTCCATTTCACTTTTTCATCCGAATCAAACAGCCCCAGATTGAAACGTCCGGTAAACAATCTTCGCAGCGACACATCCAAATCGCGCTCTTTAATCAGACCCTTTTTGACGGCCTCAACCAGACTTCTGTAACTTCTGCCACATTCCAGATCAGTTCCATGCAACACGGCATCGGAGGAGGCCGAAGCAGCATCGGGATGTGTCTCATGACGCTTTGTCTTTAGATCTTTTACATAGAAATCGTCAATTGCGCCGCAATCCGATAGCAGTACACCCTTGTATCCCCAGTCATTACGCAGAATATTGACCACCAGTGCATCATTGCCGCAGCAGGGTTTACCTTCAAAACTATTGTAGGCGCACATGACCTGCTGAACATTCCCTTCCTTCACCAAAGTCTCGAAAGCAGGGAGGTAAGTCTGGTACAAATCGCGGGGGCTTACTTCCGCATTATAGCTGTGCCTGTTCCATTCCGGCCCGCTGTGCACTGCAAAATGTTTGGCACACGCAAATGTTTTAAAATATTCATTATCATTTCCCTGCAATCCCTTTACCACGGCAAGACCCATTTTTGAAGTGAGGAAGGGATCCTCTCCATAGGTCTCCATCCCCCTTCCCCAGCGTGGATCACGGAAGATATTAATATTTGGCGTCCAGAACGTTAATCCCTTATACCTGTCGAATTCCTTTTTTTGCTGGTAATTATGCCATTTTGCACGGGCTTCATCACTCACGATCGAAAAAGTGGTGAATAAGGCCGCATCGTCAAACGTGGCAGCCAGGGCGATGGCCTGGGGGAAAACGGTCGCCAGACCCGCACGGGCAACCCCGTGAAGGGCTTCGTTCCACCACTCGTATTTGGGAATACCAAGGCGTTCAATGGCCCTGGAGTCATTCATCATCTGGCTTACTTTTTCTTCGAGGGTAAGTCTGCCCAGCAAATCATCAACACGCTTTTCAGTTGAAAGGGCCATGTTACGAAATGGAAGTTCCTTACTTTGTTGCTGAGCATTTACGAAAAATGTAAGCAATGTAAAAACTGAAATCAAAATCGATTTTTTCATTTTCTTATCTTTAAGTTAATCAAATTCTATTCTTCAATTCCCCAACTTTTATTTGGTTGATTCCCCATCCTGAGTTCAAGCGATCCACCTTTTACAATATCCTGATAATCAATATAACATTTCCCGTATTTCCTGCCGTTTAATTTAGCCGACTGAATATAAACATTTTCAGGGGAATTATGAATAGCAATAATGCTAAACACCTTTTGCGTTCCGGTCTCAATATCTGACCTGTCAAAAGTAGGGCTTGCGATCTCAAAACGGGTTTCGCCGGGACAAACGGGATGGATTCCGCAAGCCGATAGAACATACCATGACGACATCTGGCCCACATCTTCATCCCCGATCAATCCTTTTGCTGAATAGGCATTCCTGCAGATATAACGGACCTCTTTCTGGGTTTGCCATGGTTCACCCAGCCGGTTATAAAGATAGGGTATATGATGCACCGGTTCGTTAGAGTGGTTATAGTATTCATTCCACTGAAAATCAGCAGGCGTTTTTTCAAAGAAGTTATTTAAATCTGAAATTACAGTTGCTTTCCCTCCCATCAGGGCAGTTAAACCGGGAACATCATGAGGAACAAACCACTCCTGCTGATAGAGGTTTGACTCAACACATCCATAACTGAAACTTAATTTCCCTTTTGCGGGCCATGGTTTAAAACTTCCATCAGCTGCGCGGGGTCGAAAACTCAGATACGCTTTATCAAAGATATTTTTATACGACATTGCCCGTTGCCGGTACTTTTGCTCATCTGCCTTTTTCCCCAATTGACGGGCCAGCTCAGAAAGACACCACTCACTGTAAGAATGTTCCAGCGTCTCAGAGACGGAATTAGGAGTATAGCCAAGCGATCCGTTGCCGAATTTCTCACAGGTATTGACCGCCACCTGATAGGCCTTATTTACGTCATAGCTTCGGATTCCCTTGGCATAGGCATCAGCCAATACGGAGACAGCGGGATTACCCACCATACATCCGCTGTAGGCATTCAGAAACTCCCATCGTTCGAAATATCCTTTACCACTCTCCTCTGCAAGGGTGACCAATGAATTTACCAGATCACTTACCATGGTTGGATTAATAATAGTCTGCAAAGGCATCTGACTGCGAAAGACATCCCAGCCGCTGAAAATGGTCCGTTTGGTAAAGGCGCTGGTCTGGTGAACTTTATGATCCCCGCCGATATAGGCGCCATCAACGTCAGTGTATGCGCGGGGGTCAATCATCGTGTGATAGAGCGCAGTATAGAAGATCACCTTCTGCGCTTCATCCCTGGTTTTAATGGTTATTTTGCCAAGGGCTTTATTCCAGGTTTCACGGGCTTGTCCGACCTTTTTATCAAAGTCCCAGTCAGCCATCTCTGCCTTCAGATTTTTTTCCGCCCTCTCCATGCTCACAAACGATATACCCGATTTGACCAGGACCTGTTCATCCTTTCGGGTTGCAAATTCAGTAAAGAATCCGATATGCTTCCCTTCAAATTGATGAATGCCGGGAATTATTTTTGCCCGGGCAACCAGCTGCTGGTAATCATTACTCTCAATAACTTCCCGTTTTCTCTTGATGCCATCCGGTATTTCAGCGCTCCAAACACCATAGTTTTTCAGTGGTTTGGAGAATTGCGCATAAAAATAAACGGTATAATCTGCATGACCGCTCCCGTTTCCCCATCCGCCACCTTCGGGGGGACATTTCATCCACCCACCTATCGTACTGTCATTGAGCACCTTTACCATTTGCAATGTGGAAGTCCCCCCCACACGCCGGGCTAAATCAATCTGAATGCGTGATTGCCTGTGCTCAGGAAAAGTGAAGCGGATCATACCGCTATGCCGGGTAGCTGTCAATTCAGCCAGTATATTGTAATCACTCAGCAGTACCTTATAATATCCGGCAGTGGCTGTTTCGCTCTTCTTGTCAAAACGTGAGCGATATCCTGACTCCGGGTGATCCTGTTTTCCGGACGAGGTTTTCAGCTTTCCTGTAGTGGGCATTACGAGGAAATTACCCAAATCGCCGTACCACCCCACCCCACTCATCTGGGTAAAGGCAAATCCCTCAATTGAGGTGTGTTCACGGCTGTAACCCGAACCATTATCTCCGCCGGTGATTGTATTGGGACTTAACTGAACCATCCCAAATGGAGTTGTCGCACCCGGAAATGTTTTACCCCAATCGTACGGCGCCTTGCAACTGGTGCTGGCTCCAATAAATGGATTCACAAAATCGGCAGGCTGCTTTTTGCCATTTTTATCTTTCTGTGCCACCGCAATAGTTGCAGTCAGGGAGAAACACAATAAAATCAGAAGATAATTTAAAAATTTAGGGGAGATCATGGATTAAAATAGTTTATGCAAATTTAATTCAGTTTCTATTTAAAGTTTGATTTTTGAATACCCTTCTCTTCGCTTACTGGCATATTCAGGTTATTGGTGATAATTTCTGATGTATTATTAAAAAGAATTACGGGACACTCCTTTGCTTTAGGAATAAATATGTCAGACATCTCGATCCCCTTAACATCATCAAAAACGAAAGCAGGACGAAAATCATCCTCCATATAACTCACCTTAACATTTTTCATTTTGATCCCTTCGGCGTGGCGGATGTAAAATCCCCAGGCGGGTAACTCTCCGAACATCGAAAACTCGGGATAGTTCGCCTCATTTTCAGGAATAGAGGTAATGGAATTGAGGGGAAGGTATGCAATCTCCTTATTTGCCCTGCCTCCATAGCTGATTTCAATATTTTCAAGTGTGACATCCTGAACGGGGTACCCAGGTATTCCAATAATCGAAGATGGAACCAAATTATAGGGAAGCCAGGGATGGCCGTAGATATGAAAGTGTGAGGGGCGTTTTGGCATCCTGTCCTCACCCGGACGAAGATGGTCGGGCGGACCTTCGATCGGGTATCCCTGATCTGGTTTATAAAGCGGGATCTCCGCTTTTACATTGGCAATGTAAACTCCTTTTATCGTACCAACTTTATCGCCGTTTCTGTGGCCTCTGCGGATAAAAATGGCATTTCCGGTATTCTTAGCGACAACATTTTGAATATCAATATTTTCTATCGCTCCACCATCAACTGACTCGATTGCAATAGCCGAGCGGTAAGTATCAAAAACGGTAAGATTGCGCACCTTTATATTCTTAAATCCGCCGGTTGAGCCAGTACCGAGTTTAAATCCGCTTGCGCTCGAACGAACAGTACAACTGTCAATGAAGATATTATCGCAAAATGAAGCCGGATTTCCCGATTTAAGGCAAATCCCGTCATCGGCTGCATTGATAAAGCAGTTGGTGATTCGCACATTCTTACAGTCAGTAACATCCAGCCCGTCGTTGTTCCAGTAGGCGGTACTCTGCACGGTAATTCCGCCGATGTTTAAATGGTCGCATTCCTTGTAATCCTGTACCCAGTTGGAACTATTTTTAAGTGTAATCCCTGTCACATTTATCTCATTACATGATTCGAACAAAACGATCAGGGCGCGTCCCACTTCCGGTCTTTTGACCAGCCAAAGGGAATCCTGTTTCAATTCTCCGCTTCTGAGTTTCTGAAAAATATCCAGCATCAGTTCCTGTCCCTGTCCGTCAATAATACCCTGTCCGGTAAGACTTATATTTCTCTGCCCCTTAGCATAAATTAAAGCGGAACGACTTCCGGCTGGCAGGTATTCATTTACTTTGTGCGGTCCCAACAAGCAAGCCCCGGATTCCAAATGCAAATCAACTCCGGATTTGAGAAATAGTGTTCCTGTCATAAAATTTCCCGGAGGAACGATTACCTGACCTCCCCCGGACGCCGAAACCTGGTCAATGGCTTTTTGAATAGAAGCTGCGTTATTTGTTTTCCCGTCGGCGATTGCGCCATAAGCGGTAATTAACTCCCCCTTATGACGGGTACAGCCGGTCATAAGAACAGCAACAAGTAATAAAGTAAATAAAGTTGTTTTCATTTCTAACCTTTTAAAAGTTTAAAATCACCTCATTTTATTTGGGACTGCCCCAGTTTTTATTTGGATCTTTACCCATCTCGAGGAGCAGTTTGCCTCCGCGGGTAATCTCATCAAGGTGAATCCATTGATTGAGTTGCGGTTTCCCATTCAGATTGGCGGTCTGAATATAATAGTTTTCGGGTTGATTGTTTTTCACCTCGATCACAAAGCTTTTCCCTTTGTAATAATTGGAATCAAGATGGATGGTAATTTTATCAAAGATGGGACTTCCAAGTTCCACAACCGGTCGTTGCTCGGCTCCTGAGTTCATCTCAAACAAACCCATTTTCATCAGAACGGCCAGTGAACCCATTAAACCCTGGTCTTCATCGCCGTTATACCCTTTGTCTGTTGACAGTGCACTGAAAGCATGATCCACCACTTTTCGCGACCAGTATTGTGTCAGCCAGGGATATCCGATGTGATTAAATACAAATGCGGTTTCGATAGAGGGCTGATTGCCATAGTTGATCGGAATGCGGCGATACTCTTCCTGTAACTCTTTGGAATGGGCCTTACCTGATGTGAAATCAAGTTTTTCGGCAGTTTTAAAACTGGCTTCGAGTTTTGCCGCCGCATTGCTATTCCCACCCATCATGGTTGCCAGGCCCGGGAGATCATGCGGAACAAACCAGGTCACCTGGGCGCTGTTCCCCTCAACAAAACCGCTTTCATACTGATATGGATCAAAGGGTTCCTTCCATTTACCATTCAGGTCCCTGGGACGAATCCATCCTGTTTGGGAATCGTAAAGGTTTTTCCAGTTGGCGGAGCGTTTCTTAAAATAATCATAATCTGCCTGTTTTCCCAATGATTTGGCCATTTGCGCCAGACACCAGTCCTGCGATGCATACTCCAGCGTCTGGGCAGCTCCATCCTGATGGATTCCCCATTTCTTTTCCAGGGGATAGGGGACATAACCTCTTTCGATGTAATATTCAATTCCTCCTCCATTTGCCGTATTATGCTCATATCCAGCCTTTCCCATCATACCGCCAGGCATGTGGTTCTTCTTCATCCCTTCATAGGCTTTGTGATAATCGAAGGTCCGGATTCCTTTCATATAAGCGCTTACAATAAAGGGAGTTGACGATGCGCCGGTCATTACCGCCGTATAGTTACCCCCTGCCGGACCACGTGGAATCAGTCCCCCGTCATCATACATCAGTAGCATTGAGTTGACAAAGTCGCTGGTTATTTTGGGATAAACCAGGTCCCAGAGTGTAGCGATGGTCCACTGGGCTCCCCAGAAGGAGTCGGAATTATGGTGCGCAAACAATGGTTTGCCACTCTTGTCCAAAGGAATTTGTCCGATACGTCTTTCGGTCCCCGTCATATCGCAATATTTGCCGTTTGCATCACTGATCGTCCGGCGCCCAAGCAGCGAATGCCATAAATCGGTGTAAAACCTTTTTTGCTGAACGGGCGTACCCCCTTCAATTTCGATGCGACTTAAATACTGGTTCCATTCTTCAGAAGATTCGTTGGCCACCCGGTCAAAATTCCAGTGTGGCAGCTCCGACTGAATATTCAATCGTGCCTGATCTGCATCGACATAAGAAATGCCCACCTTCATCTGAATAACCCGGTCATCCGGTGTGCCAAATTTAAGGTAAACACCTCCGTTACTCCCCTGATACTCATCTGTAACACCCGTGAGATGGCCATCTTTCCAGGCCAGCATATTCTGAAAAGGGGTATCAAGCTGAATATCAAAGAATACGTACATCTCTTTTGGACGACGGGTGGTCTTATCCATCAGGGCGTAACCCTGAATCTCCCTGTCATTCATTTTTTTGGCATAACCCTTCACCGTACCTGCAGGTCCCAGAAAGGTGCCAAGATCCAGTAACAGATAACTCTCCTTAGCTGCCGGAAAATGGTACCGGTGAAAACCAACCCTTGTGGTGGAGGTTAATTCTGCCTTAATTCCATAACTATCCAGAAAAACAGAATGATATCCCGGCTTAACCACCTCCTTGTCATGTGAATATTTTGAACCATAAATATTGGAACCCAGATTGCCCCTGAATGCCCCGTTTACAGGCATCACCGGAACACCCGACAATTGCCATCCATGGATATGACTGAAAAACTTAACCGAATCTCTTTCATAACGGTAACCTGAACCCCAGTCCCCATCTGCGTTATTGTCGGGACTCAGATTGACCATTCCGAACGGACGGCAGGCCGAAGCGAAGAAAATCCACCGCGAATTTTCACTGTCCAGCTGTGGATAAACCAGATCCACAGGCCTGGCGATCTTTTGGGCATCAGCAAAGGAAGCTGAAATCAAGATCAAAAGTGTAATAAGAAACCCATTGACATATCTCATATCTACTTAATTTACAGTATGATAAAATTAATAAATTGAATAATCAGTTTGTAAAAGTTCAAAATTTATTTTTTTAATCCCGTCAGGGATCCGCCTGGCGGATGGGTATAATAGCGTGAAATGCACTGTTTCGTCCCGTACGGGACGAAATATTCTGCTTTAAACTATCATTCTACCCATATTTTTGTGCCTGACGGCCCAATCTTCATTAATAGAAATTTATCTGATCTGATCCCTAAAGCTTATTTATTAAAGGTTTAATTTTATTTGAAGGATCGGCCAGAATCATTTGCAGTTTGCCACCCGCTTTTGTAAGGTAGAGATCGACAGGATCTTTAAAACTGAGGATTATTTTGCCGTTTTTACGTAATTCAGTAAAACCGGTTGCTGCGAACTTTTTAACACCGCTCTTTTTGTCCACACTGATCACCGCAATACCTTTGTACTGACCTGTAAAGAGATCATCATCAATATTTAAGGTAAACGTGGCGATGCTATTGGTCAACATGGATGGCCTGTCGTTATAAACATAGGAACCATCCTCATTTTTACATCCATCAGTCAACCTGTTTTTTGTAAGGCCAAGCATCGAAAGATTTTCAACCGAATATCCCTGTACAGTTGCCTTATCAGCAATTAACCTGAAACGGTCTGAGATGTTATTCCCCTTAAAATCATAATTTGCAGCCCCTTCAATCATCAGTTTTCCACCTTTTTTTACGTATTCTTCCAAAAATTTCAGAACCGGTTCTCTTGCATACTGCGGATTAAGATAGAGTATGGCGTCAAACTTATGGCCATTCATCACCGGTTTCCCGTCATTTCCGATCTTTAATTTACCGTTGACAATCAGATCTGAGGGTACAACCGCATTCAGATACCCTGCGTTCCAGATCTCAACTCCCCGCTCTTCAACTTTTAATTTGTCGTTAATATCATAAACACCTCTCTCCTTTTCGTTCGGATACCAGTTCGAGAGGGCCTCCATCCCAAAAATTACCAGTAATTTTATTTCAGGTAACGATGGATTGAATTTATTTAACAGTCGCGTGCAATTTTCAATCTGGTTGATCCCCCTGATCGCCTCCGGATCTTCGAGATCAAAACGGAGCGGCCGTTTATCGTTCAACGCATGGTAATGGGTGCGGATGCCATAACGCAGGTCGCTGAATGCCTTTTCGAGAACCCGCTCCAGATCCTTATCATAAAACTGATTATACATTGCGTTCATCTGGTGGGCCATGGCAACTCCCATCTGTACCGGGGTGGTTGTCTTCTCGTCAGTCTGGCCATATTCGCGCGGAGCATCCCACCATCCGATGCCATTTGCCCAAATCTCATCGTTGATCAGGCTGTTGTGATAGGTGTTGTGAATGCCGCTGAAAATCGTATTCCCAAATATTTTCTTTGAATATTTATACACTGCATTTTCTACCCTCAGTGCACCGGTACGCATAAATTCCATATATTCGTTGATTGCCCTGATTCTGACCTCCGGTTTTCCCTCGGGTGCATACCTTCCATCAAACAACGTTTTTTCAAGCGAATTCCCGGTTACGCGTGTAAACTCCTGTGCCATAGCGGTTGAATACCATCGTCCCCGGAAAGGTTGGGAGGTGTTCTGATCAAAAATCCGTTCAATAAATTTATTTCCATATTCATCCAATGCAAAACCGTCAAACGGAATATCTGCATAAATATTCATTGCTTCTGCAAAGGCATTGATTTCAACATCACCCCACATGCTGCTCTGGCTACAGTATTGCTGTGTCATCACACAGGCAGTAAGCCCTTTGACGCTTTCTCCGCCTCTAATACTGACCTTAACAGTTTCTTTGTCAGGCGAAACAGTTTCACACTGTGCGGTGATCTCTTTCAGTGTCGACGGATCATAAAAACCTTCAGAAGTTTTCCTGAATGCATAAACCTTAAACAAATCAGATTTCAGCAACCGATCGGGAAAACGGATAAATTTTGCCCTGGCGGTATAATCTGCATTGCCCGACTGATCTAATTGCACTTCACTCTCAACGATCATCCGTTGAGATCCCTCCATAGACTTATCCTGATAATTACCCCAGAGCTGGAGGCCGACTTTCAGACCCTTCTTATGCCCTTCGGCAACCAGCTTTTGAAAGACGGGGTGTAACAACGGGTAATCATAGAAATTAGCCCCTTCACGCGAAGTAAGGAACAGCATCGTGTAATTGCATTTGTCGGCGATACTGTCGATATTGGCAATAATTTTTTTCCCGTCACCGATTAATTTTGGGGTAATAAACCAGTATCCGATTTCGGGATGGTTCTCATTGGGAAATTTTGAAACATAGGTTATTTCCTGTGCCTGAACCATTCCAATACCGATCCACAGGATGATCAAAATGGTTGAGATTGAATTTTTCATTTATCCTGATATTTTCAGACAATATTTATTTTTCAATTCGTTTTTTTGTGGCTTTAATCTTATCGAGTAAATCGGTCAATTCCTTAACTTTTTCAGGAAACTGAGCGTAGAGATTATGATCTTCATGGATATCATTATCGAGGTTATACAATTGTCCTGCCGGTTCTCCGGCTTTGGGTTGAATCTCAACAGGAACGGTAAAACCTCCCGATCCAAGTTTGGTGATCAGTTTCCATGGTCCCTTGCGGATGTCAAACGTCCCCTTTGATGAAATATTTACAATGGCCGGCTGACTGGCAATTACTTTGGCTTTACCGGTGAGGACCGGAAGTATGGAATAACTGTCTTCAGTTTTAAATTTACTGGAATGGTTACCCACCAATTCTGCGCAGGTCGACATGAAGTTGGCAAGCGTCGTTGGGGCATTGCTCACAGTCCCTTCTTTTACTTTTACAGGATACCGGACAATCAACGGAACACGGTGCCCCCCTTCAAAGGCATCCCCCTTCATTCCCCTGAATTCCCCGGCGGCATGGTGATGATACTTTTCGACAAAATTTTCGCGCCAGTAAGGGCCGTTATCACTTGTAAAGACCACCATTGAATTTCCTGAAAGCCCAAGACTATCAAGCGTATGCAATACTTTCCCTACTGCGTCATCCACCATCTGGACATAATCGCCATAATCTCCGGCTTTTGATTTGCCCGCGAAATCAGGTGTTGGTAACCAGGGAGTGTGGGGGGCCGGCATTGCGAAATAGAGGAAGAAAGGATCTTCATCCGCAGCATATTTTTTAATAAACTCAATTGCCTTGCTGGTAAATGTAGGGAGTACATCATAAAACCCGAATGAAGGGGACATTAAACCAGCCCTCCAGAAGGGGCCGGTGTAACCCGATTCGAGTTTATTTCCTGTTGTATAACCGGTAGGTTGTTCTGTCAATACATCATTTTCCAGATAACAGTAGGGTGGCATATCCAATGATGCCGGTAATATATAGGAATAGTCGAATCCCTGGGTCCTCGGACCATGAACCGGATGCTTTGTAAAATCGATCTGGTCAGGATTCATATCGGTGGTTTGTCCATGCAGTTTGTCACTATGAACCACCCGCATGACGGAATCTCTGAATTGAGCTTTTGGAACCCAGTCCAACCCGAGGTGCCATTTCCCAACTACACCAGTATGATAGGAATACGCTTGTAAAAGAGAAGCCACCGTTGGTTGCTCATTTTCGATCAGGGTTCTGCTGTAGCCATGCAAAACACCTACCGGGAGCCTGCTCCGCCATGGATATCTCCCCGTCAGAATCGAATATCTCGAGGGGGTACAAACCGATGAGGTGGTATGGGCATCGGTAAAGCGCATCCCCTGTTTCGCGAAACCGTCAATATTTGGCGTATTTATTTTCCCGTTGGGATTATTAACTGAAACATCGCCATACCCAAGATCGTCGGCAAGGATATAGATAATATTGGGCATTTTGTTCGGCATTGGTTTTCCCGTACTCTGAAAAGGGAGACCAAAGCCTGAGGAGATCAACCCTGCTGCTATAAAAAGCTGTGATGTTTTCATTCGTTTTAAAATTATCAAAGTGTATTAGGGTATCCTGCTATTTTGCCGGAAAAATTTCTTCGTGAACGATATTCCCATCGACATCGTAATGTTGAAAGGTCAATGCTGGGGCACCATTCTTCAGTGTGACGTTACCCCAGAGGAATCCCCCCTTAACCCTGAGGAACCGGTGTTCCGGTCGTTTATCGGTAGGTGGCCACCCTTCGGCATGAGAATCTGATCCGGGTCCGCATCCAAACTCCCACAGACTGGTCCCTTCAAAATGGGTCACATACTGCCAGTGCCGGTCACCATTACAGATATAGAAGTTGTTGAACTGCTTCAGAAAATTTCTGATTTCATCCCCTTCATATTTGAAGCCGGAATTGGCATAGTTATCATTCTTTTTTGACCGGTCAGGTCCCAGGATCGGTCCGGGCGTAATGAGTATTTTGAAGGTCGCATCCGATTCCTTCAATGTTTTGAATAACCACTCCTTCTGCTCCTTACCCCAAATAGTTTTTTCAGGGCCATCGGGAGCGTCATTGGAGCTACGGTAATTCCTCCCTTCAACCATCCAGATTTGAAGATTTTTTCCCCAGCGAACGGTTTTGTAAGTTTTTTCATTCGAAGGGAATTGCTCCTTGTCAAAAATTTCCACCCCCCTTTCGAATGATACTGTACCATATTTCATGCCCGGGTAGGAATCATTACATAGTGCATCGTGGTCATCCTTCATAAAATAGGTGGTAAACAAGGAGAAAAAATCACGCTGGTAAGGGAGGGCAAACAAGCGGTCCCACTTGAATCGCATCAACTCTTCGGTCATGGCAAACGGTCCGGGTTTATCGTAGTACTCCACATCGCCTGTATGGACATAAAAATCGGGATAGAGTTTGAGCATAGCCTGATAAATCTTATGTCCGTTTTTGGGATCATCGCGCCTGGGGTAGTCGTGACAGGTGACAATACAGAAATTCAGTTCTTTAGCCACATCAGCAGAAGGAGGAGTCAGAAAGGCGCCCTTAATGCTGTCGGTCGGTTCTGATCCGGCCGTTTTTCGGGCAAATAACCGGACCAGATATTTGGTGTCAGGGGTGAGATTTTGGAGGTTCCATTGCCGTGTGAAATTTTTACCGGCATCGACCGCCACCCAATCTGTCTCAATTTTTTGATCGGGCGTTTCAAATGGTGCATAAATCAGTTTCACCTCCCCTTCCGTACCCGGGCAAGCCCCTTCCATCTGGTCAAGGGTAAAGCCTTCGGGGATCTGTGCTTTAAAAATCTTATCCTTATCACCACTTTTGGCCAGCATTCTCGCTTTATCAGCTGACGGGACAAGGAACTTTTGTCCGTTTAAATTTAAATCAGGATTCCTTGTTAACCTTGTCCATATCACAATTGAGGTTTGATCTGCCCAACCGTTATGAAATCCATTTCCGAAATAGGGGCCCTCAACAGGTTTCGGAAGATGGCAGGAATAGAAATAA
>JAHEYS010000453.1 GCA_023251475.1 Prolixibacteraceae bacterium
AAAATGGGTTTATTTCCTTAATTGCATCCCAAATACCCTGTTTTTCGGGGATTTTTTTTACCTTGCGTGCAAAATTATTGAGTCAGAATATTTAAAATTTTGGGGTGAAAAAAGTTTCAATTCAAGGGATAAAGGGTTCGTTTCATGAAGATGCGGCCCGTCACTATTTCAACGATGAAATTGAGATAGTAGAGTGCAAGTCGTTTCGAAGTGTTTGCGAACAGATTGATTCAGATCAGGTTGATTTTGCCGTGATGGCCATTGAAAATTCTATTGCCGGAAGTATTCTTCAGAATTACTCCCTGATCCGTGATTATCACCTGCGCATCATTGGTGAAATTTATATCCACATTCAGATGAACCTGATGGTGCTTCCCGGTGTGCGGAAAAAGGATATCAAAGAGATCTATTCACATCCGGTTTCATTTTTGCAGTGCGCCGAATACCTGGAGAAATATTTCCCCAATGTGGAGACCCGCGAGCTTGGTGATAATGCTGCAGTCGCCAAACTGATCGCAAAAGAGAAGATTACCTATGCTGCTGCCATTAGCAATGTCCGGTCGGCTGAACTTTATGGACTGGAGATCCTTGAGCGGGGTATCGAAAGTAATAAAAAGAATTACACCCGGTTCCTCGTATTGGCCAAACATGCCGATTCAACGGTAAATGCCAATAAAGCCTCTATTTGCTTTGAAGTTGGCCACTTTCATGGTGCTTTGGCTAAAGTTTTAAATACCTTTGCTGAACATGAAATAAATCTTACCAAAATTCAGTCGCTGCCGATTATAGGGAAACCGAATGAATATTCGTTCCACGTTGATGTTGAATGGGATTCGATCGAAAACTATGAAAAAGCGATACATATGGTGCTGAAAAATGTCTCCAGTCTTGCCATACTTGGAGAATATGTGAGGGGAGAGGTTGCAATACATAACCAATAAATATTTAGTTATGAGTAAAATCGCTGTTTTTTTCGGACCTGAAATGGGGTCTGTACATCGTGTCGCCAAATTACTGGCCTCAAAAATGGAGCATTTGAATCCCGATCTGATCCTCGTCAATGAGGCGACAGCTGAAGATCTGGAACGTTATGATACTATTATCTTTGGAATTTCGACCATTGGTCGTGACACCTGGGATCAGAAATTCGGGAATGTCGATTGGGCCAAATTTATGCCAACGGTTTCATCTTTTGATTTTACAGGGAAAAAGGTGGCCGTCTTTGGATTGGGAGATCACATCACCTATGCCTACCATTTCGTCAATTCAATGGGTATTCTTGCCAAAACGGTCGCAAAAAACGGAGGTCAGATTGTGGGAAAAGTTAGCGCAGAAGACTATACATTTCAGGACTCCGAGGCGCTCGAAGGGGGACTGTTTCTTGGATTACCGGTTGATGAAGATTTTGAACCTGAGCTGACTGAAAGCCGTCTGGACGGATGGGTGGCACAATTAAATAAGGACCTTTGAATCAGGGTAGCCAAATGAACACACCGATTAACGGCGAGATTGTTGAAAGAAAAATTGCAGAACTTGAAGTCCCTGATATTGGCAACGCTTCGATCAGAGAGATCGTTCAGTTAGTCAGCAGCATAGAGGCGGCTACAGGTGACCGGTATATCCGGATGGAGATGGGAATCCCGGGACTTCCTGCATCGGCCATTGGTGTTGAAGCTGAGATTGAGGCACTTCGTAATAATGTCGCGGCAGCTTATCCGCGGATTGACGGGATCCAGCCACTTAAAGACCAGGCATCCCGTTTTGTAAAACTCTTCATGGATATTGATGTTAAACCAGAGGGTTGCGTCCCCACCGTGGGATCAATGGAAGGAAGTTATGCTGCTTTTCTGGTTTCGGGTAGTTGCAATAAGGAACGGGACACCGCCCTGTTTATCGATCCGGGATTTCCGGTTCAGAAACAGCAGATGCTCGTGATGGGACAGAAATACGAAACGTTTGATGTGTTTGATTACCGTGGAGAGAAACTCCGGGCCAAACTCGAATCCTACCTGGCAAAAGGAAATATTAACTGTATCATCTACTCAAATCCCAATAATCCATCGTGGATCTGTTTCAACGATGATGAGCTAAAAATCATTGGGGATCTTGCCAATCAATATGATGTCATCGTTATCGAGGATCTTGCCTATTTTGGGATGGATTTCCGCAATGATTTGTCCATGCCTGGCGTTCCTCCATATCAGGTAACGGTGGCCCGCTATACAGGAAATTATATACTGATGATCTCCAGTTCAAAAGTCTTTTCCTATGCAGGGCAGCGGATCGGAATGATGATCATCTCAGATGCCTTATACCATCGTCATTTCCCATATCTGGAGGAGCGTTTAAAAGTGCATGGCTTTGGTAATGCAATTGTTCACAGGGTATTGTATTCCATGACGTCAGGGACTTCCCATTCGGCGCAATATGCACTGGCAGCCATGTTTAAAGCGGCCTGCGACGGAACATTCAACTTTATCGCAGCGGTAAAAGAGTATGGTGAAAAGGCCATGATAATGAAAAAGCTCTTTACGGGGAATGGATTTACAATCGTATATGATACCGATCTTGGTCAGCCAGTAGGGAATGGATTCTACTTTACAATAGGGTATCCGGGAATGAGAGGCGGCGAATTACTCCACAAGTTATTGTATTATGGGATAAGCGCAATTTCGTTGAGTAACACCGGCAGTACGAAAGAGGGTTTGAGAGCATGTGTCTCTCATGTTAAGCGGGAACAGTTTGGTGATCTTGAAACCAGACTAAAGCGGTTTAATTCAGATTTTCCTGTAAAAATTGAGCAGACCTGATTAAGCCTGTACACGGCTCAGAAAAGATAATCAATTAATAAACATCAGATAAAGATGGCAAAAGTCAGAGGAGCAGTAGTTGTAGACAACGATGTGTGTAAAGGGTGTAACCTTTGTGTGGTTGCCTGCCCGACACAAACTTTGGCGTTAAACCGCAATGTAAACAACAAGGGTTATCACTATTCCTACATGGAAAATCCTGAAAACTGCACAGGTTGTACAAATTGTTCAACGGTTTGCCCCGATAGCTGTATCACCGTTTACCGTGTGAAAGCAGAAGCTTAAATAAAATTTAATATCCTGAATATGGGAGAGTTAAGATTAATGAAAGGGAACGAGGTAATTGCTGAAGCGGCCATTCGTTGTGGTTGTGATGCCTATTTCGGATACCCGATAACCCCTCAGTCTGAGGTCATGGAAACCCTGATGGCATTACGTCCCTGGGAAGATTCCGGCATGGTGGTGTTGCAGGCGGAGAGTGAGATTGCATCCATCCACATGGTTTATGGTGCCGCCGGTGCCGGGAAACGGGTAATGACCTCCTCCTCCAGTCCCGGTATCAGCCTTATGGCGGAAGGGATATCTTATATGGCCGGATCCGAATTGCCCTGTGTGATTGTAAATGTACAGCGGGGCGGTCCCGGACTGGGAACAATCCAGCCCTCGCAGGCAGATTATAATCAGGCAACAAAGGGTGGTGGTCATGGCGACTATTCACTCCTTGTACTCGCTCCTGCCTCAGTGCAGGAGATGCACGATTTTGTGGTGCTCGGATTTGAACTTGCCTTTAAATACCGTAATCCGGTGATGATTCTGGCCGATGGGGTGATCGGACAGCTGATGGAGAAAGTGGAGCTGATTGACCAGCGTCCGCGATGGACAAAGGAGCAAATCCTGGAGATCTCCGGAGGGTGGTCCACAACGGGTAAAACCTCAAATCGCAAAAAACATGTGATCACCTCTCTCGAAATGGACTCCTTTCAAATGGAGCAAAATAACCTCCGTCTCCAGGGAAAATACCAGCAGATGAGGGAAGAGGATGTCCGTTATGAAGAAATAGCCTGTGAAGATGCGGAATATATCATGATCGCCTTTGGATCAGCGGCTCGTATTTGCCAGAAAACTGTGCAGATTGCACGTAAAAAAGGGGTGAAAGTAGGTTTGATACGACCCATCACCCTTCTCCCTTTCCCGGTGAAAATCATAGAAAAATATGCATTGAAAGTAAAGGGGTTTCTTTCTGTTGAATTTAATGCCGGACAGATGGTGAATGATATCCGCCTGGCGGTCAATGGGAAGACAAGGGTTGAATATTTTGGAAGAATGGGAGGCATCGTTCCGACACCGGACGAAGTTGAAGCATCTCTTGAACAACAATTTTTAAAAGGTTAATTATGTCAGTATTAACTGGAAGAATCAACGAAATAATTAAACCGGAGAATCTGGTTTATGCCAAATCACCATTGCTGAATGAGGATCTGATGCATTATTGTCCGGGCTGTAGTCATGGCGTTGTGCACCGGCTGATTGC
>JAHEYS010000179.1 GCA_023251475.1 Prolixibacteraceae bacterium
TCCAGTTTGTTGGGATCAGTTTCGGTCTTGTTTTTTTGTAAAAATCCAATTGCAGACAACGGCGCATTTTGTTGTCCGGTATAGAGATTTTCCATGGCGGCAAATTTCATGGGCTGGTAGTTTGCCATATTCCGGGCAGATCCATCGCCTGAAACGATGGTTAAAAATGAGGCAGACAAACCAAAGATTGCGGCAACTTTAATGCTTTTCTTTGCAAATAAGTTTTCCCGGTTTTTGAGTAAAAACCAGGCGCTCACACCCACAACAAAGATTGCCGCCAGAACATAAGCAGATAAAACCGTATGAAAGAATTTGTTGATCGCAACAGGAGAAAAGAGCACTTCCCAGAAATTGACCATCTCATTCCGGGCAGTATCGGGATTAAATCTCATCCCCGTCGGGTATTGCATCCAGGCATTTGCCACCAATATCCAAAGGGCTGAAAGATTGGAGCCAATGGCAACCAACCATGT
This sequence comes from Prolixibacteraceae bacterium, assembly GCA_023251475.1. Classification (GTDB taxonomy): domain Bacteria; phylum Bacteroidota; class Bacteroidia; order Bacteroidales; family Prolixibacteraceae; genus JAAFHB01. The sequence continues at coordinate 474 of JAHEYS010000179.1, forward strand.
CGAGATAAGGTGAAACCTTTTACTCACCTTATTCCATCCAAAAAACATAACAGCTATAAATGTACTTTCAAGGAAAAACGCCATTATACCCTCGATAGCCAGCGGCGCCCCAAAAATATCACCCACAAACCATGAGTAATTCGACCAGTTAGTCCCAAACTCAAATTCGAGAATAATTCCTGTAGCTACCCCAATGGCGAAATTTATGCCGAACAGGGTCATCCAGAATTTGGTAATCCTTTTCCATTCAGGATCCCCGGTACGAAAGTAGAGGGTCTCCATAAATGCAATGATAAACGAAAGCCCCAGGGTTAACGGGACAAAAAGCCAATGGTAAAGGGCCGTAAGGGCAAATTGAGCCCTAGACCAATCAACAAGCGAAAAATCAATGTGTTCCATCCTCTTTTATTTAGTTAATTGTTCTATTACATAACTGCTGCGTTCAGCATCAGTTCTAAAATGTGTTTTCAGGAAATCGGGGAAAAAGAATATCTTTAATACAACAAATATCAATATCAATTTTATGATGATAATTAGCCAAAGTTTTTTTCCGGTGGTCATCCCTTTGAAACCCTGATAATAAAACTGATATACATTTTTTATACCTAATTTCACGCGTATATGATTTGTTTATTAACGGCCAAATGGAACCCTAGTCTATTTTGATCTTCATTAATGAGCTTTTGCTCCTGAGGGTTTCCATGCAAACTTCACACCTCTGAATTGTTGAAATTGTATGCTTCAACCTTTCAGATTTACCTGCAATCAAAACATTAAGTAATTACTAAACAAACTGATAAACAAAATAATTAAGACGACAAAGGTTATTCCCGCATAGATCCGGTCTTTTTCGATCAGGAAACCGATGAAAGCAAAAATTACCCTCGCAACCGGGGTTGCAATCAGTACGAGAAGTCCAAGCTGTATGATATCTCTTCCCCTGAAATTCATCGCCTCAGAGAGGATCAGATGCACTTGCCTGAATCGTGGAGGTTCACCTTTAAAAGTTGAATAATCGAAAAATTCATGGGGGTGCTGAATAAAAAACAGAACTCCGCCAACTATCACCAGAAATGCAGCCAACAAAACCCCATAACGCAATAAGGATCCCATGATCTCCCTCATTCGGCCATCATTCCAGGAGTGCGGGTTGTCGGTCATATCAAATATTTTTTACAAGTCCGTTATAGATCATTTCAAATGCCAGAAGTGTAACCACTATTGCAAAAACAATCCGTATCTTTTTGGTTTGTGACCTGATCAGAATCTTAGCCCCGATAAGGGAACCGATTAAAACTCCCAACATTACAGGCATCGATAAAACAGGATCAATATATCCCCGGGTAAGATAAATTCCGGCACTGGCTGCTGCCGTAACACCAATCATAAAATTACTGGTAGTTGTCGAAACTTTAAAGGGGATTTTCATTATAGAATCCATCGCAATGACCTTCATTGCTCCTGAACCGATTCCCAATAAACCGGACAGAATGCCTGCAAGGATCATCATCATAAAACCGCCCGTTAAATGATGCAAGGTGTAATTTTTCATTCCATTTGCTGTCATATACGACCCTTTTGCCTTCAACAATCCGATAATCCGGACATATTTTCCCTCTTTCTGATTATCTTCATTTTGGTCCTCCACTTTAGGCTTAAGGGAGACTAATGCTGAATATAACAGGACAAAACCAAAGATCACGGCAATGGTGTGGGTAGGTGCAAAAAGAGCGAGTGCTGCCCCGGCAATTGCTCCCAGAGTAGTGGCAATTTCAAGAAACATTCCGATCCTGATGTTTAATATCCCTTCTTTCACATACGCGGAAGCTGCCCCTGATGAGGTGGCGATTACGCCGATTAAGGAGGTACCGATGGCATACCGGATGTCAACACCGAAACCTATTGTCAGAAGCGGAACGATCACAACACCACCTCCCAGACCCGTAAGTGATCCGATAAACCCTGCAAATAAGGCTCCTGTAAAAAGAATAGCAATAAATGTTACCACTAAAACAGATTTTATTTAAGGAACGCTTTAAATAATTCAGGATTGAAATCCAGTTGATCCATCCCCATCGATAAACGGCTAAGCTTGGGGACATCCTCCATGAATGAGCCAAATTTAACTAAAAGTAATTATTAATTCAACTCTTTTGCAATGGCTATCGCTGCAATTGTACCATCAGCAACCGCTGTTGTAATCTGACGGTATTTTTTACTGATGACATCACCTACGGCAAAAATATCTGGAAGACTGGTACGCATATCTTCGTCTGTTTTGATATATCCCCATTGATCAAGTGTGAGCTTATCCTTAAATAGCTGAACATTAGGTTTCATCCCTATAAAGATAAATACACCGTCAGAAATTAACGTTTTGATTTCCTTTGTTTTAAGATCCTCAACCTCCGTAATGATTTTATCTCCGTCACGTCTGAATGAACGGGGTTCATGTTCGAGCATTGTACTGATTTTAGGATTGGCATAGAGCTTCTCCTGTGCTGTTTTATTGGCTGTCAGGGCATCGAACTGATGAACAAGGGTGATCTTGGCTGCGAACTTTGAGATAAAATCGGACTCCTCAACGGCAGAATTACCACCACCGATAACGACCACCTCCTTGTCACCGTAGTACTTGGCATCACAGGTAGCGCAATAGGATATTCCCTTCCCTTTGAGTTCTTTTTCCCCTGGAACTCCCATGAGATTGGGAGATGTTCCTGTGGCAATGATGATCTTTTTCGCCCTTACAGTCTCCAGCTCGTCAAGGACAACCTCCTTTTTTACAAGATCGACTTTAGTTACATCCACGGCAACCTTATAGGCGGTGCCGCAGAGTTTGGTCTGTTCCGACATATTATGCGACAGCATATATCCTGCCTGAGGTTCGATAAAACCCGGATAATTGGAAACTTCGTGCGTTGTAGCCACGTGACCGCCGGGTAATGCAATATCAATCAGCACCGTATTGATCTTTGCCTGGCAAAGGTAAAGACCTGCCGTGAGCCCCCCCGGGCCGGCGCCCAAAATCATCACATCATATTCCGAAATCGTTGGTTTAATCTTCCCCTTTATCGTGGCAACCTTCTCTTCAGGGAGTAAATTATTCAGGTTTTTAATAATTTCTTTACGCTTGATTCCCCCTGTCAAAACTTCCCCTACCTGGTTTCCGTTTTCGAAAAACAACAGTGTAGGTGAAGATTTTACCCCTAGCTGGTCGGCAAGCTCCCGGTTCTTCTGGCGGAAAATCTTAAGAAACTTAATGTCATTGCCATACAATTTGGCAAGTGATTCAAATTTTGGCGCCAGCGCCTCGCAGGGAGGACATTCAGAGGAGTAAAAATCGAGGACCACTTTCCCCCCTTGTAAAACCTCGTTTTCGAATTCAGCAGATGTAATTTCAACCATGATATAATTCTTTTCAATTCAGCAATATGTATTATTCTTTAAAATATGCGGCGAAACCCAATTCAAGAAGTTCTGTTACCGGCCGGCAATCAGGCGAGCAAACGGATCCGTTTTTATTCTTGGCTACCGATCCGCATCCCCCGCCACATGCCAGCTGAACAGAACAGGTTTTGCATTCAGGGATCGTGGTGACATCACGTGATTCCCACTGACTAATCATCTCCAGGGTAGTACTGACATGGGGATAGAAAGTTCCCAGCGATTCATCGGCTTTGCCTACCGTTGCGGTACAGGAATAAATCTTCCCCGTGTAATCGAAAGCCCATTCCGTTTTGCAGGCGGGACATGAATCGAAAAGTGGGTCGGGTAAACTTCCATTCTCGGCCAAAAACTTAGAGATGGAATAAGCCGGTTTATAAAATTCCAGGATATGGGGGTAGCTTTGGGTTAATTCATACAATTTTTCGTACAGCGATATACGGCTATAAAGCTTATCAACAGATGACTGGCAATGGTGAAGCTCATAATTACGACCAATCTGTGTTTTGAAAAAAGTGTTTGAAGTCCACTTTTTATCAATGGCAAATTGGGCTAATTCGGGTAGATTTTCTATGTTCTCCCTGTCAATTACCATCCTTAAATTGACCGTAATATGGTTGGCCAGACAGTTATCGACACCTTCTACAATTTTATCGAAAGTTCCGCTCCCACCTTTTAAGAATCTCCTGGCATTATGGACTAATGCAGTGCCGTCCATGGTAATCTGAACTTCACGGATAACGCCCTGTTTTAAAATATCCATATATTCAACCAGCGTATAGCCATTGGTTACAAAGCAAACTTCGAGACAGGCAGCATTCGCTTTTTTAATAAGATGTGTAATATTCTCCTTTTGTCCGGGTGAATTCAACAGCGGCTCGCCTCCAAAAACGGTAATGTATTTGCGTCTTCCGGCAAATTCCTGTTGGATATAGTCAAAAAACGAATCAATGATCTCAGAGGTTAACCACCCTTTTGCAGGTGCATATTCATCCTGGTAACAGTAGGAACATGCAAAATTGCAGCTGTAATTCGGGACAAAAAACAATTGGATTTCATCCTCATCGCGGTTATCCAGAAAATCGAGGTATTTACTCCGGTATAGTTTACGCTCCTCTGCCTCGTCAGTCAGGTAGCCCTTTTCCATCAAATCGCCGATTAATGCGGGATCATCAAGGACTCCGTGATTCCGGAGATCATTCACTTTTTCAGCATCCGAGGGACTTAAGATATCGGCATTCCCCGTAAGGGAGTTAACAATAAAGTAGTTCTCAGAATCCTTAATTTTAGAAAAGATATTGTGTTTGGAAAAATACATCTGTCATTTCACTAATAAAACCTCATTTATCATTTGATTTTACTGGATTGCCCGCATTACAACTGCTGAAGAACAATATAAAACCGAGGGTGAATATAATAAGATTTGATTTCATTTGGGTATAAAAATAAGATTATTATGATTTTAGCACCTGCCTCCGCTGCAAGGACTTTTTACGATAAATAAACCAATCATACTGCCATAGACAGTGCTCATATAAGGATTGCCGGTGATGGCGCAACTACCCGAAGAACAGCCGACATAATGATAATATAAAAATCCTCCAATTCCTCCCAGGACAATTCCAAGAAAAGGTTTCCAAAAGTTCCAGGTTTTAAAAAACGGCTTATCATTCTCCTTTTTTGCTTCTGCTCTACAATTATCTTCCATAATATATCATCTAAATTGTTTCGTTTGCAAAGATAATAAAAGAAAAATAATAAATCGCATAAGTATCACTTAAATCTTTTTAATATCACCATTCTTTTATCGCCGGGATCTGATGTATAACGATGGCATTTCTTCCCAGATCAAATAACTACCAGGAACCTTAAAAATTAAATGATGACCTCATTCCCGGTAAAGTTGTAAAACAAACGGGTTTTGCAGTCGTTGTACATTTCCGCATATTTTTCGACACCTGTGCAATGGCAGACTCCTATCGATTCCGGATGTAAAATCCGGAAGTAGTTTGAGATATGTCCGTACTGGTCTCTGGTACAATCATTCATATGGAAACCACCGAGGATCAAACCTACCGGAAGATTAAAATGACTGGTTGCAGCGTTGCAGATATTTGTTATCCCCCTGTGGGAACAAGCCGTAATAATATGAATTCGTTCATCCTGTTTGATCACCAGAAAAAGTTCATCATCAAACTCATCAGGGATAAATTTGTTATTTGCCTTTTTATTCATCCCTTTGAAATGGGTATCAATTGAATTGACGATATCAATATCGGGCATTACAAAAATACACTCATCGATTTTGCGGATTACATCCACTGATACCAGCCTGTTTTTAAGTAGTTCCCTGTTGAACAGCGTTCCTCTAAACCGGTTTCGTCCACCATATTTTGGGATAAACAGGTGTTCTTTTGCATATACCTCAGCTTTGCTGTTAACCCTGAGAAACGGGTATAACCCACCGGTGTGGTCATAATGACCATGCGACAAAACCAAAATATCAATCTCCGCGACTGAAATACCGAGTGTTTTGGCATTTTCAAGAAACAGCCCACTCTGACCCGTATCAAAAAGAATCTTTTTATTTTCTGTTTCAATATAGATCGCCAACCCATGTTCGGCATACAATCCTTTCTTATAAACCAGATTTTCAATCAAGGTAACAATCTTCATGTCAGTATTATACCTTTATGATAAGTGCAATTAATCTTTTAAATAGAGCGTATTGATTAATTTCAATAGCCTAATTTTTGCTATTGTCTCCAAAGTCAGTCTTTTCCAAAGCATCTGTAAAACATACCTGTATACAAAAATGTGAAGAGTCACATTTATTGCCATTAAACGTCACTTTCCCTTCATGAAGATGCAAGGCTTCAGAAGGGCAAACCAGTAAACATGCCTGACATGAAATACATTTACTTACTATCCATTTGATTCCTGGCCTTTGCGTCATTTTGCTTTATTCTAATGGTTCAATAATTCAATTATGGCACTGATCCTTTTTTCAGGGTCCTTTAAGATAACCAACTTAATTTTCAGGCTGTCGAAAATTAATTTCGCTTTTGCCCCGAACTCACCAGAAACCACTTTTTCAGCCCCTCTTGAAGCAACTAATTGAACTGAAGCTTGTCCTGCCCCTTCAATATTATCCTTATATGGGTTGGGAATAAATTCTGTGGAGTTACTGATCGTATCATAAATTACGAAATACGAACACCGGCCAAAGCGACTATCTAATTTGGACTCGGGACTATTTCCTGTTGATGTGATTGCAACTTTCATCTGAATATAATTTATTCTTTAACAGTTAAATGGAACTGAAGATCAGTTTAGCTAAAAGACATTGGAAAATATCTTTTCAGAATGTTGATTTTCCTGGCCTGATCATCTCCTACTTATTCTAATTATTGTTTCTCCATCCCCTCACTTGTAGGAGCCCCTTTATGAACCAAATGACAGTTACAATTTGGACAAAATTCTATTTTACACGGAGCGCCCGGCAAATGGAGTTTTTCGTATCCACACTCCGGACACACGCAACAATCCTTGGCAAATAATTTCTGTGAATCATCTGAATATTGTTCAATATAGGTTGAACCGCAAAGGGTGCAGTTTTCAATTTTCTGATCCTTTTCAATATGGTTAAACCAACACCCGCAACTGTTACATGAATACCACTCGCTGTCGAAATAGACCTTACCCCCTTCAAAAACAATTGTTCTACCCTGCACAAAAGCTTCTGCCACTTTGCGCCTGGCACTCTCATAAATGCGGGTATAGGTAGGGCGTGAAACACCCATGATCTGTGCGGCCCCGACGTGACCATGAAACTCAAAATCACTCAAACGGATGGCCTCATACTCTTCAAAATTTATAATTACCGGAAGCTTCTCTTCACTTAACCCGATAGGACTGAATCCCTTAAAATGCGGGGGATTATTCATTCTGCGGATTCTTTTGGGTCTTGCCATTTTTAACTGATCAATTGTGCATTGTCTTAATCATGGTCATTTACTGATCATGATCATTCTATTAATCGTTGTTATGCATTGATTGGATTACCGTTTCTTTGTTTGAAAGATGGAATACAATCCATTACAAATTTAACACCCCCCTTTAATTTTGGTTGTTTTCGCGATTACGGGTTCGGATGAGTTCTTAAGTGCATCAACCAGCATCTTCATATCTGTGGCCGCTTTTTGCCTGAAGTTGTAGGTGTCGATTTCGCTTTTGCTGGCCTCTGCCCCGGGGGGGGTGAGATTGGAGAACAATTTACGAAAGTTAACTGCCGATCCGTTAAGAATATAATTCTCAGCATTCCCCAAATAACCGGCCAATAAATAGGCCTTTGCTGCAACCTGTTTGTCATCGGCATAAAAATAATTGACCTTGTGCTTCTGATCCAGAATTTTACCCCACTGCCGGTCAGCCATTTTCTCATAGGGAATATTGATCGCAAATGGAAGGTGGTAAACCCTGAATGATGCCGAATCTCTAACGTCAACAATATTGATCTGATAATAATTATTTACAATTTCACTGGCGAGCTGATCCGCCGGAACTGAAGCCAGAATAAAATCTTTTTGTTTAAGTTCTTTGTTAATACGGGTCTCCATCCGGTTTTTACTATCCGGGAAAAATGCGATTACCGCTAGTAGAAGGAAAGCAAATCCAATAGCCGAAGCATAGAATACTCTCTTTCTTTCATTAACTGCTGTCTGCACTCCGTTCACACGATTCTCCACGAGTCCAGTGAGATAAAAAGCGATGAACGCCACTGCAGTAAGGAGAACGGCAAACATGATTTTCGACATACCGAGCATTTCGTTCATCAGAACCCCTCCCCATGCTTCGGAAAGGTAAATATTCTTAACCAGTGGGTATCCTTCGGCAAAGAGAATAACCCCCAGTCCACCACCAAAAACAAAAGCCAGACCATCCAGTTTGCCAATAGATGCTGCACATATACTGGTGCCGGGACAAAATCCGCCAATGATAAATCCCACGCCCATAATGGCCCCACCAAGGAGTGCTGACCACAGGAACGTTGGATTGATATAGATCAGGCTTAAATCGAGTAATCCCCACTGAGCGAGCAGTAAAACGCCAATCATGGCAGTTACACCGGCTGTGAAGAATACTTTTAGTACTGTAAAATCATATCCGTAAAATAATCCGACCAGTTTTTTGGTAGAGGAGAATCCGGCCTGTTCGAGTACAAATCCAAACCCGATTCCGGCAATCAGTGCAATGATCAGATTGAACTCATTGCTGATAATAAAAGGTACTAATGGTCCCATATCAATTATTTTAACCAAAGTTTTCTGAAGAACCAGGCAAATGCATAACCCGATCCGAAAATTGCAACCATCGTAATCAGACCCCCAAAAGACATAACGGCCATCCCGCTGAGGGCTGCTCCACTCGTACAGCCTCGTCCAAGCTGCGCCCCAAAACCAAATAATATACCACCTATGATGGCTGCAATAATCCTGGTTCTGTTGGTAATATTAGGTCCTCTCTCCAGCTTAATACCGACCCGATTGGAGATTACACCAGAGAAGAAAGCGCCTATAATAACACCAATCACCTCAAAAACAAGCCAGTCCTTTAACGGGCCATCGGGGTGTTCTTCACTATAGGTTTTAATAAATGGCGTATTGGCTGAATGTCCCGGAGCTATTTTAACTACTGAAGAGAGAACGACACTCTTCACTGCCCCGCTGGCTCCCAAACCACGTCCGGTAACATAGATCGTTCCCAGTAAAACCAGGCCCACTAAAAATCCGGCCAGGTAAGGATTCATAAATTTCTGTGGCTTCATTGTTTATTCTGATTTAGTAATCTTATCGGCTGAAATCTTCTGCTGATCATCGTCAAGCTCTTCATAGCCGGTAATCATCGCCTTAATATTTGAAGTAGGAGTTTTACCTGTGGTCGTCATATATACATGAACGACAAGAAAAATCATCAATAGTATCGCTCCAAGGGTATGCCAGAAGGCAATCGATGCCAGCGGATAATCTTCGATGACGATAAGGTTGTTTTGATCGAAGGTTTTATAGAGCATGTAAAGGATCCCCGAGATAATGGTAATTGGAACAAGTACCAGTTTAAAACCTAAATATACAATCCGTTGCAGCGGGTTTAGTTTACTCAGTCCGGTTCTTTCTGTCGGGTGATGTTCCCCTTTAAAAATTCCCGAAATATAATAGATCACCTGCTCCTTTAATTGTTTGGTAGTTGGAATATATTGTCGCCATTCACCTGTTGTGAGGTGCCAGAAAATAGCAAAGATGATTAATCCGATCAGCATCCAGGAGGCAGTCCGATGAAATTCGGCAGCTTTCTCAAAACCAAATATTTTAAAAGCCCCGTGAACCTCGAATCCTGTTAATGCCAGAAACATGATCAGCGAGGCCTGAACCCAATGCCAGAAGCGTTCAAATCGTTTGTAAATATATACTTTTTGCATATCTAATTGTATATCTAATAGTTAAATATCTCTCTTGTTATTCGGCAGGTTTATCCTCATCATAGTTGATGATCTGCTTTTCGTATTTATTCCGGGCAATATCCATCGAAATGCGAATTGCAGCATGCCCGAAAACAGCAATTAGAGCCAGGATAAACATCCAGTATCCCACAAAATCGAGCGTTTTGTTCTGATCACGCCCAGGCAGATAAAACCCGGACAATTTTGCCAGACGTCCATTATTACGGGTATGACACTCAGCACAACCAACTGCCTGTCCCTTAGGGGAAACCATATGATTTACCGGCCAGTACATTTCGGTTTTAACAAAACCATACTTTCCGCTGTAAAGAAGGCCAGACTCTTTCATCCCTGCGGCCACAGCTTCATCCCACTTAAAATCTTTCCAGTAGGCGCTATCCCCTTCGGTTTCACCATAAAGCTTAGGTTGAACCAGGCGGTTGTACACCTTATCGTAAATCTGGTCCCCCACATGAATCTTCACCGGAATAATTTTTGAATGCCGGTCACTGTATGATCCGTTTAATGTGTTCATCTGCACCGGTACTGACTTAATGGAATCCCCCAGAATATAGTGATCCGCTGTTCCGTTAAACCAGATATAGTCGGGTTTGACATTTCTTGCCCAAACGAAAGAACCTTTAATCGACATATAATTATGGTTTCCCAGGGAGTCCTCCAACTCATATGGCTTCCCATCCTTTAATTTTCCGGCATCAGACCATTTCCATGCCATTTTTGTTGAATTTACCTTGGCATACTGCGGAATATGACATGCCTGACACGAAACCCTGGATCCGTGACGGTTGATTACATCGCTCAGGTGAGGAGTATTGGTATGACATTGTTCACAGGTAGCCCGATTCGTATTATCAGAGGAAACCGAATATAACTTTCCAATAATATTGTGATTTTCAGCGGTATGGCACGCCACACACTCGAGGTTCATTCCATTGACTCCCATATGAACATCAACCTCACGACTGCAGGAGTTTAATGCCACATCCAGATCTCCATGTTTCACATTATTTCCGCCTCCGCCAAAAGAGTGGCATGACCCGCAATTACTTTTCTTCGGCGAACCAACACTCTGAGCAACGTTTTCAAGATTTACGGTGCGGTCAGGATAGCCGGCCATAGAAGCTCCCTTCAGATACTCATCACTATTGTCGTGGCACACCATACAATCGACATTCCGGGCATTGTTAAAATCGAAATGGCTGCTCGACATCCCATAACCAATATGACATTTTGCACACGATTTTTGGTTCGAATTCGTTCCAAGACAAAAATTATTCATTACATTATTCTTCCCTGCAGAAGAAATACCACGTCCTGCAACGTAGGATGCACGTTCCCAGTTCCAATGGGAGGAGGCCATCACCTCCTTGTGCGTTTCAGTATGACACGAAAGACAAGCTTCTGTCACCTCCTGGGGAGTTTTAAAATCCCGTTGTAACGCCGGAAGTTTACTGTGACTAACAGAAGGAATACTCTTTAATGCATACTTGTGCCGGAGCGTTTCAAGTTTAAGATTATAGTTATCTTCCTGATGGAGAATATTCACCATTATCAGGGTAATAATGACGCCGAAAATTACAATTAGTAAGGTCCTAAACATAGCATCTCATGTATTTTACACGTATAAATTAAGATTATCTTATAGTTAATTAGACTTTTGATCCGTGTGTAACCCTGATTGAACGTATTCATCCTTCTTTGAATGTCGGTTCAGGAGGGTTGCATTCCTATTTATTATGCGCAGTTGTTCATTAAAAAATAGAATACAAATATAATGATATATCAATACTTGACAATGAAATAAGCCATTGCTCATTATTCTTATGGGTTTTAAAAAGTTTTTATCTATCTAAATACTTGTATGAATGAATATTAAATTTCAACATCCATAATAATTTAAACTTGTTTTAAATTATTATGGATGTTGAAACGGGAAATATTTTTATGTTAGAAATGCCTTTGGGATTAATATTTTAAATCGTATACCTCCATGCTTCCACAGTTTGGGCAGACTTCAGTTTTATCTGTTCCCATGCAGGTCTCAACTGTTTCCCAATGCACCTCTTCCCGGGTACCCTTCCACAGACATTTTCTGCACTTTAAAAGCGAAGATTCCATATACTGATTAATTCCTATTTTAAGGTTTATATTTCTAATATACACCCTGTTGCACAAAATAAAACCTTTTGAAACGGCTCATAAAATCATGGTGACCACCCAGAAGGTGTATAAAAAGGGACGCGCCAGTCTGAAAGGGTAATCACAGAGACCTTCTATTTTTGGGCTACCAGAAGGAATATGGGATATTTTATACCGGATTCGCGCTTCACTTCAAAACAGGTTTTGTATGTGACTGTTTTAAACCCCGCATTTTTAAGAATTTCACCAAGTTCCTCAGGATCAAAACCCAAATGGACTTTCACATCCAGACCATGAAAAGAGCCATCTTCGGGGTATAAATCGGCAATGGCAAGATAACCTCCCGGATTTAACAATTCATAAAATTTATGAAGCATCCCGGCCACTCCGCCGACATGATGCAAAACCATTTGATTATAAATAATATCAAACCTGCCATCAAAATTTTCATGTTCAAGGTCGAACCAAATCGGAAAGATGTGGTCTGTTTGGTGATATTCAGCCTTTTCAATGCATACCTTGATCATCTCCTGAGAATTATCCATCAGGGTAATTTCCGAAAAACGATCTTTTAACAGGAAACTCAGGATACCGGTACCGGCACCATATTCGAGGGCTTTCATGCAATGGCTTAGCGGTATCATCTCCCCGAGACCGGCAGCAATGGCCACCGAACGTTCCATATGCATTTTATCTTTGTCCCATTCACGGGCGCGCGCATCAAAACTACTCATATTATATGTTCAAATTACTTATACTTTCCATTGTATTGTTATTGCAGGTACGGTCCTTTACCACCAAAGTTGAAACCGGGGCAACAGATTCCCTGTTAAAAACCATATCGTGGCCAACGCACAATCCCATCGAGATATTGAGTTCAGTTTTATTCTCCTTCAGATAATCAGCCTGACCGGCAGGATTACACA
>JAHEYS010000454.1 GCA_023251475.1 Prolixibacteraceae bacterium
GATCCAATGGCTTGCAACACAAGGTGTCGTATTTATTGAACAACCCATGAGCAAACTCGCTGTTGACGATATTGCCTGGCTGACCCAAAACAGTCCACTTCCAATTATCGCCGACGAGGCTGTGCAGACAGTACATGATTTGCTGCCGTTAAACAAGGTTTACTCCGGAATCAACATCAAATTGATGAAATGCGGTGGGATGCGTAATGCACATACTATGGCAATACTTGCCAGGGCAATGGGGATGAAGGTAATGATCGGTTGTATGACGGAGACATCCTGTGCGATTTCGGCTGCCGCTCAGTTATCTCCACTTGCCGACTGGGCAGATCTGGATGGTAACCTTTTAATAAGTAATGATATATACGATGGCGTTCAGGTCATAAACGGAAAAGTTACGTTATCCGGAATTCCAGGAATAGGTATCCGGTTAAAATAGTTGTTACCTCTGGCATCCGGTACAAAGGCAAATATAATTAGGGGCAAATATACTTTTGAAGGTCCCCAAAGATGTATGATAACTCTTGCTTTTGTTTTTAAAATACATTAAAGGCGCTCCTGCCCGCTCCTTTTCTATATTTTGGTCCATGCTATCCCCCCTTTTTAGCAGGATTTATTATAAAATTGTTGCAAATCAGCTCGTAAATTTCCGTTAACGCCTTTTATATTTAGGCTAAAATATGACTTTTGTTAGCTTTTCAATTAAATTTCATATTTTTTAAAAAAAACTCCATATTTTTTAAAAGATGTAATACAACATACAAATCATTTGTTTAATTTTAGTGAAAATTTGTAATACTTTATTAATTTTTGTTTTTAACCGGAAACGGTAATAAAGTTTATTCGGATTTTAATTGCCCCGGGATATAATTTACTAAAACCAAAAATCAAATGAAATGAAAACAATCCTCTTATTGTGTTTAATGGGAATCGGGATTCTATTTCCTCAGGTCTCAATCGCTCAGGCGCCGGTCATAAAAGGTCAGGTAGTTGATGCAAAGACCAATGAACCCCTTCCGGGAGTAGCGATCGTTGTAAAGGGAACTACTCAGGGAGTTTTTTCAGATGCCTCGGGGATGTACAGTGTCGCGGCAAAACCAGGTCAGGTGCTGATATTCTCCTTCATAGGCTTCAAAGTTCAGGAGGTAACAGTAGGCACTTCCAATAAATTAAATGTAAAACTTGAACCAACCATTATTATGCTGGATGAAACAGTAATCGTTGGTGAGTTCGGGATCAAGCGAGCTGCCCGGGCAGTTGGTGCTGCTACCCAAACGGTAAAGGGTGCAGATATTGCTGAATCGGGCAGAGAGAATTTTGTCAACGCATTACAAGGCCGTGTTTCTGGTTTACAGATTACCAGTTCCGGAGGAACTCCCGGAACCTCCAGCTCTATTCTGATCCGCGGCGCCACCTCCATTTCAGGTAGCAACCAGCCACTGTTTGTCATCGACGGGATTCCAATGAGCAATACCACTTTTAACCCCATTGGGGGACTTGCCTCCAAGGCAGGAGCCGACCCGGTTGTCGCCGACCGCCAGCTGGACTTTGCCAATCGTGGCTCGGATTTTAATCCGGAAGATATTGAAAGTATAACGGTCTTAAAAGGGGCAGCCGCCGCAGCGCTCTATGGAAGTGATGCTTCCAACGGTGCATTAATTATTACCACAAAGAAGGGAAAACCGGGGAAGGGAATTGTAAAATACAATAACCTTATCAGTTTTGACCAGGCATATCGTTATCCTGAATTGCAAACCAAATATGATAACGGGATGTACAATAACACTAACTACTATACCCAAAGACGATTTGGCGCAGAATATGCCCCTGGAACAAAACTTTATGACAACCTGAAAAACTTTTTTCAGACCGGCGCCAGTCAGCAGCATAATCTTTCCTTTGAAGCCGGCAGCGAGACTATGACTTTTCGCGCAACGGCGGGTACAATCAGACAAACAGGAATCGTACCTACAAGTGGTTACAATCGTGATAATATTACAGTGGGTGGGACCGCCAAACTCTCCAAATGGATGAATATTGAAGCCACCCTCAATTATGCCAATACATCTACCGATAAAGTTGCAAAAGGGGCCAATGGTCCGTTACAAAGAGCAATGAACTGGCCTTTAACCGACAATATGACGGTTTACCTCGATCCTACCGGGAAAATCCGTTATCCAAATAAATATGCAGATGTTGACATTCTGAATCCCTATTTTGACCTGTATAAGAATAAAAACTATGATGAAACACAGCGCTTCATTTCAAATGTGGCAGTAAATATCAACCCGGTTAAAGACTGGCTGATCAGGGCTCAGGTAGGTTATGATGTAAGTTCAACCACCATGATCATCTCACGTCATCCGGAATGGTCATCAACTGCAACAGGAACCGGTTCTTATGACCAGTCGAAATTAAACGAATCGAATCCAACCATCAACCTTATTTCAACCTATAAAAAGGAATTTGGAAGATTTAATGCTTCAGCACAGGTCAGTTACCGACAGATAGAGCAAGGTTCAAAAACGTTATCCGTCCATGGTGAAAAATTTATGGTTGCCGATTTTAAATCAATCAGTAACTGTGATGCCACCACACTGATTAATACCTCCAGGACCCAAATGAGGAGGCTTCAGGGTATCTCAGGCTCCTTTGAATTTTCGTTTAACAACCTTGCTTTTTTAACGCTTCGCGGGACAAATGACTGGTCATCAACGTTACCAGTCAATAACAACAGTTATTTTTATCCGGCTGCCGATGGAAGTGTTATTCTCTCTGATCTACCCTTTCTCAAATCTTTATCCGGAACAATCAGCTATCTGAAGCTAAGAGCCTCTGTAGCCCAGGTAGGTAAAGATGCACCACCGCTCTCTATTTACCCCGCACTGGAAGCGAAAGCTACATCCTACGGCGGATATGGTTACGGTTTTACAGGGCCCAATCCAAATCTGAAACCTGAAATGAACACCTCCTGGGAGACTGGCTTTGAGGCGCGTCTGTTTGATAACAGGATGAATATAGACATGTCCTATTACAATACTTACTCTAAAGATCAGATCATTACGGGATTTCGTTTAAGTTATGCCACCGGATTTGTATTAAATAATATGAATGTTGGTTCCTTTAAAACGAATGGCGTTGAACTAAGAATTGACGGTGATATTATCAAGAACCGCGACTGGAAAGTCAATGCCGGGGTCAATTTATCAAAAAACCACAGTAATGTAATTTCGCTCCCGAAAAATGTAACGGAATATTATAATGCCTACACCTGGAATTCCGGAGGTATCCGAAACGGAATTTCCGTGGGTCATCCAATCACCTCTTTAACCGGGAATGATTATTTAAGAAATAACAATGGTCAGGTGCTGATTGATCCATCCTCCGGTCTGCCGCAGGTATCCGGGATTTATAGTTATTTGGCCGATCGTGAACCAAAAATGTATTTAAGTTTTAATGCATCGGTAAAATACAAGGATTTCTTACTATCCGCCCTGTTAGATGGTCGTATCGGAACAACAGTTGTCAACGGTACCAAACGTTATATGCTGCAATATGGCTACAGTCAGGAATCTGTGACCCAAAGGGAAGCAGCCCCTGTTGTCTTTAACGGTGTACTGAAGGATTCTTATGAAAATACTGCCACACCTACCACGAACACAATTGGGGTAAAACTGGGAGACCTTCAGTATGGTTATACCGGAGCTGATCCTGACTGGATAGAGTCAAATATTAACTACATGAAACTGGCCGAAGTAAGACTTTCCTATAATGTGAACAAAAGATGGCTTGATAAATCAACAAACAAACTGATCTCAGCTGCAACAATTTTTACCTCTGGATCTGACCTGGCTATTTGGACCAACTATTCAGGAATTGATGTGGTTGGAAACACAAACTCAGCTGCACTTGGCGGAACAGGCGGAGTTGGCCAGGATATGATGGCCATTGCCGCTCCCAGAAGAATTTCATTTGGTATAAGTGTAACATTTTAATAATTAAACAGATGAGAAAAATATTAATAGCTTCAATTCTACTTCTGGTCATTGGGTTTACCTCTTGTACAAAGACCTGGCTGGATGTAAATAAAAATCTTGATGCTCCTGACTGGGTCAATCCGATTCTTCTGCTGGCACCGGTTCTTGCCTCATTTGAAAGCACTGCATGGGATATGAGAGCAGTTGGACCACTTGTTGAATATTTTGGGGGTCCTGGCGGTTCGACTTACCCGTTCGGAACAACATTCGGTGTTTCACATAGTTTTTTTACGAGTAGAGATGAAGCTGGCGAGTGTTGGAAAATGTGTTACTTTTCGCAGGGAATGAACCTCGA
>JAHEYS010000180.1 GCA_023251475.1 Prolixibacteraceae bacterium
AATTTCATTTGGACTTGCCCCGGGAATGCTGATGATGGTAATGCAGGAATATGCACTTTTCGGACTAAATGTGCGGGCTGAGACACTCCACGGACTATCCCTTTGGGAAGTTACCTGCATAGGGGCATCCTTACTTATACCCGTAACTTCAGCGCTTCGGCTGGCTAAATTTAACATCGATACCAGGCAGACTAACTCATTTATCGGTTTACCTACTCCGGCCAATGCCCTGCTAATTGGAGCCCTGGCGCTGATTACTGCCCACGGAAGATTTGAAACGATTGACACTTTTATCCTGCAACCAGTTGTTTTACTTATCATTACCGTCTCTGTCTCTTTACTTCTGGTTTCTGAAATTCCCATGTTTTCACTCAAATTTAAAAATCTGAAATGGGCAGATAACCGGGTTCAGTATATCTTTCTCTTTATTTCAGCGGTTCTTATCATCGCCTTTAACATTTATGGAATTGCCGCTTCAATCGTAAGTTTTATATTAATCTCCGTCTTTCTTAGATTAAAAAAGTAATTGCCATAACCTTTTTGTGGCAACATAAAAAAGTATATTTTTGCATAGTTTAAAAACAAAATCAAAACAATCGTGGATATTTTTGAAAAATTCAAAACCGACAAGGGAAACCTTGGTCAATACCAGAAAGAGGCGCATGGTTATTTTTCATTTCCCAAATTAGAAGGGGAAATTGGATCAAGGATGAAATTCAGGGGGAAAGAGGTTCTCAACTGGAGTCTGAATAACTATTGCGGACTGGCCAACCACCCCGAAGTCAGAAAGGCTGATGCTCAGGCAGCTGCCCAGTACGGACTTGCTTATCCAATGGGGGCAAGAATGATGTCGGGTCAGACCAGTATGCATGAAGAGTTGGAAAAACAACTTGCCAGCTTTGTCAGTAAACCGGATGCATTCCTGCTTAACTACGGATACCAGGGGATGATTTCGATTATTGATGCTGTCTGTGGCCGCAATGATGTAATTGTTTATGATGCCGAAGCGCACGCCTGCATTCTTGACGGGGTGAGGCTGCACATGGGCAAACGGTTTGTTTTTAAACACAACGACATGGAGAGCCTGCGGAAGCAGCTTGAACATGCCACCGCGCTGACACGAAAAACAGGCGGAGGAATTCTTGTCATCACGGAAGGTGTTTTCGGTATGGCTGGTGACCTTGGAAAACTGGACGAGATTGTCGCCTTTAAAAGTGAGTTCAGCTTCAGGTTACTCGTAGACGATGCCCATGGTTTTGGGACTATGGGAGCTTCAGGCGCCGGAGTTGGGGAGCATTTCGGTGTTCAGGATTCAATTGACATGTACTTTGGAACGTTCGCAAAATCGATGGCCGGAATCGGCGCTTTTATTGCCAGCAGCGAAGAGGTTTGCGACTTCCTGCGTTATAACATGCGTTCTCAGACTTTTGCAAAATCGCTTCCAATGGCTATGGTAATCGGATTGTTGAAACGACTCGAACTGATCCGTACCGAACCCGAACTCAGAGAAAAACTCTGGACAATTGTCAATGCACTGCAGGCAGGTCTGAAAGCTGAAAACTTCGATCTGGGTGTAACCAATTCACCCGTTACCCCGGTTTATCTCTCCGGCAGTGTACCGGAAGGGACCAATGTGGTGATGGACCTGCGTGAAAACTACAATATTTTCTGTTCGATCGTGGTTTACCCTGTTATCCCTAAGGGTCAGCTATTACTTCGGCTTATTCCCACTTCCATACATACGCTGGAGGATGTCGAATATACAATTAAAGCATTTTCAGCTGTTCGTAAGAATCTCGAAGCCGGAAAATATGCAGGGACAAAACTTGCACAGATTCAATAGAAAAATAAGATACGATCTATCTAAAAATGCCTCTTTTTTCGGGAGGCATTTTTTTTAACCATTTTTTCCGATGATAAATTAAGAGCAGATTAGCTAATTTCGCTCATGATTAAAAATGGAAAACGTCTCTTTGGATTTAACCGGAATATCCTGTCTACAGGTTTAACCAGTTTTCTTACAGACACCTCTGTAAAAATGGTTTATTCGGTAATGCCCATGTTCCTGCTCTCGATGGGGGCCTCGAAAACCAGTCTTTCATTGATTGAGGGACTAGCAGATAGCACTGCCGCTCTGATTAAAACAGTCACTGGATTCTGGAGCGACAAAATCGGGAAAAATAAGCCATTTATGCTGATCGGCTATGGCATTTCCGCCCTTATTATTCCTCTTTATACCTTTGCATTCTCTCCGGTTCAGGTATTGTACCTGCGCTTTATCGAGCGCTTTGGGAAGGGAATCCGTACAGCGCCCCGCGACAGCCTGATTGCGGGATCGGTGAGTAATGGAGAGACAGGTAAAAGTTTTGGATTGCAGAAAGCAATGGATAATAGCGGTGCCATAGCAGGTCCGTTGGCTGCATTTGCATTATTATTTTTCTACCCGGGAAATTACAGGCTTATTTTTCTGCTGGCAGGAATCCCTGCGATCCTTGGTATTATTGTGATTATCTTCGGTATAAAAGAGGCTAAAAAGAGTAAGGAGAGCTTACTCAGAAAGTTTCATTTTAAAGATTTCCCCACGAGATATTACCTGTTTCTGGCCATCATTTTCATTTTTACACTCGGAAATTCAACAGACGCATTATTGTTGGTAAAGGCAAATGAAGTAGGGATTAAAGTTGCTTTTATTCCGCTCGTTTATCTGGTCACCAGCATCGTTTCAGTTTTACTCGCAATTCCCTTGGGCGCCCTATCTGATAAGATTGGAAAAGAAAAATTACTCGTGGCCGGTTTTCTTGTTTATGCAATCGTATATTATGGATTTGGAGCGACCAGGAGTGTGGGAGTTATTGTCACCCTTTTTGCATTGTACGGATTGTATTCAGCCGCAACTGACGGAATACAAAAAGCATTTGTATCCGATTTAATTGATACCAACAAGCAGGGCACAGGATTAGGTATATATAATGCCTTGCTTGGCATCATCCTGCTACCGGCAAGTGTGATCGCCGGATACCTTTACGACAAGGTCAATTCAACCCTCCCTTTCTATTTTGGCGCCTCAACAGCTCTGATTTCAGCAGTTCTGATGCTTCTTTTTATCCGATTGAAAGCAAAGGGGAGCATCTGAGGGTCCGAAATTTTTCCTGTTCAGGTAATGGTAAGTTACTCACAGAAGGGATGGAAGAAAGTAGGTTTCGCACTTTGATATTTCGATCATCGAATGAAAACCTGATAAACTTCCCATGCATCGGCAGGATTGCAATGCAAAATATTTACAGGTAAAGCCAATTTATAATCACAGTTTAATCACCTTTATCCGGGGAAAACTGATAACTTTATTCCCCGAATAACATTCAGGGAATAAATCAGAATTCCACATCCTCCATTCACTAAAATTATAAGATATGTCATCCATTGCAAGACGCACGTTTTTAAAAAAGAGCTCCTATGCCGGACTTGTTTCAATGATCGCCGGTTTTACCTTCCCGGAATATCTTGCCGCGATGGACAGAGAAATTGATCCACTGCCAAAAGATGAAAATAATCTGATTTGCAGTGTAATAAAAGAGATTTATGTCCCCCTTACACAACCACGCAGGGCCCCGATAACCACTATGTCATACATCGGCCGTGGATTACGTCGTGAAGAATTCCGTTCATTTATGCAATCAAGCGACTGGAATGAGGCGGTTATGAAGCGTACTTCGGATGACAACGGGCATACCTGGTCCGAATGGGTTGAAGAGCCAAAACAAGCCCAAACCAAAGGGGAATTCACACAAAGCGGGGGTGCCTTTCAGACCGGATCTGTCACCTCTGATCCCCTTTCCGGACAACTCGTCAAACCGGTTTTTCACCGCATATTCAAGGGTAGTCCGCAAATAGCATTAAAGGAAATATGGAAAGGAAACCGTCTGTTTTGGGACCATGGTTTTTATCAGCTCTCCGGTGACGATGGCAAAACATGGGGTGTGCCTCACCAACTTAAATACGAGGAGGGACCCGACTTCGATGCATCAGACTGGGGAAAAGAGGATTTTCTCTGGACAAATGAAATGTACATCGGCAATTCAATAGTACTAAAGAATGGTTCGCTGCTGATTTGTGCAACTGTTCCGGTACCCTACCGGGATGAGGAGGATGAGAAAAACCCTTCGATTTTCCCCAATAATTACCGTGAAGGATGTGTAGCCGGAGCCATTTGTTTCATTGGAAGGTGGAATCCCCAAAACATGGATTACGACTGGAAAAAGTCAAAACCAGTTTTTTTACCCCGCCATCTGTCAACACGCGGACTGACCGAACTTGATATCAGCGAATTAACAAACGGTAATCTGCTCCTGATTATGCGCGGTTCAAATGCAGGATTGGATATTGCGAAATCTCCGGGTAGAAAATGGTTTTCTGTCTCACATGACGGCGGATTTAGCTGGGACAACGTTACAGATATGAAATATGATGACGGAGAACAATTCTTTTCTTCGGCAACAATTTCAAAAACCATACGCAGTTCCAAAACGGGGAAGCTTTACTGGGTCGGAAATATTAATAATATCCCGCCAAAAGGAAATTCGCCCAGGTATCCCCTGCAGATTGTTGAGATTGATGAACAGGGGCCATCCTTCATAAAAAAGAGCATTACTGTAATTGATGACCGTGATCCCACCCATGATTCAGAATTCCTGCAACTTTCAAATTTCTCACTTTTGGAAGACCGGGAGACAAAAAATCTGGAAATTTACCTTACCCGGTTAGGTGAAAATGGTGGTGCAGAGGATACCTGGACAGCTAATTCCTATAAATATACACTTGTACTTAAATGAGTTAATGTTTTTCCGAGAGGTACCTTTCGGCATCAATTGCAGCCTTGCAACCAGATCCGGCAGCGGTTACTGCCTGTTTGTAGATTGGATCCATCACATCTCCGCAGGCAAATACCCCTTCGACCTTTGTTCTTGAAGAATCACCAAGGGTTTTAATATATCCCACTTCATCGGTCTCAAGGTATGGCTTAAAAATGGCTGAGTTGGGAATATGTCCGATCGCAAGGAAGAAACCATCCACATTAATCTTTACTTCGGACTCATCGGCTTCACCTTTGTGTTTTACCAGCGTCACCCCTTCAACAACACCATTTCCAAATAACCCTTTGGTCTGATGTTTCCACAGGATCTCAATATTGGGAATTTTCATTGTGCGGTCCTGCATCACTTTGGAGGCCCTTAACACATCGCGACGAACGATCAGGTAAACTTTACGGCAAAGTCCGGCCAGATAAATCGCCTCTTCACAAGCGGTATCACCCCCTCCCACTACTGCAACATCCTTACCCCGGTAGAAAAAGCCATCACAGGTTGCACAGGCAGAAACCCCCGAACCGGCATATTTTGTCTCATCAGGTATCCCCAGGTACTGGGCAGTAGCGCCTGTTGCAATAATTACGGTATCCGCCTCAATCACCTTTTTACTGTCAATGGTAATTTTATGGACACTGCCACTGAAATCTGCAGCGGTTGCCAGGCCCCAGCGCACATCTGTCCCGAATCGCATGGCCTGCTTTTTCAGGTCTTCCATCATTTCAGGACCGGTAATTCCCTGTGGATAACCGGGGAAATTCTCCACTTCTGTTGTGGTGGTTAATTGTCCGCCGGGCTGCAACCCTTCGTACATAACGGGCGAAAGATTGGCTCTTGCAGCATAAATAGCCGCAGTAAATCCTGCAGGTCCTGAGCCGACAATCAAACATTTCACATGTTCTACTTCACCTTCAATCTTATTCTTCAAAGGCTGATTATCAGCAATATTCATAGGCTTAAATAATTCCATTTTTACTATTTTTTGTTTTTCCAAAGTTAAAATAAATTCATTACAGTAGCAATAGTTGCTACTGTAAAATATATTTTTTATTTCTGACGTACGAAAGTAAGTTTTCGACGAAAATAAAACATGATAAAATAGCTTTTGTTTAATAATAACAGAAAATATTTGGAATGTTTCTGTGCAATTGCAGATAAACCGGTTGGAGAATCGGGCAATTAAGGATTACCTGACCTTATGATTTCACCTTTATCACCTCTACATCGTACGATTGCTCAGCTGTTTCACCAGGCTGAAGCAACAGAAAATATTTCGAGTCCCATCTTGCATTTAAAAAATCTTCCAGGTATCCCGTTCTGCCTTCAAATTGCTTATAATCCCATTGCAACGATTGTGCGCAATCTTTGGTAAATGTCCTTGCTGTATCCGATTTTATTTCACTCCAGTTAATAAAACCGGCTGTATGGTAATCCTTTACCCAGTTATGTTCCATCTCCATCAGGTATTGGGCATTTTCCTCGCCATAAATTTCGAGGTATTCCGCCCTGATCTCTTCGAGTCTTTTTTTACTCGGAGATTTGGTATTCTCAACCCAACCGGTACTGTACCAATAGGTTCCCGGATTATCCTGAAAATGTTGATTATAGGCTTCGCGGGAACCCAATAAAAAGGTGATGCAATCGTGAGCTTTGGGAATCACCAGCAGATGTGCGGCAGATTTGAGACCCGATACAGCGTTGCTGCACAAGCCATATCCCAGTAAAATGGCATCAAAAGGCTCCGGACAAGTATATTTATCATCACCCTTATCCAGCTTGTCAATTTCATCCTGCAAAGCCTTATTGAGCAAATATGGGGTGTTATGCAGGTCCTGCCTGATATAGGTCACATCCACAAAATATTCACAGTGAGCGATCAAAAGGCTGATTTCACGCTGCAACACCTTGCATGCCAGTAATTTTAAACGCATATTAACAACTTTAAAGCAAATGGATAGATGCAAATATAGCTTTTCTTTGTTTTGTTTTTGACGAAAGAATATTACCTTCTTTAATCGTTAAAAATCTGACAAAGAAATTTGGAACCGTTACATGCTCAAACCATCAGGAAAATATAAGATGACATTTAGCCGATAATTACAACCTGCCAAAAGATCGTAAACAGAATGTATGATCTTATTTTATATAATTCGGTCAGAAATATTTGCAAAACGGAAAAAGGGGATTACTTTTGCAACCGCATTGGAATAATGCTGTCAATTCGGGGTGTAGCGCAGCCTGGTAGCGTACTCGTCTGGGGGGCGAGGGGTCGCAAGTTCAAATCTTGTCACCCCGACGGATTGAAAATCAAAGGGTTAGACCGAATGGTCTGACCCTTGTTTTTTGAGTGTCCCGCCGTTTTTGCATTATATCTGATAAAAACGTTTCAACCGTATGAATGCCGGAGATTGGGGATGTTCTACAATTACCTGATTATTATTTTGTTATAATCTGTGAGAGAATTCATCTGTTAAGTAATAAAAATAATTTAATGTTATAAAACTTCAAACGACTACTTCGGGAAAGGTTTCACTTAAAAGCGCATAGTGTATCACAAATTCAATCATTGGATTAATGGAAAAAATGAACGTTCGTAAGTTGAGTTACTGATTTAGAACGTTTGTTTAAGGCGTGATAAGTAGACCTTATAGCTTTGTTACACCAATCACAGCCTGAAATGAGGGATTGCTTCGTCACATATGATTAATCATGTTCCTCCCGGAACAATAATTAAGTAATGTTCCTTCTAATGACAGCATTCTATTGGCTATTTAAAAAGGAGACTCCTCACTGCGTTCGGAATGAGGAATCTCACTTTCATTCTTTATTTTCTTAGCTGTCATAAAGTTTGGTGTGCTTGTAAGAATGGGGTCTCGCAATGACAGTTGGCTCGCGCGCGGAGTGATGGGCTTTCATCAATAACAAGCGCCATATCATGCTGTTCTCTTTTGCCAATTATTTCGCACCCTTAATCTGCGCCAATTTAAATTTCAGTCTTTCAACAACCTCAGGATACTGAGCAGCAACATTAATTTTTTCTCCCCTGTCTTTGGATAAATCATACAGCTGATCCTGGTTGAGATTTCCAAGTTCAGTATTGGTTGGTGCATTCATTGCTTCCCCTTTTCCCGGAGCTATAAATTTCCATTTCCCGTCTTCAATCGACAGGTTGTTGATCACATTCTGAAGCACCAAATATTCACGC
Organism: Prolixibacteraceae bacterium; assembly: GCA_023251475.1. Lineage (GTDB taxonomy): Bacteria > Bacteroidota > Bacteroidia > Bacteroidales > Prolixibacteraceae > JAAFHB01. The sequence continues at coordinate 8,068 of JAHEYS010000180.1, forward strand.
CCTTTTCCATTCTGATTCAGCCATGCAGTCAGGTGATTCCGGCTGTCAGGAGCCGCCCCTGCGGGAACCTTCACTTTCAGCAGTCCGGCAAAAGTGGCCAGCAGATCAACCTGGCAAAGCAGTTGATCCGAAACTCCGGGCTTTACCTTTCCCGGCCAGGCCAGTATTCCCGGAACACGGGTTCCGCCTTCGAAACTGCTGTATTTCCCACCTCTGAAATCTCCCGCCGGTTTATGATTACCGAGCAGTTCAACCGCCTGATCTTTATAACCATCGTCCACCACGGGACCATTGTCACTGGAAAGGATAATGATCGTATTCTTTTCCAATCCAAGTCGTTTAATGGTTTTCATCAATTCACCTACCGACCAGTCAAATTCAATCAGCGCATCACCCCGGGGTCCCATACCACTGGTTCCGGCAAAACGGGGATTCGGAACACGCGGCACATGGGCATCCTGGGTGGCAAAATATAGAAAGAACGGTTTGTCCTTACTTTGTTCGATAAAAGCCAATGCTTTTCCGGTAATCACATCTGCAATCTCCTCATCTTTCCAAAGGGCCGATTTTCCCCCTTTCATAAATCCAATGCGCGAAATGCCGTTTACAATCGACATATCATGACCGTGACTTGGATGCATCCTTAGCAATTCCGGATTTAATTTCCCGGTAGGTTCTCCCTCAAAATTCTTCTCGTAACTCACTGAGATGAGATCTTTGGGGTCAAGATTAATCACATGTTCATTTTCGACATACACGCAAGGAACACGATCACCCGTTGCAGCCAGGATAAATGAATAATCAAATCCGATATCCGATGGACCCGGCGTAATATGACCATTCCAATTCTGGGTTCCCGTTTTGTCTCCAAGTCCCAAATGCCATTTCCCGACAACACCCGTCTGATAACCGGCATTTTTAAACACATCGGCAAGCGTGAACCTTTCGGGACGGATGATCGATCCGGCATCTCCCGCCGCAATACCTGTCCCTTCGCGTCTCCATGCATATTCACCCGTTAACAGCGCATACCTCGATGGCGTACAGGTTGCAGCCGAACTGTGCATATTTGTAAAACGGACCCCCTGACTTGCAAGAAGATCCACATTGGGCGTATGAATCGTTTTGGCGCCGTTGAAACTTAAATCGCCATAACCAATATCATCTGCATAAATAAAAACCACATTGGGTTTAATTGTGTTCCCGCTGGCAAATGTTAAAACAGGTAACATGCCAAGGGTAGCTGAAACGGCTAATTGACTTACAATTTTCATTTGTATATAATTTGTTTTTTAATCACAAAATTTCTGACGATTCTTTAAATTATGACTTCCAAAGTATCGTGTTCTCTGCCTCTCTACCACAGATTCAGTTATTCGCCTAATTCACTTTTATTGGATACCAGTCCCAGACTTCCAAGAAAATCAAGACAGGCAGATTTCACATTATAGTTGATGCCCTTCATTTTTTGAAGGGACTGAATGGTTGCTATAAAGGGCTTCTTGTTCACGGTATAGAGCAAATAATTTACCGACATCAGCATCAGGTCCATATTGTCGCCGGTAAAATATTTCTTCAGGTTTTCTTCCGCAGTTTTATCTCCAAAAACCTGATAGGCAATAGCTGAGGCGGTGATAGCCACCGGCGGATACAAATCGGTCATTGACCTTAAAATTAATTTGGAATAGGGTTTTAAATCCTGCGGACTTTGCGACCTTAATCCAAGCATAGCCCAGTACCTGACAATTTTATTGCTGCTGTTCAACAACTTTGATTGTTTGGCGGCGGTATCCTTTCCGCGGAAACCCGATAATATTGCGGCATCGTAAACTTCCCCGACAGGATAATTTTTGTCATCCAGCCGGAACTCATAAGGGGTGGTCGTCACGGGGATTAACCCTAATTCGTACTCCGGCAGCAATAATATATCCCGGGAATGTATGATTTCGGTTTTTAACTGGATGCGCATTTTTTCCAGTATCGTCACGCGGGAAGGATCAGCTGCCAGGTTTTTTGTTTCCCAGGGATCATTTTCAATATCAAATAAAAATTCCGCAGGACGCGCATCAAACAAGCTTTGCTGTAACGGATTCAGCTTATTTTCCGCCAGGTCTTTACGCATTTGCTGTTTAATTTCACCAATTTCCATGTACCTTATGTATCTCAGTTCCGGCATAAACGGGATAAAATTGCGCGAATACAGGTATTTGCCATTCGTAACACTCCGTACCAGATCAATGCCGTTATCCGAACGGTCGGTTGACAAAATCAGGTGATCAGTCTCTTTGGAGCGCTTTTTACCCATTAAAATTCTACCGGATAAATACTCAGGTATGCTGCCACCTGCCAGACTGATTAAGGTTGGCGCCAGGTCTTCAAAATCAATCAGTTCGTCAGTAACCACGCCACTTTTACCCCATGGAGACAAGTGTTTGTACATCTCAGGAAACCAGATAATAAAAGGGACGCGGTAGCCGAGGTTTATCCCGTTTGTTTTACCGCGGGGAACTCCTTCGCCATGATCGGCATAAAAAAAGATGATCGTACTGTCTTTCAGTTGATCTTTTTCAAGACGGGTCAGCAATTCCCCGATTTTATTGTCCGTTAATTTGATCGAGTTGTAAACCCTGGCAAATTGTTTGCGCATCTCCTTACTGTTGTTGTAAAAAGGGGGCATCTCAAAATCGTTGTCGCCAATCCGATCCTTAACGGGAAGCTCTTCAATGACATTCTTCAAATACCACTGATAGGACTGGGTCATTGTCCGCGATTGATGAGAATCCATAAAGTTGAACACCGCAAAGAAAGGTTGTCCTGGTTTTCGGTTCCACCAACCAGCTTTTCCTGAACAATTATTCCATGCTTCCCTGATGAAAGGACCTGCATTAGCGATATTATAGTCGGTTTTATTGTTATTGGTTGTGTAATATCCCTCTTTCTGCAGATAATACGGGAATCCTTTTATAAATTCCGGAACCGGAAAATTGCTCCTGTGATTCCCGGTGCCTGTTTTGTATGTTTTTACACCGGTTATAATACACGACCGGCTTGGAGAACAAACCGTTCCTGTAGAAAATGCATTGGTAAACCGCACCCCTTCTTTGGCCAGCTGATCGATAACAGGTGTTCGTGCCTCCTTATTCCCATAACAACCAATAAACTGAGGCGAAGTATCTTCAATGGTGACCCAGAGAATATTTGGTTTTTGCTGTGCGGTGGTGGTTAATCCCGAGAAATTAATTGCTGCAAAAACAATTCCTGCCAAATTTAATTGCGAAGTCATCATTTTTTTAATTTAATTGATCGACCGTTTATTTACGCTACTACCTTTTTATTCGATTCAAATTCTTTTTTAATAGGATTTTGAATGTATTCATGTGATTTTTATTATTCTTCGGTTTTTTTCACCTCCGGTTTCCCCTTCAGGTATCCCAGCGAACTCAGGAATAAATCTGCTTCGTACATGGTATTGTTCTTAAACTTTGGCTGATTAAAAAATCCGTGTTTTTGCCCGGGATACAAAAATAAATCACACCTGCTGCCCACATTCTCCATCTCTTTCTTATAATTCCGCATTGTCTGGATTGGAATTAAATCATCATTTTCTCCCAAAAAGACAATCGTTGGAGGCGCACCTTTGACGATGTTGTGCAAAGGAGAAAATTGTTTATACTGATCTCCAATTCTTTCGTATCCATAACCTCCGGGACCATTATCAATGACGGGGTTAAATAAAACCAATGCGCACGGTCCGGGACTAATCGCCAGGTCATCATTTTTATCGTTATACGCATTGATTAAGGCTGTCGCCGCCGCTAAATGTCCTCCGGCAGAGCCTCCCGATGCCACTACCTTGTCAGGATCGATCCCATATTTATCTGCATTTTTTTTGACAAAACGGATGGCAGATTTGGCATCCATCACACAATCAAAGGGGGTGGCATGATTAAACTTTCCAACCCTGTAGTCGGCAATAAAACAAACCATTCCCCTGCCGGCAAAGTATTGTGCCTGGGTTTCAAACTGACTTAAGGAACGAGAAACCCAGCCTCCGCCAAAATAAAAAATAAATGCCGGGCGTTTTCCGCTGAATTTTCCGGCATCCGGATAGAAAACTTTCAATGTCAATTTCGTAGTGTCAATCACCTTATAAACAACCAATTCCGTTTTTTGTGCCAGAAGCAGCTGCGTCATTACCATCAATAGGGCAATCACCAATAATTTTGATTTCATTTTATTTATTTCTGAATTAATACTCTATTACTGGTTAATTGTTGCCGGACCTTACCCATTGCCGGATCTCCGGGCAAATATCCTTCATCCTTAACATCATCTGTATCTTCAATATCGATGATGCAATTCGATATATCTACATCTTATGGGCAATCACCTGACTCAAACCGGATTCCAGTTCGATCCTTGAAATATACTCAAACCCCGCTGCTGTCAGCATTTCTGTAACTTCCTGTTCGGTAAAGCAATCCCCGGATTCTGTTCCAACCAGCATATTTATTGCAAAAATAGCTCCCATGGCAGGTTGTGTCCGCTCACTATTCATAATCCAATCCTGAATAATAATTTTTCCATTATTATTCAATGACTTAAAACATTTCCGGATCAGGTCCTGATTAACTTCCAAAGAATTGCTGTGAATAATAGCCGACAAAAAGACCAGATCGAATCCTCCGGGCAATTCATCGACGGTATAATCACCCGTATAAATGCTTATTTTATCTGAAAATCCCTCTTTATCGATAAATTGCCTGGTAATCGGAACGACATTCGGCAAATCAAAAACCGTTGCCTTAATATCAGGCTTTATAGCAATGAATTCCATTGAATATGCCCCGGATCCACCACCAACATCGAGCAGATGTGTGATACCGGTAAGATCAATTTTTCTTAATTGTTGTGGCGCCTGTTTTATGGCCCTGTCATGCATGGCTGATATAAAGGGGAAAAGCCAGCCATCCCCCCGTTGATTTATTTCTGTCGGATGTGCAGGTTTACCGGTTCTGACAACCTGCGAGAGATGACTCCAGGTGTTCCACAATTGGTTTGAATGCATTAACCCTCCCAGATAGTCGGATCCCTTTTTGGAAAGAAACGCTGAACTCTCTTCCGTATTAAAAAACAACTGGTTTTGTTTTGTCAGAAAATCCAGAGAAACCAGTACGTTCAATAAACGTTCACAGCCATGTTCACTTAAATTCAGTGTGGCTGAAACTTGTTTTGCAGTTGAACCATGTTCATCAATATTTGAGAACAGATCAAGTTCAAAACCACTTAATAATATTCTGCTTTTTTGAAAAGAGGAGGCAAATTCGCGGATCGTATTTTGATTCATATGGTTGAAGTTAGAAATTGTAAAGTTGGAAAGC
>JAHEYS010000002.1 GCA_023251475.1 Prolixibacteraceae bacterium
CCTGTTTTTGGATATATGCATCGCATTTCCGGATATTTTATATCCCTCAAGCAAAAGATCATTTCTTCCTGAAAACTCGGCTGGTAATCCCATTGCCCTTAACGCTTCAAGTACAGGAGCAGTGAACCTTGAAAAATTCATTTGATCCAGGTTGCTGCAATTATGTATAAAGCTGAAATTTAGGTTGTTCAAATCCTGATATACTGTTCCGCCACCGGATAATCTTCTTGCCGGTTTGATTTTATTTTCAATTACATAGGGTAAATTAATTTCAGAAAGCAAATTTTGATGTTTACCGACGACAACACAAGGTTCATTAACGTATAACATGAATATTTCCTCATTACTGCTTTTAAGAAAAAATTCTTCAGTAGCAAGATTTAAATAGGGATTATTGGTTTTGGAGATGATACAACGCATTTCGAATAATATATCATTAAATACAAAGACGATCTTTCCGATAAGCTTGTCATAAAAACATTTACAAAAACAAAACTCCTGAAAGTCTTTGACTAACAGGAGTTTAAGTAGCGGGGACAGGACTCGAACCTGTGACCTCCGGGTTATGAGCCCGACGAGCTACCAACTGCTCTACCCCACAGTATATTTTTGTTATTACTGAACGTCTATTCTTAATAGGGTACAAAGGTAAGGACTATTATCGATAAATCAAAACAATCATAAAGAAATTTTAATGTTCTGAAAATGGATCTGCAAAATAGCTGTTAAAACCTTTAAAAGGACTATCCGGCATTTTTGAAGGTCCAACTAAATATCATTTTTTGTATTTTTGACCCTGCGGTATTTTTTATCCGGAGATTCTCTGTTTATTAGAGCTAATTTATTGAAATATTGATAGATGGTATTTTTTAATATTGTAAACTGTTTAATGATGAGAAAAATTTTGAATTTTATTGCTGTAGCATTGTTCGTAACAATCACACAGGATTCACTGGCACAAACTCAGCGGCCCGGACCCCAACCGGCTCCCGAAACGGGAGAAAAGTTTAAAGTTGGGATGGCTGGTTATACATTTGCCAAATTTGATCTTGACAAAACGCTTGAAACCCTGCAACGGACCGACGTTCACTACCTTTGTATCAAGGATTTCCACCTGCCGATGAACAGTACCGATGAGCAGATCGCAGCTTTTAAGGCAAAATTGCTGGCAAAAGGGGTTACCGGTTATGCTGTAGGCCCAATTTACATGAAATCGGAGGGTGAAATTGACCGCGCGTTTGAATATGCCAAAAAGGTAGGGGTTAAACTGATTATCGGGGTTCCCAATTACGACCTGCTCCCCTACGTGGATAAAAAGGTCAAAGAGTACGATTTTCATTACGCGATCCACCTTCACGGACCCGACATCAAAACCTATCCCGATGCCGAGGACGTTTGGAACCATGTCAAAGACCTCGATCCACGGATCGGGATGTGCCTCGATATTGGTCATGATACACGAAACGGAAAAGATCCTGTTGCCGATCTTAAACTTTACAAGTCGCGCGTATTCGATATCCACATCAAGGATGTCACAGGACATACCAAACTGGGATATTCACTTGAAGTTGGCCGTGGTGTAATAAATTTCCCGGCATTTGTCCGTATGCTTCGAAAAGTGGGTTATTCCGGCGTTTGCAGTCTCGAACACGAGAAAGATATGGGTGATCCCTTTATGGGAATTGCTGAATCAATCGGCTATTTCAGAGGAGTCATCGAGGCTACAAAATAAAGTGCGACGAATTGCCCGGATCCAAAGGAGGAACATAGGTTGATCTATACTAAAAATGTTGTTGCAATGATATTTATATAGGTCTGAAAATCAATTTGTTCCATTTTTTATTAAGTTTTTTAAATTATTTTGTCCCTGTTAAGCGATTATTAATCGCGTTATTAATCAGCGGTTATTAAGTTTGAAGGACAGAAACTAAAACCAAACTCCAAAATAAGAAAACTAAAAGGGGAACAAACAACACCTTTATACAAAACAATACCTATAACTTTTCCCACGATGGCGCCTTACCAGGTTATCAATAATTATAATCAAAATTATGAACAAGCTAAATCAATTGTTATGATGAGAATAAGTGTACTTTTTTTATGCATACTATTCGTAACAGCAAGTAGTTGTAAGAAGGAATACGGACCCGTATATGATCCTCCGACAGGACAGGAAGGGCATATCTATGAGCAATTAGCCGGCAATCCCAACCTGTCGATTTTTGTTTCTGCCATTGACAAAGTTCCCGGACTAAAAACCGAATTGAGTTCATCAGGTCTATACACGGCAATGGCCCCAAATAATGACGCATTTGCCAGATATTTTGCAAGCCAGGCTTACAAATCGATTGATGTGATTCCGGTTGATGAGTTATCTCAGATCGTAAGGTACCATATTTTAAAATACATGTTATTCCAGGTGAATTTCCTTAACCCCGGGATAACTAAAACCAGTTTTGAAATTTTCAAATACGAAACACGGTTGATTACCTCCTATAAAGATAAACTGGCCAACGGGCGTCAGATGTCAATTTATTATACACCAAAGCAGGTGCAGGTCTATACCCCGTATTATTTTTCCAGTAATGTTTTGACCAATAACGATTATTCGACCATTTACGGGAGTGATGCGAAGATAAACACCGAAACCCAGCTCAACGTTATGGGTGCCTCTGTTATTGAGAAGGATATTGCTGCCGGCAACGGGGCGATCCATATTATTGACAGGGTGCTGATTCCTCCCCGTAATGTTGCACAGGAACTGGATGGCAATGCTGAGTATGAAACATACAATCAGTTGTTGAAAAGCAGGTTCCTGTTATATGCCTATAATCAGGCAGCGACAAAGGCTCAGGGGAATAATGGTGATATTAACGGGGACGGATTGGTGGATTCATTATGGAACAGGACCTATTCCATCAATTCATACATGGATAATGAAAATGCATTAAATGTTACAAGTGCGGTTTCAATTTCTGCCTTTATCCCCTCCAAAGCGGCATTCACCAACTATTTAAATTCAAGGTTTCTGACAAGTTTTGCAAATATTGACCTTGTACCTTCCACTACATTAACCCTTTTGTTCAACAGTCAGTTCACAAATTCGCTTGACTGGCCTTCAAGAGTAGATAAAGGTTTGGCAACCAGTGTAGGAGGCGATAAGATCATGATATCAAGGAGTGATATCAATTCGGTCAAAATGGCAAGTAACGGTTTGTTTTATGAACTGAATAAAGTGGTTGAGCCGGCCGCATTTACTGCGGTTACCGGGCCTACTTTCTTCTCTCCCGATTATTCCTACTTTTCTTACATGCTTGCACAGTCTGGTTTATTAACCCTGTTAACCAATGATGCCCTAAAATATACCATTCTGGCCCCGAATAATGCGGCATATGATCTGGCCGGAATCACCTATAGTACGACACCAACCCCAAATTTTTCGAGATTTATCAACAGTGTCAAGACAACGATGTCGAATAGTGATATTTCGGCACTCGTGGGTACCAATATTCTGGTTGGTGATTATTCCGTAAATAATTTAACGGATGGTTTTTACCTGACGGTGAACGGAACTTATGTTTCGGTTAAAAGCGGAAAGATCGAGGGGGCAGTGAGAGGTGACCAGGTAAGCATCATCAATCCGGATATTAAAAAAACCAATGGTTACTTTCAGGGTACCAACAAAGTTATTAATGACCCACCCTCCTCAACGTATTCAATCTATAGTATGGTGGCAGCCAGTGGCAGCCCGTCGCCTGCACCCTATTCCTATTTAAAGTTCAAGGAGCTTTGTACCCTGGCCGGCATTCTCAGTAAAGATTTTGTAAACATCACTTCAGTTGATGCCAGCAAAAAATTCACACTGTTTGTCCCATCCAATGAAGCCCTTATTGCAGCCCAGGTAGCGGGGGTCCTCCCCAAAACAGGGGCACAGGGGACCACCGTATTGGATGCATCCGGTAAATCCAGGCTTTTTAGTTATCTGAAGTATTTCTTTGTTGGTCAGCAACAGATATTTACCGATGGTAAATCAACCGGGAACTTCCTTACCAGTAAAACGAATGTGGCCGGAAATAATTTGCCGCTCACGGTCTCCTTCCCATCAGGCGTATTAACGGTGACCGACAATACCGGAGTACAGGCATCTGTCCTTTTGAGCAATCCGAATAACTATCCTCAGAATGTGATAGCCAAAGATGGTGTTATTCAGGTGATAGATAATGCTTTCACATCACAGTACTAAAAAATATCATGACAATGATTGCAAAAAAATATTTTAGTATAGCAATAACAGTTATGGGGTTATTGTTG
>JAHEYS010000181.1:0-841 GCA_023251475.1 Prolixibacteraceae bacterium
TTTCGTGAAAGAACTTATTGAACCTTAAAATGAAATATGTTTTTGTTGATGAATCATGGGAGGACTATATTTATTGGCAGGAAATGGATAAGAAAATAGCCCATAAAATCAACGATTTACTTAAAGAAATATCGCGAAATCCATTTTCCGGAAAAGGAAAGCCTGAACCCTTAAAATATAAATATAAAGGATTTTGGTCACGACGGATAAATGAAGAGCATCGGTTGATTTATCAGATAAAAGCAGATGAGATTTTTATTGTCAAATGCCGGTTCCATTACGAATAAACAAATATATTTATGGACTTTCCTGAAAGAAACTTTGAAGACGAATTTGTTTTTCAGACCTCACGCAGTGGTGGCCCGGGGGGGCAAAATGTGAATAAAGTAAGTTCCAAAGTGGAATTACGGTTTAATATCGAAACTTCCGCTTTATTAACCGAAGAGGAGAAGGGGATTATCCTGATAAAACTTGCCAATAAAATCAATAAAGTCGGGGAGTTGGTCATTGTTAGTCAAACTGACCGTTCACAACTTAAAAATAAGGAGAAGGTGATTGAAAAGTTTTACCTGCTGCTCGAAAAAGCGCTTACACCCCGAAAAAAGCGGCTCAGAACAAAACCTACAAAAGCTTCAATCGAGAAACGGCTTGAATCGAAACGGGTGCAGGCTAAGATTAAGGAAGGGAGGAGAGAAATTGATTTGTAGGATTTGGCTACCAGCTGCTGGCAGTAATCAATATTAAAATCAATTGTTCTTAGATATTTCGGTGCTCTGCACCTTTTGTGCCTATGCCCTTATTTTCTGTAAATATCAACGATGCTCTGCACCTTAAAAAAATA
>JAHEYS010000181.1:851-13338 GCA_023251475.1 Prolixibacteraceae bacterium
GAATTTTTTCGTGAAGCCAGAGATTTATAGAAAATTGGTTGACACAGTGACAGAGGGGCGGAGCACTGATGATATTTGTAGTAAAGATTATGTTATATGCCAATAAGGTACAACGTACCGGAATCTCATTTTATTCCCATTTAAACACATCATCGAAGAAAATAAAGATATATTCATCTTTAAATTCAACTTCATTCAGATTGGAAAAACATTTTTGGATTTAATATTAATCATCACTATATTTGCTTTTAACGCGTAAATAATGATTAATATTGAATTAGATGGAAACTATAATCAGAATAAAAAAGAATAAACCTGCATTCAAAGCTCTCATTCAATTGGCTAAGGAGTTGGAGAAGAACGATCATACATCTATTTCAATAAGCGAGGAAATAACTAAAAAGAAGAAATTTGATCTGATTATTCCTACCAATGATCTGGTTGATCTCTCTGTTTATATTGATGAACTTTCTGATTTTCCGTCCCTGGATGAATTAAGAATACAAGCATAGCTAAAGAGCTGATATTAATTGATAGTTGTGTATTGATCAACGCTTTCAGAAAAGATCCAAAGGCTAAAACGGATCTTATGGAAATAATGAACCATACTGCTTATTCGGTCATAACCCAACTTGAACTATTAGTTGGAGCAAATACATTAACGAAAAAAGAGGCGATTAATAAAATATTTGAAGCTTATTATGGAATTCCATTAAACCAGGTAATTTCGTCAAAATCAGTTCAAATTATGCAAACTTATATTTCGGGTCAGCGTAGGATTTCGGTACCAGATTGCCTGATTGCAGCTACCTCATTAACTACGGGTTATCCTTTATTGACATATAATAAGAAGGATTTTGATTTTATTGACGGAATTATTTTTTACAAATAGAGTTACAACCCATTACCAATCTATTTTTTACCTATTTTCACCACCTGAAAAATTTCTGGTCCCGAAATCGTGAATATCAAATCTTCAATGCCTGTTTCATTATAAACAGTTGTAGAACAATTTATTGCGGTTTTGTCAGATAAAAATTACAAAACCCATAAGATGAATTGTTCGTTAAGGATTCTCCCCATACTATTGTTAATTTCGACTATTGGTATTGCTCAAAATTCAATTAAAGCAGTTTTTGTGTCCACTCCTCCGGAAATTGATGGCCATCTCAACGATAAATCATGGAAGGATGCTGCCATAATTGACCAGTTATATCAGCGGGAACCTAATCCAGGGCAACCCGTTTCAGAAAAAACACTGATCTATGTTTGTTACGATGCCAATCATCTTTATGTTGGGATGAAGTGTTTCGATGATCCTGAAAAAATCACCGCAAAGGAGATGGCGCGCGATGCCAACCTGGCAAACGACGACCGGGTGCAGATTATTCTTGATACCTTTCTCGATCACAGGAATGGATATTGGTTTCAGATTGGCCCGAGGGGGTCGTTCGGTGATGCCACCATCAGTGAAAATGGGGCAGTTTTCAACAAGGACTGGAATGGCGTATGGAATTCAAAGGCCAGGATCGTTGCTGACGGATGGGAGGCAGAGATGGCCATTCCATTTAAAACAATAGGATTCGATAAGAACCTGTCAACCTGGGGTATCAAGTTTATACGGCACATCAAACGAAAAATGGAATCCTCCTACTGGCCTGCAGCAAATACCAACAACTATAAATTTCAGGTATCCGATGCTGGTGTGATAGAAGGGATCAGGCAGATATCGCAGGGGATCGGACTGGATGTTTCCCCTTATGTCATTGGGGGAATGGACACAAAACGGGATATCAAAAACAAATATCACGGGACAGGGGGTGTGGACGTGTTTTATCAGATTACCCCAAGTTTAAAGTCGTTGTTATCGTTGAATACCGATTTCGCTGAAACGGCAGTCGATGACCGTCAAATCAACCTTACGCGCTTTGATCTTTTATTTCCGGAGCGAAGGGATTTTTTTCTCGATGGATCGGGTCATTTCTCATTTGGCATTCAGAGTGATGATGCAAATTCCTATGGTAAAGCAATCATGCCTTTTCTTTCACGTCGTATGGGACTGAACAGTAATGGAACGCCCATTCAGATCAACTATGCGGGCAAACTCACCGGGACGATTGGTAAATGGAATATCGGTGTGATGCATGTAAATGATGACCATGTGGCAGGAAGTTCCAATTTTTCTGTTGCCCGGATCTCCCGGAACCTTGGAGGAGCTTCATCTCTTGGGGTGATCGGTACTTATGGAAATGCTGTTTCGCAGGGTGAAAACGTAGTCGGAGGTGTGGATATGAAACTGGCTACCTCTAAATTCCGCGGGAATAAAAATCTGTCCTTAATTTTGTTTGGATTAAAGTCCAGTACCAAAGGTTTATCCAGCAATGATGCATCGTGGGGAGGATCATTCACTTACCCGAATGATTTGCTTTATTTTACCATCGGGCATCATGAGATTGGCGAACATTTTGTGGCGGGAATGGGTTTTGTTCCGAGAACCAATATCAAGGAGTCGTACGGCAGCATTAAAATCGGGCCCCGGCCCCACAAGTGGGGACTTTTACAAGTCTATTCAGGGGTGGGTTTCGATCATATCGTCAATTTCTCGAATGTACTTGAGACAAGAACGATCAATTACTCGCCACTTTACCTGAGATTTAAGTCTGGAGAGGAGTTCACCTATTCCATCAGCCAGAGTAACGAGAACCTGGAAAAAACATTTAATATCTTCTCAAATTTTGTGATACCGATCGGCCGGTATGAATTCTACCGCCAGTCATTAAATTTCCTCACTGCCGGAAGCCGCAATTTTGCGGTTACAGGCAACTATACCTGGGGTGATTTTTATAACGGGTCAAGGAAGGACTATTCCGCGGGGGCAAATTACAAGGTGGCTGTTCCCTTGTTTATCGGCGTTAAATACAAACAGAACGATGTAACGCTTCCTGCGGGCAATTTTACGGCACGTATCTACCAGGTGAATGTCAATATCCTGTTTAGTCCCGATATTACGCTGTATAACTATTTTCAGTACGATAACAATTCAAAGACAATTGGCATCCAGTCGAGATTCCAGTGGATTGTCACTCCCGGAAATGAGATCTTTATTGTTTGGACTTCAAATGTTTCGCAACCATTGGAGCGTTATGTTATGAACGAGAGTGCATTGCGGTTCAAGGTGAAATATAATATTCGCTTCTGAGAGTGAGCGGGTGACTATGTTCATAAACTGAAAGTCACCCGCTCACTTAAAAGCGGATTAGATGGTCGGCTGACTGTAAGATCTTCTCCCTGAGATTCCCTGGATAGGCAGGATGATCTTTGAGAAACTTTTTTACCACTGAACCTGCTTCCGGAGTGCTGTGTCCTTTCAAAAGGTTATCGAGCCACGATTTGGGAAAGAAGATGTCGCCTGTTTGCTGAATCTCCTCCAATTTATCGAGCGCAGGCCTGATATATTCCACGCTCTCATTTTGGCGCAGCGGATGGTTTAAAAATGCCATAGCCTGGTCGACCCATGGTTCATGTTCTCGGTTTTTGGCTTCGAGTAACTGATTGAAAAAATGGTCGCGGTCCTGTTTTCCTGGCTGGAGGCTCTGTCTGACAAACTGAAACCACGCTTTTTTATCCGGATTGGTCATCCTTTTTTCCTGTTTATCCATGATCTCTATCGCTTTTTGGGGCATTTTCAGCGCCAGCTGGAGGGCGAGCTCATTCTGCTGTTCGGGACTAAGTGAAAAATCAACTTTACTATTTTTTCCCGCGAGCAGATCCTGAAGCTTTAAAAGTGACTCATTGGTAATTGCAAGTTTAATGATGGTATTGATGATTGCCGGCTTTTGTTCATGCCGGATCCGGAATTCTTCCCAAAGCATACTTTCAAGGCTGGTGCAGATCGCAGCCCGTTGCCCGTCGGAAGTTTTGTAAAGGAAACAAGATTCCAGAGCGCTCAACATCCGCTCATAAACGACCAGGTTGGGCTCCAAGGGAATCGACCGGATAAGCATTTTAAGGTAATCGTCGCTGCCAAGCCTTTTTTCGTACAGGTTTTCTGTAAGATCACTCAGCAGTGAAGCGCGTAACAGGTCATCCTCCAGTCCTGACAGGTTTTTAAGGAAGTAATTTATTGAAACTGCGTCAATTTCAACAAATCCGTACACATTTCCCTTTGCATTCAGGTAAAGCCAATTTCTCTCATCTCCGGTGAAAAAGTTTTGGAGTGTTGATTTATCTGTGTTTAAAATCACCTTTTTATGGTGGATTACCCGGTTTTCTGACCAGGCAATTTCCAGTTCGACAGGCCATATCCTCCCTTTCCCCAGTGGATCTTTTTGTTCAATAATCAGTGTCTTTCCATTGACTGTACCCTTTAATTCCGGACGACCAGCCTCTTTGACCCAGCTGTTCGACCATGCCGGCAGATCGCCTGTTTTTAACGGGTTCAGAATATCGATCAACTGCTGCCAGCCTGCATTCCCGTAACTATTTTGATTCAGGTATTTTCGTAAACCGTTGCGGAGTGTCTCTTCTCCGATTTTTTGTTCAAGCATTTTCATCACAACCGGCGCCTTATGGTAGATGATTTGTCCGTAAAGACTTCCGGCATCTTTCATGTTTGCCAGCTTTTGTGTGATGGGATTGGCCCCTGCCGTACGGTCGACCGAATAGGCTGCGTCGTAGTGGGCCGACTGGAATAACAACTCGAAATTGAATTCTGGGTACATGGGGGCAACCACCTTGTCGGCAATAAAATTTGCAAATACCTCTTTCAACCACACCTCGTCGAACCATGGCATGGTAACCATATCCCCAAACCACATATGGGCTGTTTCATGTGCCACCAGGTTAGCCCGTTTTAACAACTGCTGGCTGGTCGTTTTGGCATCAACAAACAAACTTGAAGCCCGGTAAAGTGTAACCCCGGGGTGTTCCATCCCGTTGTACTGAAACGAGGGAACTGCCACCAGATCGTACTTTTCGAATGGATATTGAATGGCGGTATATTGCTCAATTTGTTCGAGGGAGCGAAACAGCAGCCTGAAAATGGAATCGACATTATTGCGGAGTGTTTCCACCTCTTTTTCACGGTGGTATAATACGCATCTTCGCCCGTTATGGGTCTGACTGATGGTATCAAATAATCCGGCAGTAAAGGCAAACAGATAGGTTGGAAGCGGTTTGGTAGGGATAAACCGGATCCGTTTAACCGAATCATTTGTCTGCTGGCTGATGACAGGAGCGTTGGCAACCCCCTTCCACCCAACGGGTATTTCGAGCTGCAAGCTGAATTGTGCCTTTAAATCGGGCTGATCGAAACAGGGGAAAGCGGTTGAAGCCCGATCAGGGACAAATAGGGTGTACAAAAAGTCGGGATTCCGGTTAAGCGACCAGTCGGGGGAGACAAAGTTCAGGGATATTTTGTTTTCTTCCGGCTTCAGGAATGATTTGTCAATCACCAGATGGCCTTTGACGATCTGAAGATCTGTAATTTTGCCGTTACAATTAATTGGATAGGTTGCTGTGGTATCACCTTTGAAATCAAGCTGAAGGTTTTGACTGGCATCTTTCAGTAAAAACGTAATTGTTGAAGAACCGGTCACTTTTTCATTCCCCTTTGCCGGAATCCTGAAACTCAAATCGTAGGCGATTTCTGAAATCCCGGCTTTCCGCGCTCTGGCCAGCTGTTCGGTAACTCCGGCAGTCACCGGAACTTCTGATGAATGACAATTAACCATTAAAGTTGCAAGGAAGAGATATAGCGGGAATCGTATCATCGGTACTTTTTTTTGTTCAGTCGTATCATCGGCTCAAAAATAGGGACAATGCCATTCTAATGCAAATTATTTATTCATTGAGGTGACGCAATGTCAGATTTGAATCGCGAAATACAGATTTAAAGTTCCGAAACAGGTATTTAATATTTGGAATTGAATAAGTTAGATTACGAGAAATGGTTTTGAAGTGACACAATGTCAGATTAAAGTCACGAAATGAATAGTTAAACAGGCGAAAGGTAATTTGCAAGTCACGAAAGGTCTGTTAAAGGTCATCAAAGGTGGTTTTGAATTGAGTTTAAGATGGGTGAATTCAGGGAAAGGTGATCCTGGTTTAACCAATATATCCATGACAGGATTCCAAACCCATGCGTGGATAAAAGATATAAGAGCGGGCTAAATGGTTAGCTAGTAAAATGTTGACAATAATCATATTTTTTTTAATTTATTTGCCGTAAATTTTAAGAAAAATTGGACGACATGCCCAATTAGTTCTTCCTATTGGTTCAATAAAGGTGTTTTTCCTTCGGATTCGTAGTTTTTAGCGAAATCCTTGGCCGGAGTCTGAACACTTTTAATGGATCAATTGCAACAATTCAGATTTGAAATTTCATATCGAAAAATCGGGAATATGATTAAAAAAAACCTCATGAATAAAAATCAGATCAACAAATCGCGTATGTATGGATCTGTCAATATGGTGCTGGACAATAACTTTAACTTTTTTTCAAAACAGGAAGAGCTCATACAGGCTCATCAGCAGTTAAAGAAAGGGCAGGAGCTCATTGGTCAGTACCGGCAGATACAGGAAGCAGATGATTCAGGTCTGACGAAAGGCAAAATTCAGTTGCGCGTCAGACTGATCAATTGTATTCTGTTGTTCTCCGCAGCATTAAGGGCTTATGCCAATGCTACTGCAAACGAAGAGCTCAAAGCTAAAGCCAATTATGGCCTCTCGAATCTTAAAAAATCGGCAGATTCGATTTTAGTGGATATTGCAGTTTTGCTGGTAGGTCTTGCCACCCCGTTGAAAGGTGAACTGGTCCGCTTTTTTATTGGCGATGCTGAATTCACCGAGATGGATAGTTTACTCACCGAATTTAAAGTAGCGATTCCCAAACGACGGGTGGCAGCCGCTGCTTCAAAAAATTCGACGTTGAATATCAGCGAGGTATTCGCCACCCTGGATAAACTGTTGAAAGAGGAGATTGATGTGCTGATGCTCCTGTTGCGTAATTCGCAACCCGATTTTTATTATGCCTATAAAAACGCCCGTAATATTGTTGACTATACAGGGCGGGGTAAGGCAAAACCGGAAGCGACAATGCCTGGCTGAAAGGGCGCGTAAACCATCAGGCGTTTCATCCTGCAAGGAGGGGTGGAACGCTGAGAAGGAAAATATGGTTTTCTACGCAAATATCGCCACAACGATTGACACCTGTTAATTGATTACAGGGTGAGTTGATATTCCCAATTTAAACAGTTTCTAACCATACCATCGATTAACAGATAAATATTTTCACGCTACCCGCTGATTTTATTTTCAATGGGGATGTCTGTGATGCAGGTCAGGTTCATGGGGATGCTGATGTGTTTGGGGATCGTGGGTATGGAAATGAGTATGCCATTTGCCATTCGGCATTGTGTCATCATCGTGCTGATGTAAATGGTGTCCGTCGGTATGCTGATGATAATGGATGTGCTGTATCGCGACATGAGTATGCAGGTGTTTATGTGATTTGCGGTTAGAAACAACTGCTGCAATGGTTAAAAGGGCAATTGAAATCAGGTGAACCCATTGAAAATGTTCATTTACCACTACATAGGACAAAATCACTCCCCAGGCAGGGGCGGTGGAAAACAGTATCTGGCTTCGGGTTGCTCCGATATTTTGAGCCGAGATTATAAAAAGTACGATACTGATTCCATAAGCAAAAATACCTGTTACAACCGCAGGAAACACACTCCCGAATAAAAATGGCTGATCAGCAATCAGACAACCGATCATTAAATTGACCGAACCTGCCACAATCCCCTTAACAAAAGTTACTGTTTGGGGTGAAGCCCCATCTGTCAAGGCTGACAGGTGGTTATCCATACCCCAGCAGATACATGCGGCAGTAATCAATAAACCTGAAGTTGCACTACTTATCCCTTCGCCAAACGATACAATGATTCCGGCAATCAGGGTTAAAAACACACCAATCCAGGTACTTCTGTTCAGCGCATCCTTAAAGATTAAAACACCCAGAATGGCTGTTGCCACAAGTTCCATATTTAGCCAGATGGATACAGATGCAGCATTGGCTGATTTTAATCCTGCCAATAAAAGCAAAGGACCTGCGAATCCACCGAAAAAAATGATTCCTGATGTTTTGGCGCGGTTGGCGGAATAAAAAAGGAATTTCAGGTGGTTGTTTTTTCTCAAAATATAGGGTAACATAGCTATAGCAGCCCCCAAATAGAGTAATCCGGCAAGTTGAAAAGAGTTTAACCCTGCCAGTAACAATTTACTGAAGGGTGTGGCTATTCCAAACAGAAACCCGGACAGCAGACCCGTTAAAATGGCAAAACGCTTCATGATCGGGCTAAATTAAACTTAGTTCAAAGTTAGTATTACTGAGGTTACAATGGTGGGTTTTATGAAAATCCAAAACGAAGATTTCTTCTGTTTTTATCTCTCCATTGCTCATTGAACGAATTAGTAATCCTAAACAATCTCAACCATCTCCTGAACTTTGTGATGCTTAAGTATTTTTGGATTTTCGGCAACAACCGTAAGGCTGGCAGCCACCAGTTCGGCAATATCTTTTACGGGGGTATCCGAGTATTGGGCCAGGCTCTTTTTACAGAGTGGGCACGATGTGGCAATCACTTCAGCATGTGCGGTTTCAAGGTATTTTGCAGTCGCTTTCTGAATCGCACAACGCTCTTCGGGAACAATGGAGAGGTTCCCCAGACTGCCGCCACAGCAAAGGGCATTCTCTTTTTCCTGATAAATGGGCCGCAATTCGGCAAAATGATTCAGAACCTCACGGGGCTGCTCATAAATTCCTGATCCCCTGCCTAATTCACACGGATCGTGGAAAACCACACTTTTCCCGGAAGGAAGAGGGGCGATTTTCTTTTTTTGAATCAGTTCATTTAAATATTCGCTGTGGTGCAATACCCTTATATTCATATGGTAATCCTCTCTGAAACTCTTGTAGCAGATCGGACAGGATGTGACAATAGTTTTGGCGCCCGAAAGGATAATCTGTTGCCGGTTATGCTCTACCAATTTTTTTGCAGCCTCATGCTGACCCGATAATTTGAGTGGTCGCCCGCAGCAGACACTCCCATCCCTGTCCATAAACAGGTAGTTTACTTTGGCTGCCTTAAAGATTTTCTCCATCGAAAGGGTGATTCCCGGCGTAAGATGACTCATACAACCTGCAAAATAGATCACGTCTGCTTCCCCGGATGGTTGATTAACCGGTAAATAATGGAATCCTTGGGGCAGTTTAAATGCATTTTTTTTACGTTGCAGAATGCGCTGTTGTGTCAGGTCTATTCCTACCGGACAGGCAGCGGTGCACCTTCCGCATAAAAGACAGTTATCAGTCAGATCGGGTTGAAGCTGTTTGTAGCGGTAGTCGCGCAGGAAATAGACCATCTGGGCGGTGTTGTTCTTTCCCTGCGAACTCATCTGACAAGTATCGATGCAAATGCCGCAGCGGGAGCACGATTGAACCTCAATTTCTGAAAATCCCGTGAAGTTTTCATTGGTTTTTAAATCCCAGTTTCTCAGAAAAATAAGGAGTATTTCAGTGGGAATATGCATATAACGGGAGAATGGGATGGAGATCATAAACGCACCCAGCGACAGGGAATACATCCACCAGAAAACGATTGACAGCTGTTGGAGCGGGAGAAAAAGGTGCATAAAATTTCCAAATGGTTGGGTTATGAAACTGCCGTTCCCTGAATAACCGGCGGTAGCGCTCTCCGCCAGAAGCCTTAAGGGAAAGATAAGCCATAGTGCAGCCAATGCCATCCGGTCGCCTAATGAGTGCTTCGTTGTTTTTTTCATCCCTGCAATACCTGGCCGGAACCGGCGCAGAATGGCCACCACAATTCCTGAAAGCACCATCAGTAACAAAAAATCCATCACTGCATTAAAAATGATTAACATTCCCGTTTGATGAGGATTTTGTTCAAAGAACCGGAAAAAAACCGGATAATAGATTTCGTTAGCCTGCCTGCCGGTGTAAAACAGGGTCTCAAGCTTTCCAAAAACGATCAGCAGAAACCATCCGAAGGCGAGGCTCATATGCATATATCCAAGCAGGATATTGTTTCTGAATACTTTGCGATGGATCAGACTCTCCATGAAAATTTCCCGGAGTGCTTTTAACGTTTTTATGGATAAGATTTTTGATCCGATTCTTTTCAGGTCGCCTGATTCGAGATCAATCAGCCATTTGATGTAACGGTAGGTGAGCAGGAGTGACAGAATGATCATTCCTGCTGTGAATGGAAGTACAAACAGGTTAAAGTGCATGGCAATTGTTTAAGGCTCGTTTGATATTCTGGATCACATTACGCGTGTTGATACCTCGCGGGCATACCAGCTGGCATTTTCCGCAGAGCATACATTTGCTGATCTCTTCGGCAAGATTCGTGGTTTCGCCCCGATGGATTAAAAGATTTATTTTCCGCGGATTAAAACCGGTTAACCTGGCCGCAGAACATGTGGCGGTACAACTTCCGCAACCGATGCACCATTTAAAGGATGGTTCGTGTTGGGCAACAAACCGGGAAATCGAAAAATCGTTATTTTCGATATCAATCTGTCGCCCTTTTAATATGGAGTATCCCCAATCTTTCATCCGGAGTGATATACTACGTGATTTTCAATTAATAATTTTCAATGCTTTTCTGATTGAATTTCTGCAATTTATAAAGATCCAATTCAGACACTTAATTATTCCGGTTACTTATTATATGCATTCTGATTTTTTTTGTCGCTCATTCAGATACTGGATGATGCTGACCGATGCTGCCCTTGCGTCAGTAAGGGTCTCGGCTATTGACAGCGGCTCCCTGCAGGTTCCGGTAATAAAAATTCCGTCAGTAGTGGTTTTATTCGGGCTGAGTTGGGCATCGGAAGCGGCCAGAAAATCTCCTGAGGTGAGCGCTAATCCTGCCGATTTTCCGATTGCCAAAGTTTGCCTGGCTGGAACTATGCCCACCAACAGTACGACAAGGTCGAAATTCATTTTCATGGGTCGCCCTGAAAGGGTGTCTTCGGCTTTAAGCTGCAGCGTTCCGTCCATATTTTCACCAATTTCGGATACGCGTCCCCGGATAAAAGTAATCCCCCATTTTTGCTGCGCCTCAATGTAAAGCTCCTCGAAATTCTGTCCAAACATTCGCAAATCCATGTAAAAATTGAAAATCTCCGCTCCGGGCAGTTGCATTTTTACCTCAATCGCCTGTTTCACACCCGTGATGCAGCATACGCGGGAACAATGTACATTCCCTGCTTTTTGATCCCTTGAACCTACACAATGAATAAATGCAATTTTGCGGGGTGTGGTACCATTGGCACTTGTAAGGGGATCGCACGATTTAAGCTTTGCTTCCAGGTCAGGCGACGTGATGACGTTCTCGTAAATCCCATAGCCATATTCCTCTTTTTTTTCAGCATTAAAGACTTGAAAACCGGATGCGATTAAAACAATATCCCCATTCATTGATTGTCCATCAGCCAATATTACTTTGTGCTTTCCGTTTTCCGTAGTTACACTGATCACATCAGCATTTGTTATAACCTGTGCCACATTGATTTCCAATCTGCCATCCAGGTAATTCTGAACTTCATAGGCAGGGCGGAATCCCGGGAAGAGCTGATGCAGGGACTTCAGTTTTCCGCCCGTATGGTTTTCTTTCTCCAGTAAAGTAACGGGATAGCCTGCGGCTCCCAGGGTTGCGGCAGCCTCCAACCCTGCGGGACCCGCTCCTATGACAATAATATGTTGACGATTGGTGTTCATTGAAAATTTCTGTTGGTTTTGGTGTCAGACGATTAAAAACTGTGGCTTTTGTGGTGCTCCGATATTTTGTCCCCTGGCGCCAAGGTATTTTTCGGCTTTGCTGTATTCAATTCCAAGTTTATCGAGCAGTGGCTCAACCGAAACCTGGTGCATCTGCAAACCTAATTCCCAGGGAGCGTATCCCATCACCAGTCCTGCCATCTCTTCGTAAGTTAAAACAGGAATTCCCATCCCTTTATTGTCATAGGTCACCCCTTCAAGTTCGGCTATCGTGTACTGCCATCTGTCAAGGAACATGGAACAACCGGGGCAGTTGGCTACAATAAAGTCGGGCTGGTAAGGCTGCATCGACTCAAATTTCTTTTTCGAATTGGAGACCGAATAACCGCGGTTGGCCATCACCAGGTATTGTCTGAATCCGAATCCGCAACAGTGCCGTCGCTCCGGATAATCGATGACTGATCCTCCCCACGATTCGATCATACCCGACAGGACAGAGGGAAATTCAGCTCCCCCTAATCCGCTCACAGGGAACATCTTCGCATAATGACACCCAATATGTTCAACCACTTTAAGGGGTAAACCTGTTTTTTGATTAATCAGCGATACCCTTGATTTCTCCTTAATCTGATGACGGAATTTATAGATAATGTCAGAGGTGTGAACCAGATTTTCAGG
>JAHEYS010000455.1 GCA_023251475.1 Prolixibacteraceae bacterium
AGACTTGTCATTTTTGATAACAGGTCAGCATTAACAAACGGGAGGAGTTTGCCGAGCTGATGCGCCCCAATGGTAGTGATCACTTTTTTAGTGGACAGTTCGACCGTTTCACCCTCCTTATTGACAAAAGAAACAATAAAGTGCTGATCCTTAGGTCGAACACTGATATTGGATATTTCAAGGAGGATATTTTCTTCTCCAACCCTGCTCTTAATCGCATTAATCAGCGATGAAAGGCCACCTTTGGTGGAAAATACATCCCTGGTAACTTTTTTTTCTTCCTCTG
The DNA here is from genome assembly GCA_023251475.1 of Prolixibacteraceae bacterium. Lineage (GTDB taxonomy): Bacteria > Bacteroidota > Bacteroidia > Bacteroidales > Prolixibacteraceae > JAAFHB01. The sequence continues at coordinate 287 of JAHEYS010000455.1, forward strand.
TTTTTGGTTCACGCCCCTTCTTTATGGTGCCTCCAATAAAACTGCCGTATTTTTGCTCCAGATTGTACAACTTGGGCAATGCAAAACGTGTGACCAAACGGTTCGGATCGCCGGCATAAACCCCCAGAATAAAAGGATCAATTGCGTATTCAAGAAAGCTTTGTCCAAGCCTCCTTTTTACCAGATCTGCAAGTGTCTCATCCGGATTCTTGCCGGCGGCACGAAAAGGCTCACCCAAAATCCTGAATTTATCTTTTAATGTAAAAAGTGGCGTGGTAACAGCCGATTTTAGTCCGGATGGCAGCGCCTGCCAGGTTTTGTCTTTCAGGATATAGCGGCGTTTAACATTTTCATTGGCCACTTCCAGTTCACAATCCTCCTTCAGGTCCTCAAAAAGTCTGAGCACCTCCACATTCGCAATAACTCCTGAATTCGGTCCCTCTTCGTACGTAAATCCGTTTTCCGTTACCGATCCTATTACGCCGCCGGCTCTGCTCCCTTTTTCAAGAATGCAAAAATCGATACCCCTTTTTTTAAGGTGATGTGCGGTTGTCAGACCAGTAAGACCGGCGCCAAGAATTACGACATCTTTCATTTGCGAATGATTTGATTTACACTGTTTTGGAATATATGTTCTCCTCCTGATTATAAGCCGGATCAAGCGCCATGGCGATATTACGTGCGAACATAAATCCCTTGTCGCGTATTCTGATCGTGTCACCCTCAAGCACCATTAAATCATCGAGAATGAAATCTTCAAATTTCGAAGGATTAAATCCTGTCAGCTTTTTAATATCCTGAGGCGTTAACTGAAATTGACCGGCAATTTCTTCAAATTCCAGGATTCCGTTGCACATAATACTATTGACAACCGAGCGGATAATTTGCTCATCCCTGCTCAGCTTATAACCTCGTTCTATGGCATAACCTGTCTGTTCAACAGCCTCTATATATTTCGGAAAATCCTTCAGGTTTTGGGCGTAGGCGCCAAAGAACTGACCGATGGAAGACGCGCCGAAACCATAAACTTGTCCGGTTGTCTCCAATGTACAGTAGCCCTGGAAATTCCTGTGCAATTTTTTTTGCTGAAAAGCGATAGCAAGATCATCATCTGGGAGTACGAAATGGTCTATCCCAATCGAAATATATCCGGCCTCCTCCAACTGGGCAATGCTGTTGACCAACATCTCCATTTTATCTTCAGGGGTTGGCAAGCCGATTTTCTCAAGTTGTTTTTGCGCCTTTTTTACCCATGGAACATGGGCATAGGAAAAGGTGACAATCCTGTCGGGTCTGATCTCAATGGCCTGTTTCAGCGTTTCTGTAAACGATTCAGGACTTTGCAAGGGCAGACCATAGATGAAGTCAAGGTTTATCCCCCTGAATCCTTTGGTTCTCAGGTAATTCACGATGTCTTTAACAGGATATTTGGGGCCCATCCTGTTGACCGCTTTTAAAACATCTTCGCGGAAATCCTGAATCCCCAGACTCATCCGGTTAAATCCCATCTCGGCCAACTGGTCAATATCGCTAAATTCCAGGTAGGCAGGACTGCACTCCATTGCAATTTCGGCTTTTTCACTGATTGTGAAGATTCCCCGAATATGATCCATAATATCCCGGATAAAACTCATTTCAATTGAGTTGGGGGTCCCTCCACCCCAATGGATCTGCGTCACTCTCCGTTGGAGATCGAGGTGGGAGGAGACATTGCTGATCTCGGATTTCATTGCATCAATATACCGGCATACGACCGATTTTTTCTGTGCAATGACCGTACTGCATCCGCAGAAATGGCATCTTAACGGGCAAAAGGGGATATGAATATAGATGGAGATATCCTTTGGAACCTGACCATTCGAGGCTTCCAATTCATCGATGTAATCAGCTACTGAAAACGTATTGTTGAAAAAATTTGCGGGGGGGTAACTTGTATACCGGGGTCCCGAAACGTTATATTTATTTAGAAATTCGTTACTTACACTCATTATCTCAGTTCCTTTTCCAATTGGTTTGTTTGATCCAGTCCACCACCATCCTGGCATTTTCAAACGGGATTCCGGGAATGAAACCATGACCCAGGTTGAAGATCCAATCCTGATGTTCTGAACCAAATGTGATATATTTTTCAAGTGTCGCTGAAATAGTAACCTGATCAGCCATTAAGAGACGCGGATCCAGATTCCCCTGGAGTCCGATTTCCTTATGAACCAGTTTGCGTGCCACCCCGATTGGAGTCTGCCAGTCAATACTTAAAAAATTGGTATCGTCCGGCTGGATATTTGCAATTCCTGTCCCTAATCCTTTCGGAAGAAATATTACCGGACATCCGGCTTCCATTACGGCCGCTGAAATTTTCCTCACATGGGGCATGACCATCTCAAAATACAAATCAGACGGAATGAGTCCTGCATGGGTCTCAAATATCTGAAATGCCGAAATGCCGTGTCTAACCTGGTTCACTGCATATTCAACCGATAATTCAGTGATTAAATCTAACAGTTTATTTGCCAGTGCCTTTTCCTTATAGAGCAGTGCGACAGCCTCCGGAAAAGTGTGGTTGGAACTTAATCCCTGGACCATATAACACAGCGTTGTAAAGGGAGCTCCGCAAAACCCTATTAATGGGGTATTGTCCGGCTTTGTCCTGTTTACCTCGTCGATGGCCCTGTAGATATATTCCAGTTTGGATGCATCAGGCGATAAGGTACTCAGGGGATCACCTATATCTTTTAATGCTTTCCCAAATTTTGGACCGGAGTCGGTAAAATCGAGATTCATTCCCAAAGCTACCGGAATTACCAGTATATCAGAAAACAAGATTGCGGCATCGACTCCGAGGTCATGAACGGGTAACAGCGTAACTTTTGCCGCCAGTTCGGGAGATGCCATCAATTCGCTGAAACTGTACTGTTCGCGTAATTTCAGGTAGGAGGGTAATACACGGCCCGCCTGCCGCATAAACCAAACGGGTGGCCGGTTGGTTTTTTCACCTTTTAAAGTATTTACAAATATTGAATCAGACATATTGAATTATGGCTTTTCTCAGTTTAAATTTACAATTGAGTTATAAAAACGGAAATGTGGTTTAAATTTTTTCTATAGTGATAATTGCTTCAATGCCTGTAGATTGGCTGTGAGCGCATCCTCAATTTCCTTGTCTGTGTGTGCGTAAGAAATAAAAAGGCACTCATACTGAGATGGGGCAATGTAAAATCCGCTTTCCAGTGTCATCTTAAAATAACCGGCATATTTTTTTGTGTCTGATTTCATGGCCTCGTCGAGGGAAGTCACCTGTTTTTCGTTGGTGAAAAAGAGGGTCATCATGGAACCAACACGGTTAACTACACCTGAGACTCCGCTCTTCGCCAGGTTCTTTAAGAGTCCGGCTTCCATTTTGGCTCCCTTTCTTTCGAGTTCCGAATAGAAATCGGGTGTATCTTTCATGAGCTTGAGCATGGTAATACCTGCAGCCATCGCGAGAGGATTACCTGAAAGTGTACCGGCCTGGTAAACAGGTCCGATCGGGGCAAGCATCTCCATGATTTCCCGCTTTCCGCCATAAGCGCCGACGGGAAGTCCGCCCCCGATGATTTTTCCAAGTGTGGTCAGATCGGGCATCACATTATAATATTCCTGTGCACCCCCTTTTGCAAGCCTGAACCCGGTGATCACCTCATCAAAAATCAGTAATGCACCATAGGCTGTTGTAATTTCCCTTAATCCCTGAAGAAAATCTTTTGAAGGTACTACAACCCCCATATTTCCAGAGACAGGCTCAACGATAATGGCCGCAATCTCATCCCCCTTTTCCCGGAAAATCGCCCTGACTGATTCCAGATTGTTATATTCTGCAATAAACGTATCGCGTGCAGTTCCAACGGTCACCCCCGGACTGTCAGGCAAACCAAGGGTAATCGCACCCGATCCGGCATGAATCAGAAAACTGTCCCCATGTCCGTGGTAATTCCCTGCAAACTTAACGATTGCATCCCTTTTGGTATAA
>JAHEYS010000182.1 GCA_023251475.1 Prolixibacteraceae bacterium
AGGTCAGAATCGGCATACCGTTCTTAACGTCATTGGCATCTGCTGTGTTTAAGTATCTTGATGCAGCTATTTGGGTTCTGATTACACCATACGATTTTCCGACGATGGCCCAGGCGCTGGTTTCTGCGGCGCCTCCCCCAAGATTATATTCTGTTCTCCCCTGATAGAGTTCATTAATCATATTTTTATTTCTGGAGAAAGTCACTCTTGAATTCCACTGGAAATTCGATGTTTTCACAGGTGTTCCGTCCAGGGTGATTTCAATACCCTTGTTCTGGATATCTCCCGCATTTATCGTGATGCCGGAAATTCCTGATTCGGTTGGTGTTGGAATAGAAAGAATCTGATTATAGGTATTATCCTGATATAGCGATATATCAAATCCTAATCTGTTTTTCAGAAAACGCATCTCAGCTCCCACCTCCTTGGCAATCTTCCGTTCAGGTTTTAAATTTGGTGATAAAGTGCTGCTTGAACTGAACCCGGCCTGTGAAGGAGATCCGGTTTGTCCGGTCACGTTTCCCAAGAAACTATACCCCGGATTTATGATGAACGGATCGGTGTCTTTACCAAGTGCAGCTATGTTTGTTCTCAATTTACCGAATGAAATTATTTCGGGAAGTTTGAATGTTTCTGAGAAAATCCATGAAAGGCTTGCTGCAGGATAATTATAAAAATTATTTCCTGATCCATTTTTATAGGTCAACGCTGATGACCAGTCGCCACGCCAGGTGGTTGTGAGGAATAACTGATTTTTATAATCCAGATCGGCACTGGCATATACGGAATTGAATCTTTTATTATAGTTTATTCCCCCTGCAAGCCCGACCGGACTGACGGAATTGCTCAGAAAAAAGTTTCCGGGAATTAAAAGTCCTCCATTGGTATTTCCCTGAACGTATGACCTTTTGGTATTTTGGGTCTCCCCTCCAACAAAACCGTTGAGTTTTAAATCATCAGTGAGTTTTATCTCATTGAAAGCCAACATCCATTTAAGGAAATTACTTTCTCTTTTCGACTGTTTTAAGGTGTAAGAACCTCCAACAAAGCCAGGCGCTAATCCAAGGGCTTTATTTTCATATTCACCGTAGATATTGTTTAAATTCCCTTCCAATACCAGATTAGCCCAATTGGTCAGTTTGGCTGTTAAAGCAAATCTTCCCCGGATACTTCTGTCTTTTTGGGTTGTTTTGTTTTCAAACATATTAAACCAGAATTCGGGATTCGGAACCTTATTGGTCTCGAGCGCACTACTTGCAATTGGCGCTCCCCCTAACGCACTTACATAATGTTCACGCTGCATCCAGTATTTGGTGTCGTAATTACGGGGAAAGTCCCAGGTGAATGCTTTACCCCAGTTATTTCCGGCAAATGCATCGTCCTGAGATAAGTTCTGCGGATTTGTATTATCAGTTGTGGAATAATCAATACTTACATCGGCGCTGAGCCACTTTGTAAGTTCGTGGGTAGCTCTTAAGTTAAAGCCGTTTTTAAGCAATCCGCTTCCTGCAACGACCGACTTCTGATCCTCCCTGGAATAGGAAAACCTGAAAGTTGTTTTTTCTGTAGCCCCCTGAAAAGAGACATTCGTATTGTTTAACATCCCCTTCTGAAAAGCATCCAGAAAGTTGTTTGGTACTGCTTTATATTCTGTCCAGGTGCCATCATAGTTACGAACTTTCTGGTTGGCAAATTTGGGCCCCCAGTTTTCCAGTTCCCGCCCGATCTGACGGTCAATATATGGCTCTCCGGTTACAGGATCGGTAGGGAACACTTTTGTAGTCCAACGTTCTGTTGCCTTGTAGTTATTATCGCGGGTATCGGTAAAAAAAGCACCTACGGTACCTCCGCCATACTCGTTCTGAAAATCGGGTCCCTTGTAGGGATTGTAACTCATGACTGACTGAGATACATCAACCCCGATACCGTCGGTTTTCCTGCCTTTTTTTGTGGTGATCAGGATTACTCCGTTGATAGCCCGTGATCCATAAAGCGCGGCTGCAGCTGATCCTTTGAGAACTGAGAGAGACTCAAAGTCTTCGCTGTTAAGGTTCTTCAGATCATTACCAAAATCCTTGCCGCCTGTTACTGCATCGTTTTCGACAATTACCCCGTCAACCACGAATATCGGCTGGTTATTGGTACTTAGCGTTGAGTTACCCCTTATTAAGATCCTTGAACTTCCAAAAGGTCCCGCTGCACCCTGGTCAATCTGAACACCAGCAACTTTTCCCATCAGGGAATTCACCGGGTTTACCTGCTGGGTCATTGCCAGTTCTGCCCCTTTAACCTGTGCAGTTGAGAATCCCAGTTTTTTCGATTCTTTTGACCTGCCCAAAGCTGTTACAACGACCTCTTCCAGGCCAATCTCTTCCGATTTAAGTTTTACATCCACTACAGACCGGTTGTTCACCGCTTCTTCAATGGTTTTCATTCCGATGAATGAAAATACCAGGGTACTTTTTCCTGAAGCCAGTTTCATGGAATATTTCCCGTCTGTACCTGTAATTGTCCCGTTGGTTGTCCCTTTTTCAGCGACGGTTACACCTGGCATTCCTTGCCCATCAGAGTCTGAGACTACTCTCCCGGACACCTGTATCTGTGCTATAGCACTGCTTAACAGTGAAATACACAGAATTGCTAATAAAATAATTTTTCGCATAAATCTTTAATTTTAGTTAAAAATGAAATTTGATATTAATAATTAGTTCCACACTAAATTTGTGGCTGAACTTCGTATATGTGGTTTAATCCGTAAAATCCACATTGATACATCAGAACATGGTTTTTGAAGGCTTATTAATTGCTATTGTTTTTATTCATAGGCATAATTTTTAGTTGAGGTTATTTTTCGTTTCAATTTTTCGGTTGAGCTTTTTGAGTTAAATTCATTTCAGTAAAGACCTTCTGAAAGATCATCTCGGAAGTTCCAAGAAGCGCTGACTGATCACCCATATCAGAAATCAGGATAAGCGTGCTTTCTGATATTTTCTCCAGGCAAAACCGGTTTAACGACTGCTGTATGGGGGAAAGAATGTACTGTTTGGCTTTTGAGATTGGTCCGCTCAGTACGATCACTTCCGGATTAAGCAGTTGAATAATGTAGGAGAGCCCTTTCCCCATGGCACTTCCGATCTCATCCAGAATTGCAATGGAAAACTCATCTCCTTCCCTTGCTGAATTAATAACCTCCGCGGAGGTGACCTTTTCGGGATGATCTTTAAACCTGTTGATCAGCGATGAAACTGCATTATCTGCAAAGCCCTGCTTTACCCTTCTGATGATGGAATTGGATGAAGCAATGGTCTCCAGGCATCCCCGTTTCCCGCAAATGCATAATTCTCCGTTTTCAATGATTGGGAGATGCGAAAATTCACCTGCGAAGCCGTTTTTACCGCTGCAAAGCTGCCCATTTACAAATATACCAAGCCCAAGTCCCCAGCTCCAGTGGATGATAATAGCATCCTTGTAATCTTTTGACGCACCAAAATGAAATTCTCCATAAGCGTGCATCCTTGCATCATTATCTATATATACTGGTTTATTGAATTTTTGTTTCAGATCACGGCCAATATTTTGTCGTTTTTTGTCTTTGATGGTATAATTGATACCTGCTTTTGAGTTGATCAACCCAGGCATGTCTACCCCGATTCCATAAACCCTTTGTTCAGGTAGGTGGTAATCAATAATCAATTGATTGGTTGCGGCGAATAATTTATCAATCAGCAACGGATCGTCAATATGGGTATCGATTTGAGTAATTGGTGTGACAAATTTGTTGTAGCAGTCAATAATTGCAAAATTGGCCGAGTAACGTGCAATATCACAGCTAACCACATAAAAGCTATCCTCCGGCAGGCCATAAAGCTGGGGCTTCCTCCCTCCGCTCGACTCTCCGATCCCGATATTCTTCACATAACCGGATGAAATCAGGTCGTTGAGCAAAACAATACTTGTAGGTAAACTTATCTTAAGCCATTTACCGAGTTCAGGGGCAGAGGTGTAACCATTGCTCCGGAGCAAACTCAGTATTTTCTTCTTATGTCTGATCTTATTCGTCTCAGCAGCAGACATATACATGATAGTTGAATCAATATTTTGATCCGGTTACTTCATTTCAATAAGAGGTTTGTAAGTAAGTTATATTGGAAACAGGGGCGAAGATAATTAAATAATTAAATAAGTATTAAAAAAATAGTATTAAATATTAGTATGTGATAAAATTATTTTGTATGATTTTATTTATTTTTTGGAGCAATCTGATTGATCAGTGTTACAATTAATTCTGCATTTTGAAGTTCTGGTAAATGGATGACCTGATCTTCAAATTGAAGCGTTTTATGGTCCTTGCTTTTAAGGATCACCTTGCTGATTATAATATTCTTATCTTCCAAAAGTACCGGGTAGAGCAGTTCATTAGGGTGTGATGAATTTATTCTGAAGTGAAATTCAACAGGTTGATTATTAACCCAGTAATTCAGGCAGAGGTAATTCAGCAGGCAATGTTCCATGCTGTGATAGGAGGTTTTGAACCGTGTTGCTTTTGTCGCGTCCCGGACAATGCCGGCAGTATCAGTACTGAAAAAATTGTCACCACGTTTTTTGTCAATAAAGCAGTTATCCCAGAATGTTGCACCTTTCTGAAATCGATCCAGATATTTAGGTTCACCACCGTTATGATACCAATACAGATTGAACATATTACCATAGGCCTGTACCCACCAGTAAGTATCAGGAGAATGTTCAGCGGGTGTTTTGCGCGCAGTATTTGTAAGCCATACCTCCCTGTTTTTGAGTACTCCCCATTCGGCTATTTTCGCATTAATGTCCGTTGCTGATTTTAAATATTGGGGTTTACCTGTAAGATAGTAGGTCCTGAGTGACATCCACGCCTCCTCAATATTATGGCCTATATTAACCTCCGTTTGATCAGGTTTACCGGCAAGGTACAACCAGTTTTTATCAAAACTTTCAAGGACCCAACCGCTCTCCTTGTCGACCATTCTGGCAGTTGTAATCTTCACTATTTTCTCAATCTGATCCAGGTATTGTGCATCTCTGGTCGCACAATAAAGGTAAATCAGGTACCCTGAGACAGGTGTAATCTGGGAACTGAACGATTTATTACTGATTTTTATACTCCAGTCCCTGTTCATCACATCATAATATCCACCGTATAATGGATCCCATACTTTCGATTCCAACAGGCTGTTTGATTTTTCTATATAGCTCAGAACTGTACTGTCGTGAGTTACGAAGTAGTACATCGTCAGACCAGTGATAGCATAGACCTGTACAAAAGTGGTCTTGGTCGTTTCAACAGGATTTCCATTTTTATCCATGGTATCAAACCAGCCGCCATATTCTTTATCCCAGGCATGATTGAGTAACCATTTAACAAGTTCTTCGGCAATTTTAAGATCTTTTTCATTACCTGACAGAAGATAGGAAACAGAATAGCTAAAAAGATGCCTTGAGATCATGCTTGGATATTTATCCGAACTGCCGAAGGGTTGCCAGAGTGAATCAAGGTTTGTAAAAAATGCTCCATACTTAATATCCTGCCCGTTTTTGGTCCAGTACGGCATTATTTCATTCAGCGCCTGATCTTTCCAGTGATTACCTGATAAGATATTTGCATTTTGAACCGGTTTGTAAATACAGGAAATAGATACGTATAACAACGTAGTAATCAATATATTAATTCTAAACCATTTCATTTTATCTCAATTTTCTTATGCTTTCGAAATATCACTTCTCCTTTAAGCTGAGCCTGAAAATAACAAACCCGTCTGCACCTGAAGAATGGCTGATCTTAATTTTGATTTACCAATTCGTCACTGCTGCTTATCTTATGAGCAGAGGTCGTCGCAATACCAGGTAATACAATAAACCGGTAATCTGCCATGAAACAGCTTTTTCAACATAATTGTTTAAAAAAGGCAGAATTATTTGTGTTTATATTGGGCAGAAGAGATCCTCATGTCCATTTTCATTCCAGTTACCCCAATCCCGGGCAATAAACAATTTTGCAGTTTCCAGGTCCGATTTTTTGCCTTTACATTCTGAAAATTGATTTCCTACCCGGGATTAACGACCGGATGTTTGGTAATGCTATATTGTGACCTTGATTACGAGCGCCTTCATGTAATCCTATCCGGAACAATTCGGGTCCGGGGTTATATTAAGTAATTGTCAATTAATAATATTCTATTTGAAATGTCTTTTCTTATTGATTTTCTGCAATTTAAAAAGATCCAATTACGACATTAAATTATTCCAATTACTTATTTCAAAACAGACAATTATTTCCAATTATCACTTTGCATTATGTTTTGCCGGAACAATAGTTAGGGTTTTGTTGTTTTATCAGTAAAAACAATTACCTCAACTTAATTTTTTGTCAGAAAACGATTTTTTCCCCGAAATTTCAATTTTTTATTTGAAAATTTCGTATATTTCGATGTAATTCAATATCCAAACATGAACTTACAACCGCTCAACAAAGATCATAACTTTCCCGAAGAGCTTTTCATCTTTGGACGCATGGCTGAGGGTGATGAACATGCCCTGCGTTTCTTTTTTGATAAGTATTACAGCAACCTGTGTAATTATGTGAATCTTTATATTCATGATCAAACGGTTTCAGAAGATATAGTTCAGGAGATTTTTATCTATTTCTGGGAGAAAAGGGGGTCGATCAGGATTGATGCTTCCGTTAAGTCGTATCTTTTCAGGGCTTCACGAAATAAGTATTTAAATCATTTGCGCAACGAAAAAAGTCACCAGGCCATAAAAACAGAGGTGAATTCAGGTATTGAAACTTTTGTTAATCCGGAAGATAATCTGATTGATTCGAAGCAATTGGAAGGGATCATTGAAGAGGTTGTGTCAAATCTTCCCCCCCGTTGCCGGGAGGTTTACCAGCTTCACCGGAATGATGATCTCTCTTATAAAGAGATTGCCTCGAGGATGAATATCTCGGAAAAAACGGTGGAAAATCAAATGACGATCGCTCTAAAGAGGGTAAAGGAGCAACTGGCCCCCTATTATGATCAGATCTTTGCACTTTTTTTGGTCGGACTATTCGGAATCTGATCAGATTTCAGCTGATACATGTTTAATCGCATATCTACCGATTGATACCCTCACTACTGTTCTATTCCCATTTTCTTTCCCCTCCCCCTTTGTGATTCTCTCTCAATTTCATAAAGAATGAATTTTCTTCATAATTTATTGAGGTTCAGTTGGGGGTTTTATTCCCGTAATGTGCCTTAAGGTTGGACAGAAATTTTACAGATGGGGGAAAATATATTTAAAAAAATAATTATCAAGGAGTTAAAGGGTGAAGCGACGTCTGAAGAATCGCAGCAGCTCGATCAGTGGATCAACGAAAATGCGGAAAACCAAAAGCGTTTTACTGAGCTGTGGTCGGCTTATCAGCTGACTTCCCCCGATGTTGATCTGTTTGAACCAGATAAGGAGGCTGCATGGTCTAAAATCAGGGACAATATCGCTCTTCCGCGTCAGAGAAGGTTAGGGATCACCCAATTCTCAAGGATAGCTGCTGCCGCCATACTCTTTTTCCTCATTGGAATTGCATCTCAATACTTCGTTTCTGAAAAGTTTTCAGCCGATTTTCTGAACCAATATTCGACAGTAATCGTACCTGAAGGGCAAAAATCGATGATCGTATTGCCTGATGGATCAAATGTTTGGCTGAATTCCGGCTCTTCATTGAAATATAAGAACAGTTTTAATGCAAAAATTCGTGAAGTTGAGATAGCCGGGGAGGGATTTTTTGAGGTGAAGAGGGATAAATCGAGGATGTTCCGGGTTCATTCCGGGGATATTGCTGTTGAGGTTTACGGAACTGCTTTTAATGTAAAAAATTACAGCGAAGACAAAAAGCTGGAAGTGACCGTTGAAAATGGCAATGTTGGTGTTGTCAGGGAGGGGGCATTATTAGCTGATCTTACCAGGGGAAAGCAGGTATCAGTCAGTAAAACAGACCGTGAGGTTTTAGTCTCAGACGCCAATGTGGAAGTTGTTACTGCCTGGAAGAATAATGAGCTGATTTTTGATGACTCACCTTTCGAGGAGGTGATCAGGTACCTGGAGAGGTGGTATGGAGTCAAAATTACCATAGAGGAGAAGATGAAAAAAAATCACAACTATACCTTCAAAGTTAAGACAGAATCACTCACTGAGTTACTTAAATTATTAAAGGTGATCACTCCGCTGGAATATAAAATAGATGGTAAAAACGTCTCCATCAGGTATGCTAAGTAATTGTCAAATTAATAATGTTCAATTTTCAATGCCTTTTCTTATTGATTTTCTGCAATTTATAAAGATCCGATTACGATATTAAATTATTCCGGTTACTTAAAAAATGAATAGATAATAGTACAAAAGACAGTGGCGCACCAGTTGCGTCAGGAAACGGAAATGAAAAACTAAAATACAATGCCTATGAAATGAATGAAACCAATGAAACAAAACAGGTCTGCCGGAAGGGCAAACCTGCTAACTAATTATGTAATTATTTAATAATCGGCATCTTATTGTGCATTTATTGGCGTTTATGCATTAAACTAAGGTGCCTTAAAAACTTTTTAAAAATATGAAAAAAAAACATCAATGTCCGGTAAGGCAATATTTAATGCACCCGGTCATGAAAATCCTGCTGATTATGAAACTGATCATTGTAATGATTTGCTTTACAGGTCTGATGAGTAGTATGGGAGCAACCTATGCCCAAAACACTAAAATGACCATGAACCTGAAAGATGTCGCAGTAAAGGAGGTTCTTCAACAAATTGAGAATCATACTGAATTCTCTTTTATGTATGACAACAATAAGATCGATGTGACCAGAAAAGTAGATGTTCTGGCCGAGGAGAAAACAATTGAGGTTATTCTGGCTCAGTTATTTTCGAATCAGAACGTGATCTACGAGATTATTGACCGACATATTGTTCTGATGCCTTCTGACTCCCCTTCATTGGTGGGGCAGCAAGGTAAAAAACTGACCGGAACGGTATCCGATCAATCGGGCGCTTTACTCCCGGGTGTTTCGGTCGTGGTAAAAGGGACTACCATCGGGACCATTACCGACGGTAACGGAAGTTTTTCTTTCTCCGCTGTTCCCGAAAACTCCATTTTACAATTCTCGTTTATTGGGATGAAAAGACAGGAAGTCATTGTTGGTACGAAGACCAGTCTGGCAGTTGTAATGGAGGTTGAAACCATTGGAATGGCAGATGTGGTTGTTACCGCTTTGGGAATAAAAAGGGAGAAGAAAGCGCTTGGTTATTCGGTGGGTGAAGTAAAAGGAGAAATATTAACGGAGACTCCCCAGAACAATGTTTTGAATGCGCTTCAGGGTAAAGTCTCGGGGGTGAGAATTTCTCAGATGAACGGTACCGTAGGAGCATCGGTAAACATCATTATCAGGGGGGCAAAATCGTTAAGTAACGATAATCAGCCGCTATTTGTAGTTGATGGGGTCCCTGTTTCAAATACTTCGACCAATCTTTATAACGGAGCAGATATGGGGAATGGTATTTCAGACCTTAACCCGGATGATATTGAGAGTGTATCCGTCTTGAAGGGGGCGAGTGCAGCGGCATTATACGGATCACGTGCCGGTAACGGTGTCATCTTAATCACAACACGTTCAGGTGCAAAAGGTAGAAAAGGGGTGGGCGTTTCTGTTAACTCTTCCATCGTATTTGATGTTCTCACCGATATTTATCCTTATCAAACCAAATTCGGAAGTGGTAAAGCCGGAGCGCATATCCTTGAGGAGGCAGAGAATGAATCGTGGGGCGCTCAGCTGGATAAAGGAGAGCTTTGGGCACAATGGAACAGCAACGGGGTAAAGGTTCCCCTTGTTTCGTATAAGAACAGGATACAGGACTTTATGAGAACCGGTTATACGGTGACCAATAATGTGGCTGTTGACGGTAATAACAAGAATGGTTATTTCAGGTTATCTGTAGGCGACATGAGAAATATCGGCATGATTCCAAACACAGATTTAAACAGGAGTACCATTAACCTCAATACGCAGTATAAGTTGTCAGATAAACTTTCTGTTACTGCCAACATTAACTGGAATGAGTCGGGTTCTGCAAACCGAACCAATGTCACGGGTGATGACCGGAATGACGTGGTCAGGAGTCTTTATGAAAAAGGTGCCCAGGTCAACATCATGGATCTAAAAAACTACTGGAAACCAGGACTGGAGGGGATCCAGCAGAATGTAAATGCCTCCAAACAAAATAACGCCTGGTTCATTGCCAATGAAAATACAAATTCGTTTAAACGGGACCGTCTGATCAGCAAGGTTCAGATGGATTGGCAGATTACCGGTGATTTAAGTCTGATGGGGCGCTTTTCAAGAGATGCCTTTACCGAGAACCGCCAGGGGAAAAAGGCTTTCAGTACCACAACAAACCTTACAGGATATTACAATATTTATGATTTCTACAATAAGGAAACGAACCTGGAAGTAAACCTTTCCTATAAAAAGAAGATAACCGAACAGTGGAATGTCAATGCGTTCGTTGCAGCCAACCGGAGATATGTTTATAACCGGGGGATAAGCAACACCACCTCTTCGCTGGTGATCCCTCAGCTTTATACCATTTCGAATGGGGTCCCCGGTACTGTTACCTATAATAGTTCCTGGGCTCAAAAGGCGGTTAACAGTGTTTACGGCATGGCTTCCATTGATTATAAGGGGATGGCTTTTCTTGATCTTACCGGCCGTAATGACTGGTCAAGTACACTGCCCGCGGCCAACAGATCATATTTCTACCCTTCGGCTTCAATCAGCCTGATCTTCTCGGAGATATTTGCCTTACCTGAATGGATTACTTTTTCAAAACTGCGGGCAGGTAGTGCCCAGGTAGGTAACGATACCAGCCCATATGCTTTAAATCCCTATTTTTCTATTGGTCAGGACTGGGGAACCTCCAAAGTAATGTATATGGGTGGAAATCTGACGAATAATCTGTTAAAGCCGGAACGGGAGACATCCAATGAAATTGGGGTTGACCTGAAGTTTCTGAAAAACCGACTGGGATTGGAAGCAACCTATTACATCGTTCAAAATAAGAATCAGATATTAAACATCTCACTCCCTATTGAATCGGGCGCATCGTCCAAATCGATCAATGCCGGAAATATTGAGAGCAGGGGCTGGGAGATCGGACTGACAACAACTCCGGTTATTGCAGGTGATTTCAAATGGGATCTGAATTTCAGTTTTACAAAAAACAAGACCTATTTAAGGGCACTTGCCGAAGGGCTATCCAATGTTGATTTTTACTCCATTGAAGGTGGGAATGGGGTGATTAGAACCAAAGTTGGTGAATTGATGGGAGATATCTGGGAGAAACCGGTTTTAAAGGTTGCTGACGCCACATCACCCTATTTTGGCTACCCGATCGTTTCATCATCAGGGAAATATCAAATGGATCAGGATCCCAAGCACATGGTAAAAATTGGAAACACAAACCAGGATTTTATCCTGGGTATCCAGCCAACTTTTACCTATAAAGCCTTTTCGCTTTATGCCAATATTGAATGGAATCAAGGGGGGGAATTCTACTCCAATTCCTGGATGTTTATGCAGAACAATGGTGTGAATGAACTCTCATTTAGCGGCGCGCCATATGATAAGAATTCCGACATTGTTACACAGATCAAAGCCAATCCATCTGCATTCTTTGGTAACTGGGTAGGTGGGCGACTCCCTGAGCTGGGTGGATTTGCCTGGCCAAACCCTGTTCCTGCCACCCGCTATGCAGATGCCAGCTTTAACCCCGGCGTACGCGAGGTTGTTACCGGTGGCGTGAAATCTTATGTTGAGAATTTAGGTGCCCCGGCTTCTACCATATGGTTAGATCCCTTTAATGCCAATCAGGCATCCAACCGCGCTATTGTTGATCGGGCTGTGAATAGCTCAACCTATGTCAAATTAAGGGAAGTCGCCTTGACTTATCGTATTCCCAAAAAATGGATGGAGAAAATTAATATCCAGCATGCATCTGTTTCTCTTGTTGCTGATAATATCTTCGAATGGACGAAAGCAGGTATCCATATTGATCCTGAGCGGGCATACCGAAACACCGGCGGTACATGGGTGCAGGGAGCTGAATATTACAATATGATGCCCTGGACAGGTTCATTGGGGTTTAAGTTAAACTTTGATTTTTAAAAAAGGAGATATACCATGAAAACGATAAAAATAAAGATAATAGTTGCTTTAACGTTACTATTCCAGTTGACCGCCTGTCTCGATTTGAATGAGTTAAATGTGGACCCTAATAATCCGGTAAATGTCTCTTCCAATTATATTCTGACCTATGTTCTTACCGGAGCAGCAAAGACCTACAAATCTATTGGCGATCACAAGACAGGGGTCGCAGGAGCAATGCAGTACAATCAGATGGGTACCAATGACGGGATGCCCGAGGTCAACCAGTACCTTTGGACCGCAGGTTCATGGTCAGGTTATTATGACCTTTTGAGAAATATTGCCATTATCCATGATAAATCAATCACCGAAAACAATAAATTCTTTGAAGCAATCTCTTTAACCCTCAGGGCATTTCTTTCTGGTACGCTTACCGATTTGTTTGGCGATGTTCCCTATTCGGAAAGCCTGGAGGCCTCGCAGGGAATTTATTTTTCGAAGTATGATGATCAGAAGAATATTTATAAAGGGGTATTGACGGATCTTAAAAACGCGGAGACCATTTTGGGGGATGCCTCCATTTCAAATTATAAGATATCCGCAACGGCAGATGTGATGTATGGCGGGGATCCTGTCAAATGGAGGAAGTTTGTTAACTCACTCAGGTTAAGATATGCAATGCGTCTGATCAACAAGAAAACCGATATGAGCGCTCTTGGGGTGGATATCGTTGCCGAATTCAATGCTGCTTCCGCGCTGGCTTTTACATCCACAAATGATGATGCAGTGGTGAACTACCTTGGTACTACCGCCAATAACTCGGCGAAGGGGGGATTGCTCAATACCTCTAATCCGGAGTACCAGACCAAGCCCTGCAAAACGATGGTGGACAAACTAAAGTCTCTTAATGATCCCCGACTCCATCGCTGGGCCATTCCTGTCCAGACAAAGTGGGATTTCAATGCAACATCCACCTCGACTATCACAGTAAAAAACTGGTTTGGTGAAACTTTCTCAGTGACGGTCATGCCAACTACCAATACCGCACTTGACACATCATTATATGTTGGTATGCCTGCCAATATTGCCTTGTTCGATGCACAGA
>JAHEYS010000183.1 GCA_023251475.1 Prolixibacteraceae bacterium
CATCGTCTAAACGATACTATCACCTATTTTAGCACAAAAAAAGGCAGGTTTTCCCTGCCTTTTTTTGTGCTAAAATAGGTACTCCTTATTTTTTAACTCTCTCATAATATGATTTATCGCGTGTATCAACACGGATGATATCCCCCTGATTGATAAAAAGCGGGACCATAATTGTAGCTCCGGTCTCAACCGTTGCCTGTTTGAGCGCTGTTGAGGATGCCGTGTTTCCACGGTCGCCCGATTCTGTATAAGTGATTTCCACCTCAATAAACGGGGGGAACTCAACAGTAAGCGGTGTTTCCGTATCGGCATGGTACATAATCTCAAGGGTCATCCCCTCCTTCATCAGGTCTGCATTATCTACAAGCTCTGTTCCGATCGAAACCTGTTCGAATGTCTCGGAATTCATAAAATTAAATCCCATTTCATCCTTGTAAAGGAATTGATAGGGTCTGCGTTCAATACGGACCGTATTAATTTTGGTTCCAACAGAGAAGGTGTTATCAATCACTTTTCCTGTTTTTAAATTCTTCAGTTTTGTGCGGACAAAGGCAGGACCTTTACCTGGTTTTACATGTTGAAACGAAACAACCTGAAATAATTGTTCGTTAAACTCAATACACAGCCCGTTACGGATTTCTGCTGTAGTTGCCATTGTCTTTAGTATTTGTAATATTTATAAACTAACTAAACCCTTGAGGGAAATTTTTTGCAAATTTAGACAAAACCAACTAAAGAATGAAAAAATATTTCGGTCAATAATATTCCGGGAAAAAATCTTAATCGTCATTTGATGAGGCATATAGTTCTGCTGCGAATGCTAATCATCGTTATACGCAGTTTATGATCCGGATGTCCGGCAGCTTATTCTTCTGAGTTTTAGCTTTTATGCGGGTAGGGTTGCTAAATTTATTGAGCGGGTTTGTCTAAATCCGGTAATGTTAATTGAAAGATCTTGACCGATCTCAATAATTGCGTA
This sequence comes from Prolixibacteraceae bacterium, assembly GCA_023251475.1. GTDB lineage: Bacteria > Bacteroidota > Bacteroidia > Bacteroidales > Prolixibacteraceae > JAAFHB01. The sequence continues at coordinate 980 of JAHEYS010000183.1, forward strand.
ATTATTGTTCTCATCGCCGCTCCCTTCAACCACCGCCTTTAGTGTATAGTAAAAAATATTGTTGATTTTGTTCAATCCACCCTGATGATAATGACCCTGAAATGTAGCCAGTACCTGACCGGATTGTTCCAAAATTCTCCTCACTTCATCTGCATTATCCGGGCAATGTCTTTTATCCGGGATCGAGCAGGAGTCGAGCTGATGGTGTACAAATACAATCGTTGGCATTTTATTCATTTGTAAATCATTGATTAACCAGTTTAATTGCACTTCCGGCAAGTGTGCATCGGTCCAGTTAAAATTGCCATGATCATATGGTTTGCCAGCTGAGGTATAGTTAGTGTCAAGTACAACAAAATGGAGGGAATTTTTATTGAAGGAGTAATGATTTAATGCCCGCGAAAAACCACTGTTGGAAATGGAGCCCAAGAATTGGGTTTTTGAAATACTATCATGATCGTGATTGCCAAGAACATGATAGAGAGGTCCTTTAAAATGGCAAAGTTCTTTTTCGATTACTGATAAATAGTTTAAAGTGGTTGTTTCGTCCGGAGGATTACCCTGATCTTTTAAATCCCCCAACTCAATCAGAAAATCGACTTTTTCGCTGTTCATCACATCCACACACTCAGCAACCTTTCTCAACGACTGTTTGTAATATCGGTTCGTCGACGTATTTTCCGGTAGATCAGCGTAATGGATGTCGGTAATCATGCCAAATCTGATGGGCTTAAACTTCTTTGCACCTGGTTGCCTGGCCGATACAGAAACTCCGCTGAGTAAAATGGAAGCCGTCGTTATGAAATTCCGTCGTGTTAATTTCATTTTATCAATTTAGGTGAACTTTTTTATAAACTTACAAAACTCTTTTATTTATTCTATTTTTGGCAACGTTTAATTTTCATTTTATTCAATGGCCCCCATATTCCACCCATTTACGTTATCGGTTGCCGACTGGTTATTAATCATTATTTGTGCTGTACTTATCGGAATGTCCAAAACCGGCGTGCCAGGTGTTTCCATGCTGGTTGTTCCGACCCTGGCATTTATTTTCGGTGGGAAACAGTCCACAGGAATTTTGCTTCCGATTCTGCTAATGGCTGATGTATTTGGCGTGATCTACTACCATCGTCATGCGCAGTGGAAGCACCTGGTGCGCGCACTCCCCTGGGCTTTTGCGGGTCTTTTTCTTGCCCTGTGGCTGGGAAATCAAGTCAATGATGAGCAGTTCAAACGAATTATCGCTATTACGGTTTTTGTCAGTATCGGTTTAATGGTCTGGAAAGATTATGGTTATAAAAAAGAGTTCACCCCCGACAACTGGTGGTTCGCTGCGTTGATGGGTATAACCGGCGGTTTTGCCACGATGATCGGAAATGTAGCAGGGCCAATCTTTGCGATCTATTTGTTAGCCATGCACCTTGATAAAAAAAGTTTTATTGGAACAACGGCATGGTTTTTCTTTATCATCAATTTGTCGAAATTTCCCCTCCAGGCGCTTGTATGGAAAAATATTAATCTTGATTCCCTGACTATTGATCTGATGGTGCTTCCTGCTATTGCATTTGGCGCCTGGGTGGGAATTTCTGCTGTTAAACGGATTCCGGAAAAGGGGTACAAATGGGCAGTAATTGTAATCACTGTATTGTCAGCCTTTCTTATTCTTATCTGATCCCTATCTATTTTATTCTATAATATATTGGATTACATGTTAATAAGCCTGTTAAAGTCATTATTTTTAAAGCAAATATTTCTGCATTTGATCAAAATAATGTAATTTTAACCCCTGCCTGAACTTTGGAATAGATGATATTGGTTGAATTCCGGCTGTTGATGGACCAGGTATTATGAAAAATATTATGTGATGAAATTCTTTAAAAATAAGCGATTAGCAATTCTGATTCCCACAGGAATACTTTTAAGTGTAACAATTGTTACACATTCCTGCAGACTCATGCCAAAAGCCATAAGCGCAAAGGAGTGCATCAAGCTCATTGTGGAGCAGGGGGATATCTACGAACCAATTGTGGCCACCGGAACTGTTGAGGCAGAAAATGAGGTCCTGGTACGATGCCCGTATACCAGCATTGTCAAACAGATTTTTAGTGAACCCGGAAGTAAGGTTCAAAAGGGGGATGCCATTTTAATGATGGATGATGAACTGATCAAAGCTGAGATTGATAAATTAAAAGATCAGCTCGATCTGAAAAGAAATTCTCTTGAAAAGAACAAGCTGAGTGAATTTAGTACCAATGTTGACCTTAGCTACAGTGAGGAGGTAAAGCGGTTAAATGTTACTTCATTAAAAACACAACTGGCTGACGAAGAGCAATTACTTGAGGTAGGGGGAATCTCTCCTGCAAAAATAGAAAAGACTAAGCAGGAAATTGCCCTGGCGGAAAAGGACCTTGTGATGTTAAAGCAAAAGAATGCCATCCGGTTGAAACAATTAAATGCTGAAGAGCAGGGTTTGAATCTGGGAATTAAAATTCAGGAAAAAGAGCTTGCAGATAAAGAGAAAACACTAAGCCAGATGCTGGTTTTAGCCCCCTCAAGCGGTATTATCCTTTCAATATCAAATAAGGTTGGTGAGAAGGTGAATACGGATGAAGTTTTGGTCCGCATGTCTGATCTTTCAACATTTAAAATCACAGGATCTGTTGAAGATAAGGTTGCAGATTATATTAAAACCGGGAGAAAGGTTATTGCAATTATCGATGCTGAGCGACTACCCGGGAGTATCGGAAATGTTACCCCGGTGATCGAAAATAACAAAATATTATTCAATGTTCATCTTGAACAGAAAAGCCATCCCAAACTTATCTCCAATCAGCGCATAACGTTATGGGTTGTCAGAAATGAAGTTGAAAAGGCGTTGATGATTAACAATCTAACCCTTTTTGAAAAGGAGGTGCCGGGTATTGTTTATGTTTTAAAAAACGGGGAGGCTACCCGACGTGAGATTACAACCGGGATCAAAAATCCCGACCATATTCAGGTGTTATCAGGACTTGAAGCAGGAGATACCATTGTTGTTCCCAAAAGGGGAATCGCCGCTTTCCACAATGCAGGCAGTGTCGTAATAAACAATTAGAGAAATGGATAAAAAACTGTTAAGTTGTCTTTTAATCATTTTATCCCCTTGTTTATTCCTGAACTTTGTGAATGCTCAGGAGAAAAAATCCGGACCGGTTGATACCAAAATTAAGATGAACCTCAGTCTTCGTAATGTGGTGGACCTGGCTATTGTGCAATCTTCATCTGTAAAGTATGTTCAAAATACCAATGTAAATTACCACTGGCGCTGGAAAAACTTCAAAAAGACATTCCTTCCCAACCTTGTAATCTCTGGTACATTACCCAGTTACAATCAATCAACCGTTCCGGTTACCCAACCTGATGGCAGTATCGAGTTTAAGGAGGTATCAAACCTGATGACCTCTGCAAACTTATCACTAAATCAATCAATTCCCCTTACCGGAACCTATATTTATGCCTCTACTTCAGCCAGCAGGGTCCAGGATTACTATAAGAAGCAGACCAATTTTTCGGGTAATCCCATCTCTTTTGGATTCTATCAGCCAATTTTTGCCTATAACTGGATGAAATGGTCCAAGAAGACCGAACCAATGATATATAATGAGACGCAAAAAAGTTTCATACAGTCCATCGAGGCAATCGCATATACGGCTACTGCCCGGTTTTTTAATTATCTGCGAATCCAGACTGACTTTAAACTTGCTGAGAGTGCCTTAAAAAACAGCAACGACAATCTTAGGATTGCCCAAACCAAAAGAAAATTGGGGCAGATCTCTGAAAACGATTTCTCCAGGATAGAGCTTTCAGTGCTGAATGCACAGAAAGCTCTAAACTCGGCCGGAATGCAATTGAAAAACTCCGATTTTGAACTTAAGTCGTATATCGGATTAGATCAAAACCAGGAAATAGAGCTTCAAATACCTTTAAACATTACCCTGTTCGACATTGATTCAAAAAAGGCGCTGGAGGAAGCCAAGGCAAATCGTCCCGAACCACTAAATTTTGAAAGAAGATTGATCAATGCAGACCGCGATCTGACCGCTGCAAAACGGGCCACCGGATTAGCAGCTACTTTGTCTGGCAGTTACGGATTATCCAACAGCGGGGAAACAATGTCTGAGATTTATGGTGATCCCAAAAAATCGCAGGTTCTGCAGTTGACCGTGAGCGTGCCAATTCTGGACTGGGGACGTGCTGCCTCCTCTGTAAAAATGGCCGAATCGCAACGCGATCTTGCACAGTTTGATGTACTTAAGGCCAGGGAGGATTTTGACCGGAGTGTGATTGTCCAGGTGGAGCAGTTCGGCCTCTTAAAAGATCAGTTGAAAACAGCTTTGGAAGCCGATCGGGTGGCCGAAAACGGATATAAAATAGCATTGAAAAGATTTCAAAACGGGGAGATCAGTATCACCGATCTCAACATTGCCCTATCAGAACGGGAAGGTGCCAAACGTGATTATATTGGTTCACTTTCAACGTATTGGCTCGCTTATTATAATCTTAGAATACTCACCCTCTACGATTTCGAAACCGATCAAAAAATTAAATACCAAAACCCAATGCTCTCTTCAGAAATGGGTGATTGATTATACCAATTTGCCAAACCATTCCTTTGCAGGACATCAGGGTATTGTAAAATCTTTATTGTTATGAGAATATTTTTCCGGCTTATGCTCCTTTTATCGATTGCCGCGCTATTCTGTTATTGCAGCGGCTCAAAACCAAAAAAATCGGTCGAAAACCTGAAAAGTGCCTTTAACCAGGAATCTGTCACCGCTGAAAAATACAGCAGATTTGCCCAGAAAGCATTACAGGAGGGATTTGATACCATTTCGCAATTATTTATTGCCGCTGCCAAATCGGAGATCATTCATGCCTCAAATTATGTGAAAGTTATTCAAAAGTACGGGGGGAATGTCGGAGCCGCTGAAATTGCGAGCTTTGAGGTAAAAACCACCGCCGAAAATCTACAGTCTGCTATTAACGGCGAAACGTTCAAGGTGTTGACAATGTACTCAGGATTTATCAGGGATGCAGAAAATGAGAAGGCACCTGATGCAGCTAAATCGTTTACCTGGGCCAGTGATTCGGAGAAAAAGCATTTGAAATATTTCCGTCAGGCAATGGCAACCATCGTTAACGGGAATGAAACAAACCTGCCTTACACCTGGCTGATTTGCCCCACCTGTGGAAATACTTATAACACCACAGATGTAAAGGAGATGTGTGATTTCTGTCTCAACAAACAGGAGAATTTCGTAGGATATCAGGCAAAAGCGGAGGGTGAATAAAAAATGATGTGGTTGTCCCAAAAGGCAAAAAGATTAACCGCAAAGTTCGCAGAAATCACAAATACGATAACACAATTTTGTATTGATTGCGCTTTCAAAACGCACTTTGCGGTTAACCAGCCTTTTAGGTCACCCTACTTATTTTATGCTTTTGAAATTCAGAGTGTTTTTACAACAGCCATTGCCGCTTCATAATCGGGCTCATTGGTAACCTCGGGAACATATTCGACATACCTGACCACTCCGGATTTGTCAATAACCACTGTGCCGCGTGCAAGTAAACGAAGTTCCTTGATCACGAAACCATATTTTTCACCGAAATCAAGATCCTTGTGATCTGAAATGGTTTTAATGTTTTCGAGACCTTCTGCAGCACAAAATCGACTCTGTGCAAAGGGAAGATCACACGATACCGACAACACAACTACATTATTAAGCTGATTAACTTCAGAATTAAATCGCCTGTTCTGAGCAGCACAAACGCTAGTATCAATCGAGGGATAAGCGGCGATGATCACCGTTTTTCCGGCGAAATCAGCGAGTTTAACCGGATTCAGGCCTGCTCCGACTGCATGAAAATCGGGAGCTTTATCACCAACTTTGATCTCGTTACCAAGCAGGGTTAAAGGATTACCTGCAAATGTCACTTTTACTGAACTCTCAATCATTTTTATGTTTTTAATATTTATTATTAATAATTGAATAAACAGATGACACCGGCAAAAAGTTGAATAAATCTGAATAAATCAACTATTAACAGTACTGGGTTTACCGATCAGGTTTCTGATAAGATGGAGACCGAACTTTTTGATGGCTTCAGAATTATTCGAAACAACATTGATTACGCCATATTCGACTAAAATACCGGCAAAACGTCTGAAGGGATTATTGGACGATCTGACCACTATTTTCCTTGAGAGAAAACCTGCTAAAAGGCTCGCTGCAGTTTTGATCAGACCATCCTTCAGTTCGGATGGGGTGGTAAGATCGCGAATCACATTTTGCAAAAAGTTGATCGGCTTCAGGCTTTCATAGGTAATTAATAACTGTTCCCTAAGGAGCCGTTCTTCTTTAATTTGTTTTTGCTCAAGTGCATAAATTGCCCTCTTTAGCACTTCGGCCGATGTTATGCTTTGCATATTATGATCAGAATGTTAATGGGAAACTGACATATAAAACTATTGTTCAGACAAATGATCCTCATTCAATTGCTCCTCTTTGAGCAACAGTGTAATTACCGAATTGCTCACAGGTTTCTTAATCCAGCGATTACGGAACAGGTAAGCAATAAGTCCTGTAATTCCATAAAAACCCGACAGTATCAGAAATCCAAGCCATATCCTGTCCAGCAGATCTCCGATTATTAACGCAATCGCGATGTTCAGGTTGATAAAAAGCAGAACGAGCAGAATCAGAATCACTATGCCCGAAACAAGATTGGAAACAATCTCTGCGATCTTACCGGTGGTTTTTAATTTAACCAGTTGAATGCTCGTTTTGGTGTATGATTGAACAATCTCCAATAACGATTCAACAGCCGTTTTCTTTTCCTCCATTAATGACTACTTTTTGTAAAGAGCTTTGTAATTCTGATTCCCCAATTCAACATGAATGTCCATCAACAGCATTGCATGATCAACCCTGCTTTTCAGCTGATTCTTTTGCCTCTTTTATAGCTGAATCAAACTTCTTACTAATATCTGTCATAAAATCCCTAAGGGTTTCATTCAGATTATCAGTGAGATCCTTGCCGGATTTTACAATTTTCTTCCGGGTTTCATATCCTTTATCCGGGGCAAAAAGAATTCCCAATATGGCACCGGCAGCCACACCTGCCAATACACCTAATAAAACTTTTCCGGTACTCATAACTCAAATTTTTTAATGGTTAATTATAAAGTAAGTAACGCACATAGAAATTAAATTTTAGTAGTGTCAAAGCTTATGACATAGCGCACATTACAAATATACAAAAATAATGGCATAGTTTTGGAGAATTTATTCCCTGTGTCCATTAAAAATCAAATTATTTACGCAGAAAATATCAATTATCTTTTAAAAGAAATATAAGTAATTAATACTTTTATAAATTTGCATAAAATTAACTACGTAAGAATGGAAGAAGAAAGTGCCATTTTGATGCTGACCGAACTGTATAAGCAACATCCAAAACACTATGTGGCAGTTGACTGTTCTATTTTCGGCTATGAAGAGGGGGAACTCAAGCTGTTACTCTATCCCCGCGGATTTGAACCTGCACAGGGTAAATGGTCGCTGATGGGAGGATTTGTTCAGGAAAAAGAGTCAGTTGAGGAAGCCGCAAGACGTGTTCTTTTGCAAACTACGGGTTTGAAAGACATATTTTTAGAGCAAGCCTCCGCTTTCTCCAAACCCGATCGTGATGCCGGTGCAAGGGTAATAAGTATGACTTTTGTGGCCCTAATCCGGATCGATATTCACGACAAGGACCTGGTCAGGGAAAATGGAGCTCACTGGTGGCCGGTTACAAAATTACCCTCATTAATTTTTGACCATGAGGAAATTGTTGCAAACGCCCTTTCCGCCCTTCAGCAAAAAGCAAGTATTGATTTGATCGGCAAAGAATTACTTCCCGAAATGTTTACGTTGATGCAATTGAGAAATCTTTATGAAGCAATTTTTCAGAAAACTTTTGACCCCGGTAACTTCCGGAAAAAGGTGCTCTCAATCGGCATTCTTGAACGACTGAATATAAAAAATACCAACGAATCGAAAAAGGGGGCCTACTATTATCAGTTCAAACCTCTTGATTCTGGTTTGCGCAGTGAACGGATCGTTAAATTCCCCTGATGCCTTTTATAAAAGTATAAAGTACTATTAAATTAAATTTACACAAATCAATACACAAATTTAAGTTTCAGATCATGACAAACACATTTTTAAATCAGTTCGAAGTCTGGTTCGTAACGGGCGCACAGCTGCTGTACGGAGGTGATGCAGTCGTTAAAGTTGACGCACACTCAAACGAAATGGTAAGAGGATTGAACGAATCAGGCAATCTGCCTGTAAAAGTTGTTTATAAAGGGACTGCCAATTCGTCATCCGAAATTGCAGAAATTATGCGTGCTGCAAACGGAGATACAAAATGTATTGGTTTAATTACCTGGATGCATACTTTCTCTCCTGCCAAAATGTGGATTCATGGTTTGCTGGATTATAAAAAACCATTAATGCACCTTCATACCCAGTTCAATGCGCAAATTCCCTGGTCAGAAATTGACATGGACTATATGAACCTGAACCAATCGGCTCATGGTGACCGTGAATTCGGTTTCATGACCAGCCGTTTACGCAAGCCGCGTAAAGTGGTCGTTGGTTACTGGAAAGATAAATCGACGCACGATAAGATTTCCGGCTGGATGCGCGTTTGTGCCGGATGGGCTGAGGCTCAAAGTATGCAAATCATCCGTTTTGGGGATAACATGAACAACGTGGCTGTGACCGATGGAGACAAGGTAGAGGCTGAAATCCGTTTGGGTTACCACGTTGATAATGCGCCTATCGCTAAACTGGTGCCTTATGTTGAAGCTGTTACTGAGACTGAAATCGACGGGTTAATTGCTGAATACGAGAAACTTTACGACTTTGCGGATGATTGTAAGAAAGGCACTGAAAAACACCTCTCAGTACGTCAGGCTGCTGCTCAGGAAATTGGATTACGCCGTTTCTTACAGGAAAAAAACGCAACTGCTTTCACAACCAGCTTCAACGAACTGGAAGGAATGTCTCAATTGATGGGGTTCGCTTCGCAACGACTGATGGCCGAAGGTTATGGTTTTGGTGCAGAAGGCGACTGGAAAACTGCTGCACTTACCCGCACCATGTGGGTTATGGCTCAGGGGTTGCCCGGTGGATGTTCGTTCCTTGAAGATTATGTTTTGAACTTCGACGGGGCAAACAGCTCTATTCTGCAATCACACATGTTGGAAATCAACCCTGAAATTGCGGCAAATAAACCACGCATCGAAGTTCATTTCCTGGGAATTGGTGATGCAGGTGTTTGTGCCCGCTTAATTTTCCAGGCGCATGAAGGTGATGGTATTGCTGCGACAATTGTCGATATGGGTAACCGTTTCCGTATGATTGTTAATGAAGTGGAAGTGATAAAACCGGAAGCACTGCCCAAATTACCTGTCGCCTGTGCTTTATGGAAACCGATGCCAAATCTTGAGATTGGTGCAGGCGCCTGGATTACTGCCGGCGGAACTCACCACTCGAGCTTCTCGTTCTCTATTACTACTGAAATGATGGAAGATTACGCCGAGATTGCTGACATCGAAATATTGATTATCGATAAACAGACCAACATCCGGGAGTTCAGACAAACCATTCGTAATAACGAAGTGTATTACCTGTTGAATAAAGCGCTCAGGTAATTCGCAATTCAAGGTGCTTTTGCAAACTCGTTGCTCACTGTCGCAGAAGAGGGGGTTTACGATAAAGCAGAAGTCTAACATAAAGCAAACTAATATCAAATTAACTAACAAAAAATTATGAATTGGAACTCACATGAATTTATTTGGCTCGACTGGACAATTATTGCGGTCGGGATTTTGGCTGTTACCTGGGCGGTATGGCGTTCCATACAAAAACATAACCGCCTGCAACAGGACGCAGATAGTGAAGATTACCTGTTTGGAAAAGGGGAACCATGGTACATTATTGGTGCGGCTATCTTTGCTGCAAATATCGGTTCTGAGCATCTTGTAGGGCTTGCCGGTACAGGTGCAAAGTCGGGAGTTGCCATGGCGCACTGGGAAATGCACGGTTGGATGATCCTGATTTTGGGATGGCTGTTTGTACCTTTTTATCAACTGATGAACAACAAGTTGGGGAAAATTATTACGATGCCCGACTTCCTCAAAAACCGCTACACACCTCGTACCGGTTCGTGGCTTTCTATCATCACACTGATCGCATACGTACTGACCAAAGTGAGTGTAACAGCGTTTACCGGTGGGATCTTCATGGAGAGTCTTCTCGGCCTGCCATTCTGGTACGGAGCTATCGGATTGATCGTGTTGACGGGTATCTTTACCGTTCTGGGCGGTATGAAGGGTGTGATGACCTTGTCAGCAATTCAGACCCCCATACTGATCATTGGTTCATTCCTTGTTCTTTTCCTGGGTTTGTCTGCACTTGGCGGCGGCAGTGTTATTGATGGGTGGACTGCAATGATAGCCTACACAAAATCACTAAATGTAGGGGCAGACGGTGTTGCATACGGAACAAACCACTTATTCCACTTCGAAACAGGCAACCCGTTGTATGATGAATATCCTGGTATTTGGGTGTTTTTGGGTGCGTCAATTATTGGTCTTTGGTACTGGGCCACCGACCAACATATTGTTCAACGTGTGCTCGGACAGCGAAAAGGGGAGTCCAGCGACGTTGTAATGATGCGTGCACGCAGAGGCACTATCGCTGCAGGCTATTTTAAATTGTTGCCTGTATTTATGTTTCTGATACCAGGTATGGTAGCTGCTGCATTGGCTGCACGGCCCGGAAGCGGATTTACGTTGGAAAATCCTGACACCGCCTTTGGCTCAATGGTTAAGTTCGTACTGCCCGCCGGTGTGAAAGGGATTGTTACTATCGGTTTTATATCCGCCCTGGTGGCTTCTTTGGCGGCATTCTTCAATTCATGTGCTACCCTTTATACCGAAGACTTTTACAAGCCGATGTTCAAAGGTAAGAGTGAGGCCACCTATGTTTTAGTGGGCCGGAGTGCAACCATTGTTGTCGTGATACTTGGAATTATATGGATACCTATTATGATGAGTCTTGGCAGCCTTTACGACTATATACAAGGCATTCAATCGTTGCTCGCCCCTTCGATGGTGGCAGTTTTTGTGCTCGGCATATTTTCTAAATGGATTACACCCAAGGCTGGTGAGACAGGGATGATCGTGGGCTTTCTTATTGGTATGGCCCGCTTGCTGACCAACATCTTTACAAATACAGGTAAAGACGTTATGACAGGTTGGTACTGGCAATCTACCCACTGGTTCTGGCATACCAACTGGCTTATATTTGAAGTATGGTTGCTCGTCTTCATTATGTTGCTGATGGTTGCAGTATCGTTTTTCACTCCAAAACCTACTGCCCAACAGATAGAGTTTATCACTTTCACGGGCGACTACAAAACCCTTGTCAGGAACAGTTGGAACAAGTGGGATATTATTGCCTCCTTAGGTGTAGTTTTAGCTTGTGTATTGTTCTACATCTATTTCTGGTAAATAAAACAATAGAAGAGGTTGGCCAAATACGCTGTATGCCTCTGTGTCTTCTCTTCGGTTGTCAGTGTAATTAACTGTTTGCCAGAGTTATACAGAGAAGGCACAGAGTTTCACAGCAGAAAGAAGAGTAATTTTTAAAATTATTGGACACTCTCTACTCTGTTAAAGACTAATATTAATTTATTCTGCTATGTTATCCGAGTTAAAAGAGCTGGTTTTCAAAGCAAATCTTGACCTGGTAAAGTACAATCTGGTGTTGTTTACCTGGGGAAATGCAAGTGGAATTGATCGTGAAAAAGGGTTGGTGGTCATTAAACCCAGTGGGGTCGAATACGATGTGATGACCGCTGAACAGATGGTTGTGATTGATCTTGAGGGGAATGTTGTAGAGGGGAACTTACGCCCCTCCTCAGACACTCCAACCCATCTGGAACTCTACAAAGCATTTAATCACATTGGTGGGATCGTCCATACCCATTCAACATTCGCCACCTCGTGGGCACAGGCGGGGGTTGCTATTCCACTCACTGGTACTACCCATGCCGATTACTTTGCCGATGATATCCCCTGTACACGTGATATGAAGTACGATGAGGTTAATGGCGCATATGAAAAAGAGACCGGCTCTGTCATTATTGAGCGTTTTCTCCATCTTAATCCAGCTTTTATACCCGGTGTTTTGGTGAAAAATCACGGACCTTTTACCTGGGGAAAAACGCCCGGTGAT
>JAHEYS010000456.1 GCA_023251475.1 Prolixibacteraceae bacterium
CACTGATTATCTGTTTTCCCCAGGCATGGAATAAACCCGGGAAAGCAACCCCTCCCGTGGTTGTTGTTCCTCCCAGCTGACTCCCGTTTTCGACCAATATTGTTGAACACCCTGTACGGGCAGCCTGAATCGCAGCTATGACACCCGCAGTTCCGCCACCTACAACCAGGATGTCAGTTGTTATTGTTCTTGTGGTTTTGCCTGACTGTTTATTCCGGGCTGAAGCCGCTCCATAAGAAGGTATAACAGTTGCAAGTGAGATGCTTCCAATCGTTCTGAGCAAATTCCGCCTTGCTATTTTTGCCATGCTTAACGTTGATTAAAATTACAATTTGTTAATCAGTGAAGCCTGGCAGGCGGCGCCAAATCCGTTGTCGATATTTACCACTGAAACGCCCGATGCGCAGCTGTTCAACATGGATAATAGTGCGGAAAGGCCCTGAAAATTAGCCCCATATCCAATACTTGTGGGTACCCCGATGACCGGTTTGTCCACCAGACCACCCACTACACTGGCAAGTGCGCCTTCCATTCCTGCAACGACAATAATCACCCGCGCATTCCGTATCAACTCCCATTTGCTGAACAGCCGGTGAATTCCGGCAACTCCTACATCATATATTGTTATCACCTTATTATTCAGAAATCTGGCTGTGACGGCAGCCTCCTCAGCCACGGGCAGGTCAGAGGTTCCTGCCGACACGACGGCAATATAGTTTTCGCCGCATATCTCTTCCTTCTGTTTAAAACTGATGGTTCTTGCCAAAGGGTTGTAAAGCGCACCTGGAATGATCATTTTAACTGCTTCCCACATCTCCGTGGTCACACGGGTTGCCAAAATATCCATCCCTTTTTCGTACATCCGCTGAACAATCATCATTACCTGTTCGGTGGTTTTTCCTGAGGCATAAATCACCTCCGGAATACCCGTACGGTGATGCCTGTCTGTGTCGATATTTGCAAATCCCAGATCCTCCGTTCCCCGACTTGTCAGGTGCGACATCACCTGTTCAAGTGGTAACTCCCCGTTTTTGTATTTTTCAAGAATATCACGGATATCCATCTTACAGATTTTTATTAATAATTCTTTCAACCTCAATCAGGCTCAATCCATGCTCCGCCGCCAGTTTTTTTAAATCCTCTGATTCCGGCTTTGCGTGGATCTCCTTCCCCTGGAAAGAGCTGCATTTTAATCGTACTTTTCCCAATTCGGTTTCAATCACCTTTTCATGTCGGTCCAGAACAGTTTTTGTTACCTGATATTCCCTCATTCCAATCGAGGTGCTGTTCCTGAAAATAATTCCCTTTATCTCCGGCAGGAGTTTGCTTTGGCAAAGGACTGACACGATATTGGCGGGTCTTGACTTCTTCATGATAATGGGTGTCAGAAACACGTCTGATGCACCGGCTTCAAAGAGCAAACCCATCAGCGGTTCGTACCATTCAGGATTCATGTCATCGATATTGCATTCTACCATCCAGGCTTCCTCAGAAGTGGTATAGTCTTGATTTTTATCCGATTCCAGGAGATATACCCTTAAGACATTTGGAACTTCCGAAACATCGCGCTGCCCGATTCCATAAGCGATTTTATGAATAGGAAAATCAACCTTTTCGCTGAATTCATCTGCTGTTCCAACAAGGATGGCGGCTCCGGTGGGGGTGGTTGCTTCATGTTGCACCAATCCGGTTCTGACAGGGATTTTCTGTACAATCTCTGCGGTGGCAGGCGCGGGCACCGGCATGAACCCATGCGCGCATTTGACCATTCCTCCTCCCAGTTGAATCGGGGATGAGATGACTTTATCCACCTTCAGGGAATCGAGGCAAATTGCGGCTCCAACGATGTCGGCGATTGAATCAAGTGCGCCAACTTCGTGAAAATGAACATGTTGTTTGCTGATCTGGTGAACTTTGGCTTCAGCTTCAGCGATCAGATCAAATATTTTTATTGAAGTTGATTTTACTTTTTCAGAGAGGGAGCTTTGATTGATCAGTTCCTCCACATGCCTTAAATGACGATGTTTTTCATTATCCGGGTTTTCAATGACAACCGTTGCTTTTGTCCCTGATATTCCCCTGCGTATATCCTTTGTAACTTCAAGATGAAAACCTTCAATATTCAATTTCCTGAGTTCTCCCCTTAAAAAATCGGGATCAACACCCAAATCAATCATTGCTCCAAGATTCATGTCACCACTAATCCCGGCAAAACAATCATAATAAAGTATTCTCATAAGATTATTTTTTTGAATCTGAAGGGTTCAATACCCTGTTCATTTTTCCTGACACCAACCCTTCGGCATCGATCTCCACCCGATCAAAGCCTAATTTTACGATCTCCCCGCTGATTTGTCCCTTTAGTGAAGATAGTTTTTCGAGGTCCTGAGGCTGAACCTCAATTTTTGCATAAGCGCCATAATGTCGAACCCGGACATCTTCAAATCCATAATTATTCAGGATATTCTCGGCATCTTCAATTTGTCTCAGTTTCAGGGCAGTCACCTCCTGATTATATGGAATTCTTGAGCTCAGACAAGGGCTTGCAGGTTTATTCCAGTTTGGAAGGTTGAAATGCCTGGCAATGGTACGAACTTCGGCTTTGGTAATTCTGCAATCAACAAGCGGAGCAGCAACCAGGTTTTTTTGTGCAGCATCCAGACCGGGCCGGTAATCGCCAAGATCATCATAATTTGTGCCGCTTAAAATTTCGAAATCCGGGTATCCGGCCTTTATTTTCTGAAGATCCTTAAACAAATGGTCCTTACAAAAAAAACAACGGTTTACTGGATTCTGGTTATAACGCAAATCGCTTAACTCATCCGTTTTGATCACATTTATCCGGATATTGAACTGTTGACAAAATGATTTGGCAATATTAAAATCTTTATTTTTAAGGCTTTCAGAGTTGGATATTACTCCGATGGCATTTTCGTAACCCTGGAATTTCCGGGCAAGAAAAAGTACTAATGTTGAGTCAATTCCACCCGAGAAGGCTACGATTGAACCTTTTCTTTTACTAAACCATACCTCAAGTAAACCTAGCTTTTTCTGTAGTGCTGTATTAAGTTCATCCATAAATATATTCTTACAGCTTTATCTGTTTCCTTAACTGAAACAAATGAAAGTATTAAAAGTTAATTGAAGTCAACATGAATATTCGTGTGTCTATTACTTGGTAAAACTATAAATTATTCCCGAAGTACAGTTAATCCAAAGGAATATTCAGAAACTTCCGGCTGAAAAGATGGTCTAAGCGGAACACCTTTTATAAAAAAAACAGGAAATCATTGGGATAGTTAATATTCGAACCCGAAAGAAAATGCGTATCAGCAAATCAGTGATCAAGGAATGTCAATCTTTATAAATTTAAAAATCGCATATCTATTTGTATAAAACGACGATGTCCAGTGATGTCTGAACCGACTAAACGGATTAACTGAAGAGGAAATTTTAGAATAATATAAAAATATGAATACTTTTGTGGGATAAAGAGAAATATCCTGGTAAATAACGTTTAATAAAATTTTCTATGAAATTAAATTTTCTTCTCCTGATTACCGCCATCGCCATGCTGGCAGTATCTTGTCAAACAAAAAACAAGTCCACGGAAAATCTGGCTCCGAATGTGCATAAGGTTACCGCTGAAGAGGTAATCCAATCCAGTAATTATACCTATCTGCGTGTCACCGAAGATGGAAAAGAGAGCTGGCTGGCCATTGCCAAACAGGAAGTTGAAACTGGTAAGATCTATTATTTTGAACCGAATATTGAGATGACCAATTTTACAAGTAAGGAGTTAAAAAGAACATTCCCTGCCATCCTTTTTGTTTCCAAATTCAGTGCAACGCCTATTCTCGCCAATGTTCCTGCCTCCCTTTCTGATGTTCCAAAAGGGAAACAACCTGCCATTGCCAAGGAAGGCATTAATGTCAAACCTGCAGAAGGTGGTACTTCTATTGCTGAACTTTATACCAACAAGGATAACTATGTCGGGAAAAGCATCAAGATCAAAGGTGAAGTTGTGAAATACAGTCCTGAAATTATGGGAAAGAACTGGGTACACCTTCAGGATGGTACAAAGAATGGCGCTGATTTTGATATCACTGTCACCACAAGTGACGTTGTTAAAGTTGGCGATGTGGTCACTTTTCAGGGCGATGTTGCGGCAAAAAAGGATTTCGGGGCGGGTTATTTTTACGAGGTTATCGTTGAAAATGGCAAATTGGTTCCGTAGTCTGTGAATTAAAAACGCGGTGTTTGTCCGCATAAATCCCTTATCGCAAAAC
>JAHEYS010000003.1:0-1518 GCA_023251475.1 Prolixibacteraceae bacterium
TCATGGTGTTGGCCAGTTGATTGAGATGGCTGTTAAAAAAGGCCGTTCTACACGTCCTGATATCAAACTGGGTATTTGCGGCGAACATGGCGGCGAACCAAGCTCAGTTGAATTCTGTGACATGGTTGGTCTTGATTATGTCAGTTGCTCACCTTTCAGGGTGCCGATCGCAAGGTTGGCTGCAGCACAGGCAAACCTGAGTAAAATGTAAAATGATTGTGATATCATAATTTAAAAGGCGCTTCGGCGCCTTTTTTTATTGCCTTAAAGTGGGAAAAGGTGAAGATGAAGGTGACAACTGAAGGGCGATTCGCTGATTTCTGCCGGAACTCTCGTCCGGATTATGATCACTTTTCATCACTGATAGCGTATTGAATTACCATCCCGAATATAACCATTTTAATTCATATTTCTTTAATAATGGACATTTAGACCTGATCCCAGACCTCCCCCGCCCCCTCCCAGGGAGGGGAGTTGGTCGTATTTATTCGGTGGATGGCACCTTTGAATCTTTATTTATCTGTCTTAAGTCACCCTTCCCGGTGGGGAGTGCCGGGGAGAGGTCCGAATCGCCTACCTCAATTCGCTGATTCCTGCCGGAACTCTCGTCCGGATTATGATCACTTTTCATCACTGATAGCGTATTAATTTGCCATAACGCATATAACCATTTTAATTCATATTTCTTTAACAATGGACATTTAGACTTGATCCCAGACCTCCCCCGCCCCCTCCCAGGGAGGGGAGTTGGCAGTATTTATTCGGTGGATGGTACTTTTGAATCTGGCCTGTTATTGAGATGGATTTTTATAATTTCGGCTACATGATCCGGGGAACTCAAGACTTCATCGTTTGTAAATCTGATGACTTCATACCCCATATTATTAAGATGAATGGTCCGTAATTGATCCTGCTCTATTTGAAATTCATGAATCTTTCCATCAATTTCAATGACTGTTTTTTTTGACAGGCAGACAAAATCTACGATAAAATCACCAATAATTTGCTGTCGGCGGATTTTATGACCTGTTTTTTTATTTCGAAGATATTGCCATATAACGAGTTCTGCCCCGGTTTGATGATCTTTTAAATCATTTCTGTAATCTTTCAAAAAAGGGTAGGTATAAGGATTTGCAGTAATATAACCAGGTTTTTTCTCTCCTGCCTCACCGTTTTGATTAGCATCTTTTTCAGGGCAGTATTCTTTATTTTTTTGCTCTAAGTCACCCTTCCCGGTGGGGAGTGCCGGGGAGAGGTCCAAATCGCCTACCTCAATTCGCTGATTCCTGCCGGAACGCTCGTCCGGATTATGATCACTTTTCATCACTGATAGCGTATTGAATTACCATCCCGAATATAACCATTTTAATTCATATTTCTTTAATAATGGACATTTAGACTTGATCCCAGACCTCCCCCGCCCCCTCCCAGGGAGGGGAGTTGGTCGTATTTATTCGGTGGATGGCACCTTTGAATCTTTATTTATCTGTCTTAAGTCACCCTTCCCAATGGGGAGGG
>JAHEYS010000003.1:1528-4289 GCA_023251475.1 Prolixibacteraceae bacterium
GACTTGATCCCAGACCTCCCCCGCCCCCTCCCAGGGAGGGGAGTTGGTCGTATTTATTCGGTGGATGGCACCTTTGAATCTTTATTTATCTGTCTTAAGTCACCCTTCCCAATGGGGAGGGCCGGGGAGAGGTCCGAATCGCCTACCTCAATTCGCTGATTCCTGCCGGAACGCTCGTCCGGATTATGATCACTTTTCATCACTGATAGCGTATTGAATTACCATCCCGAATATAACCATTTTAATTCATATTTCTTTAATAATGGACATTTAGACTTGATCCCAGACCTCCCCCGCCCCCTCCCAGGGAGGGGAGTTGGTCGTATTTATTCGGTGGATGGCACCTTTGAATCTTTATTTATCTGTCTTAAGTCACCCTTCCCAATGGGGAGGGTCGGGGAGAGGTCCGAATCGCCTACCTCAATTCGCTGATTCCTGCCGGAACTCTCGTCCGGATTATGATCACTTTTCATCACTGATAGCGTATTGATTTGCCATAACGAGTATCACCATTTTAATTCATGTTTATTTTCAGTGATATCCCCTGCGGATACTTCAACAGACTCCACACCTGAAACATTGTCATTTTCATCCCCTGCAATGCCATCTCAAAATGAAACAATGTCAGTTTTTTTGGTTCAATGGCGAATCAACATCGTTCAATGCAAGTTATGTCTCCTTCAGCGCCATCAGAAACTCGCAATATGGAGGTTAAAAGTCGTTCAATGGCACCTGAATGTTGCAAAATAAGTAATTCATGTCATTCATTACCAGCTGATTTTTGAAATATGAAGGGTAGTTGTTGTTGAATGGGACTTCAATGATTTTCAATTACGTTATAAGCTATCCGGATGGCGAAATTAATTTAAAAGATGGGTGGCGATTTATTTCAAAAAACAGAAGATTTGTCGTATATTTAAGAGGATATTTTATCAATTAAATTCCTAATTCAGATTATCATGCAGAAAATTCAGGAGAGCAAGATTAAGATGAGCCGGACGGTTTCGGGAATTTTAAATGTATATCCCGAAATTGTGACTAAAACGCCGGGGTTGCCTGAAGCGCACGACCAGCTTGACTATTTGATCGAAGAAACAGAGCGGCACAGCCAGGGCCAGCGCAACACGGGGACCGAATTAACAGAGTTAAAGAGCCAGGCGCGCAGGGAGCTTGAAACCATTCTGCGCAAGATCTGTGCGGCAATGGCTGCCAGTGCAACGGTCTCGGCCGATCCCCTCTTCAAATCAAACAGGAACAAATTTCTGTTGACCGATTCCGAGATTACCAGGCAGCGCGATATGCAGCTGTTCGGGCTCAGTTACTCAATTTATAGTGAAGCAGCCCCTTATGCCGCCAGGCTTGAGCCATTTGCCACCGCTGAAGAGGTAGCCAAACTTAAAGATTTTGCCGACAATTTTAATGAACTGATACCCCGGAGACAAACTCAGAAAAGCAAAAGCACCCTTTCGACCAGAAATCTGGAAGATGCGGTTTTGCAAATCGATCTGCTATTAAGCGATTGGATTGATGTTTTAGTCAGACCATGGGAATTTAATGACCCCGATTTTTATAAGGCCTATAAGAACGGACGGTCTATTGTTAATGCAGCCTCACAGAAGAGAAAGTCCGCAAGTGAGGAAAATGCCAGAACACAGCAGAATTAGCCGATAAAACGACCCCGTCATTTGCAAGGTGGACGAAGTTGTCGGTCGGATTTAAAGCAATACCTCCGGTGAGCATTGAAAAATAGATGGCGGGAGATGCAAATTCTGAACCCTGAACACCGCTTTGTCAAACGAAGAGTCGTAGCCTCATGATTGATTTAAAAATTATTTATAAGGTCCGATCTGATCAGCCGGGATAAGGTGCCAGGGGACGAGATAATCCTTGAAATCCTTCGCAACTACCGGATGGTTATCCGATTTTATTAACTGGTTGTTAAGAAACTCAAACCGTACCGATTTCCGAAGGATCAGTGATTCGGCATTGATCACTACATTATCGGTTGCATAATTGATGTCGGCGCCGGTGAGCAGCTGTTTTAATGCAGGATACCTGTGTTGCCATAATTTGCTTTGCCAGTCGGTGGAATGCATTGCCTTGTACATGGGATGTTCCGCATTATTGATTGACTCCTGCCACCTTTTATCGCCCCAGGCAGACTGACTGATTGCTGCATGACAATCGGCAAAGATATTTCCTTCCAGAAAATTGTCTTTCCCGCCATGAATCTGGATCCCTCCAAATTGTTTATTGGAGGATCGTAAAAACAGGTTTTCGTATATCCCGAAACCACTGATCGCATCATCGAGTCTCACACCGGCTGCCATGTGCAGGTTGGGGATACCGATATCATGAAAAAAATTCCACCTGATCACATTCCCCCGGTACAAAGGATTACCCCACACATCGATAGCCCCCTGGTCATCGGATTCGATCACACATCTGGTAAATTCATTGAGCTCAACCAGCATATCATTCCCTTCAAGCCTGATACCACTACTGGGAATATCTGCAAACAAACAGTGGCGTACCTTTATCCCGACCCCTTCAAGTACAATTGCCGGGGTATAGGTCCTGTCGATCCTTGATAGATTGCTGATTTTGCAGTTCTCAATCATGCTGCCTGAATTGACCAGCATAAGTTTGTCGCCTGCACTGATATCAATTCCACCTCTGCCCATACTTTCAATGGTGCAGGAATGAACCAAATGGGTATTGCCCCCGTCGATTTTAATGCCCAGTCCTGAAGAATACTTAA
>JAHEYS010000457.1 GCA_023251475.1 Prolixibacteraceae bacterium
ATATTTTGCCAAGGGGCTTATTCTTTACTGTTTTATGAATTTTAAACCTTAAAATTAATTCATTATGTTTAATTCTGTTTCTTTTCAGGAGTTCAGGGCAACTTTAAGGGGCACTATTATAGAACCAATCGATCAAGGTTATGAAGATGCCCGAAAAGTTTACAATGGAATGATAAGTAAACGCCCTCTGATGATTGTGCGTTGTGCAGATGTAGCGGATGTAATACGGTCGGTGAATTTCGCGCGGGAAAACAATATTCTTCTTGCTGTACGCAGCGGTGGGCACAATGCCGGCGGATTAGGAATTTGTGATGACGGGCTGGTAATTGATCTTTCCCTTATCAGGTACACCCGGGTTGACCCGCAGGCAAAAACTGTGGTAGCGGGCGGTGGATGTATATGGGGAGATATTGACCATGCAACCCATGTATTTGGTATGGCTACTCCAAGCGGAATTATTTCTACTACGGGTGTCGGAGGATTAACACTTGGTGGTGGACTGGGTTATCTCACACGCAAATACGGATTGAGTATTGATAACCTGCTATCGGTTGATATGGTTTTGGCCGACGGAAGCTTTGTTACTGCAAATGCAAATCAAAATCAGGATTTGTTTTGGGCAGTAAGAGGCGGTGGCGGGAACTTCGGAATTGTTACTGCCTTTACTTTTAAACTACAACAGGTAGATATGTTATATGGTGGTCCGATGTTATATGAGATGAGCGAGTCAGAAGAAGTGCTGAAATGGTATCGCAAACAGATAACGGATGTTGCACCCGATGACCTGAGTGGATTTTTTGCCTTCCTCATTGTTCCTCCCGGACCTCCATTCCCGGATCATCTTCACCTGAAGAAAATGTGCGGTATTATTTGGTCATATACCGGCCCATTAGAAAAAGCAGAAGAAATATTTAAACCTATTCGCGCATTTAAGACACCTGCGCTTGATTTTGTAGGTCCTTTGCCTCACCCTGCTATGCAAAGCCTCTTCGATGGATTGTTGCCACCTGGTTTGCAATGGTACTGGCGTGCAGATTTTGTGAAAGAGTTGAGTGATGAAGCTATTGAAAAGCATATCTCATTCGGTAAAACTATGCCTACACCTCTTTCCACAATGCACTTATATCCGATCAATGGCGCTGCATCACGGGTAGCAAATGAAGATACAGCATGGAGTTACCGTGATTCCACCTGGGCAATGGTGATCGCAGGAATTGATCCTGACCCTGCAAACAACGAAAAAATTTCTGCATGGTCTAAACAATACTGGGAAGCATTGCACCCCTATTCAGCAGGTGGCGCTTATGTAAATTTCATGATGGACGAAGGAGCAGACCGCGTGAAAGCTGCTTATCGTGATAATTATGATCGATTAGTAACGATAAAAAATAAATTCGACCCCAATAATTTGTTCAGGGTGAATCAAAACATAAAACCAACGCTGAAACAATAGGTCTGTCAAGCCAGTGTACAAGAAAAAGCTTAACAGTTTGTGGTAAGTTGAAATTAAACGACAGTGCAATATCCACGTAATGTGATTCCAATGTAAGTCCCATTACCGGATATCCGACTATGATATTCGGTTTGCTGAAACATGGAGTGAGGATAAAAATAAGAATCAGTTAAAGAGATGATGTATTAAAACCTGGATTATTTTTAATCATTGGTGTCCGGTTAAAAAACGCACATCGATTTTAATCGATTTAAATTTGAGCCTTTATACAGAGGTCGCCACGATTTGGCTTCCTACTCTTCTTTTTATCATCTACAAAGATTAAGCTGCTGCGCAGCAATCTTTTTGCTACGGAGTTGCTATATCTTTGCAGATGTTGGAAATAAAAATTCTTTAGGCGCCCCATCCCTCGCGGTCGAGGCTGCGATACTGGATAGCCTCACCAAGGTGGTCAGCCAAAATGGAGGGTGATCCTTCGAGATCGGCGATCGTTCTGGAGACCTTGAGAATACGGTCATAAGCCCTGGCCGACAGCCCCAGTTTTTCCATTGCATTTTTTAATAGCTGATGTCCTGCCTGATCGGGAATACAATATTTATGCAGCAATTTGGTATTCATCTGGGCATTGCAATATATTTCGGTATCATGGAACCGGTCGCGTTGTATTTCGCGGGCTGCAATCACCCGCTGGCGGACTGTTTCACTTTTCTCCCCGGGTTTCATCTCCGCCAGTTCATTGAATGGGACAGGCACCACTTCGAGGTGGATATCGATCCGGTCGAGCAGTGGCCCCGATATCCGGCTTAGGTATTTCTGTACTATCCCCGGGCCGCAAACGCACTGTTTGGTGGGATGGTTGTAAAAACCACACGGGCAGGGGTTCATCGATGCAACCAGCATAAAGGAGGCAGGGTATTCGACCGAAAATTTTGCCCTTGAGATGGTGATCATCCGATCTTCGAGTGGTTGACGTAAAACTTCAAGTACTGTCCTTTTGAATTCTGGTAGTTCGTCAAGGAACAAAACACCGTTATGGGCGAGCGAGATTTCGCCGGGTTGAGGATAGGCCCCTCCGCCAACCAGAGCGACATCGCTGATGGTATGATGCGGACTTCGGAAGGGGCGCAATGTCATCAGTGAGGTCTGTTGCTCTATCTTTCCTGCAACAGAATGGATCTTGGTGGTTTCAAGCGCCTCTTTAAGTGTAAACGGCGGAAGTATTGTTGGTATCCTCTTGGCAAGCATCGTTTTACCGGCTCCTGGCGGGCCGATCATAATTAAATTATGACCACCTGCTGCAGCAATTTCAAGGGCGCGTTTCACGTTTTCCTGCCCTTTCACGTCCGCAAAGTCGAGGTCATAGTTGGAGATTTTAGCCTTGAATTCTTCACGTGTATCGATAATGGTCTGCACAAGTTCAGCACGACCACCCAGAAAATCGATCACCTCCTTAATATTTTCGACGCCAAAAATCTTCAGTTTGTCGACAACTGCCGCCTCGCGCGCGTTTTGTACCGGAACAATAAATCCCTCAAACCCCTCTTCACGTGCGCGGATAGCGATGGGAAGAATCCCTTTGACCGTCTGCAGGCCGCCATCGAGCGAAAGCTCACCCATCATCATATAACGGTGCAGTTCGGGAGCACGAATCTGCTCAGACGCAGCGAGTATGCCGATTGCAATTGGCAGGTCATAAGCCGATCCCTCTTTACGGATATCGGCCGGCGCCATATTGATCACCACTTTCTTACCGGGAAGCTTATAGCCATTGAAGCGCAGGGCCGAGTCGATCCGCTGCTGACTCTCCTTAACCGCATTATCAGGCAACCCGACAAGATTAAACCGGATTCCGCGCGACACATCGGTTTCTACGGTGATTGTCGTTGCATCTATTCCGTGAACAGCGCTGCCATAGGTCTTTACAAGCATAATACAGGTAGTTAACTATCGCTGCTTAAAGTTACGATAAATAAATGAATAAAATATCTGAATTTTTTTGAAGGGATTTTTATAGTCCGGATTTATTTTTGAATTCATATTTTGTCAATCACACCAAATCGCCGAGGTCCCGCGAATTGCATTCGCGGCAAAAAATAAGGGGCAAATAAAATCCGCCCGACCCGGACCTTCCCTAATATAACTTGACAATGTTGCTTATTTAAACCAATCATTAAAAGGGAAGTCTAAAAGGAGAAATTTTAAAAATATAATTATGAAAAAATTATTGGTGGTCGTCTTAGTCGTTTTTATGGCAGCTGGTTCAGGTTATGCCAAAAAAGGTGGTGGAAATCAGGCAGCAAAACTTCAGAAAGAGATGGATGGTCTAACTACGGAGTTGAGTCTCACAAAAGATCAGGTATCAAAGGTTACGGCAATCCTTGAAGAGGCAAAAAGTCAGGGAGCTGAGGTGGCTAAAAAAATAAAAGAAGCCCCTGAATCGGAAAAGAAAAAGCTGAAAAAGGAGAAAGCCAGGATGAATGGGGAAACCAACAAAAAGATTAAATCGGTTTTAACACCAGAGCAAGGGGTTAAACTCGACGCTTTTAGGAAGAAACAAGCGGAAGAACGGGGAAAAGAGGGCAAAAAAAAGAAATAGTCGGTAGCCTTCGGAAAACCATAATGAATTTGGAAGGTGCTGTCTGAAAAGGCGGCACCTTTAATTTTATCCGGATATTTTCAATGGCAGAAGGGACAGCTCAGGCGCCGGGCGCTGGCTATCGTTTTAAATAAGGGATATCCAAAGCGGTGTGTTTTTTACCAATTCTGTGAGTGAACGCATATCAACGGCACATGATCACACCAAATTTAGTGTGCGGCCAAATTTCTTTATTATC
>JAHEYS010000458.1 GCA_023251475.1 Prolixibacteraceae bacterium
AGTTATTGGACAGGTCGGTTTAACTGCTGCAGGTTATCTCACCAACAACCACGCAATAGATTTGGCAACCTTCAATAATGCACCCTACCTTGCTTCAGCCTGTGTGAATGCAATAGCTGGATTTTCAATACTTTATGATGTGACAAATCCGGCCCTCCTATCCACGCTCCCTTCCAGTTCTGCTTATCCGAATGTTGCCGTTTTCCAGACTCCAACGATGGTCTCCACGGCAAACGCGAATGGTACGGGAGATGTTTTGTTAAGAGTTTCTGATGACGGATATAAAATGATTTTATACATCATGGCCACTAATGGTGGAGTTGCCGCCTATGAATTTGATTGTATTGATCTTACTAAATTGATCTGATTCCCCTTTTGGAATTTTCCGGGGTCTGATGAGGCTGTCTCAAAACTATAGCAAAGGGGATGAGACAGCCTCAATTGCGATTTGAAACTGGTTCCGATACCACTCAAAAATTCAGTTTAGACAAAAAATGAAGACAAAATCTTTAATCTGGCTTTTGCTTATCCTGGCAGACCACACCGTTGCACAAGATTCAATTTATAACCGAATATGGAATGATCCGGTTGTGACCGGGCGCATCGAAAGAAACATCGAAAAATATCGTAAGGGGGATGCACTAATCAAAGTTGTTGGCAAAGACGGAAATCCTCTTTTAAATGCTACGGTTATCATCCGGCAACAAAACCACGAATTTTTGTTCGGCTGCAACCTGTTTGCACTGGGCCAACTCAAAACGCCTGAATTAAACGCAAGGTATGAAGAGGCGTTTGCAAAATTGTTTAATTGTGCCACGGTACCATTTTACTGGGGAGACCTTGAACCGCTGCGGGGGCAATTGCGTTTCGAAGAGGGTTCTCCCCGCGTTTGGCGACGTCCGCCTCCAGATCAGTTAGTTAATTGGTGTAAGACACATCATATTATGCCGAAGGGACATGCTTTAATGTATGCCAAAAATATGTTTATGCCTGCATGGACAGACCGTAATGATCCTGAAATATTTCTGAAACAGGCACATCAGCATATGGCAGGGATAGCCAAACGCTATGGAGATACATTTCCTGTTTGGGATGTAGCCAATGAAGAAATTCCCAGAATCCGTCATCTTGACCAATGGCACAAAGTGCCCGACAATTATCTGGAATGGTGTTTCAAAGAAGCCGATAGTTTGTTTCCAAAAAATGTGAAAATGCTCTACAACGACGGCACTGAAGAAGTTCATAAAAACGTAGATGAATATGAAGCGCTATTTACTCGTTTGAAAAATAAAGGAGTTCGGGTTGATGGTATGGGAATTCAATTTCACATCTATGGTCGCCAGGCGATGCTTAATGGGAAATTGTATCCTCCAAATGAATTATTTAATGTTTACGATCAGCTTAGCCAACTGAGATTGCCCCTGTACATTACTGAAATAACCATCCCTGGAAAAGAAGAGAATGGTTCACTTTATCAGGGAGAAATCGCAAAAAATTTATATCGTCTATGGTTCAGCACCCCGAATATGGCTGGAATCACCTGGTGGAACCTGGGCGATGGAACAGCTTTCGAAGAAGAAAATAATGCAAAGGGTGGCCTGATCGATGAAGAAATGAACCCTAAACCAGCATACCAGGCCCTTGATCAACTGATTAACCACGCATGGAAAACGAACAAAACGTTGAATACTGATCGTAATGGCAATCTTCGTTTCCGGGGTTTTCACGGAAAATATTTAATTGAAGTTTCGGCAAATGGGGTAAAAAAGGAATTTACTTTTGAACTAAAAAGTGGAGAAAAGCTGAACATTGCTACCTTTAAACTAAAATAAAAGTGAGAGAATAATCTGTAACAGTTAACTTTCTGAGATGAACTTTCCCAAAGAATAGAGATAATATTGCTGAACCATTATGAGTATAAATTCTGTACGTAACTTTCTGTTCTGTATTTTTCATGAAGGGCAAATAGCTTTCAGAAAGATCGTAATAACGACATTGGCCGGATTCCTCTCTTTGTCTGTGTGTGCTCAGCTGATCCAGGAAAAGCGAAAAAATTATCTTCAGGAGGTTTTGAAAATAAATATTGCCCGTGATCATCGCCATCCAATCAGCAGAAGGGTGACCTTGCAGGATAGTACTTGGTCCGATTGGCAAAAGCGTACCGGCGAGTTACCTCCGGATTTCGATCAGCTGCCATCATCTCCTTTTTTACCTGAACCGCTTGAAATAACAAAAAACGGGAAAGTAAATGATATCAAAACCGTGACGCAGTGGCAGGAAAAGCGTGTTGAGATCAAAAAACAATTTCAGCACTGGGTTTCGGGGAATATTCCCCCCGCCCCGACCAATATGGTAAGTCATATCATTTCAGATCGGAATGAAAACGATATTCATATTCAGGTGATCGAACTCCGGTTTGGACCGGATCACCAGGCAAAGATGAATTTTGAACTGATGGTTCCGCCAGGGATCGGGCCATTCCCGGTTTACATGACCCCGTCAACGCATCGTAACTGGGCTCAGCTGGCTGTCAGACGGGGTTACATCGGATGCGTTTATGAAGGGGCAGATGGCAACGATGACACACAAGCTTATCAGGCCCTTTATCCGGCATATGATTTCACCTGCCTGATGCGAAGGGCATGGGGAGCGTCCCGTGTGGTTGATTACCTTCTTACGCTTCCGGTCGTTAATCAACAGCAAATTGCCATTGCCGGTCACTCACGAAACGGAAAACAATCCCTTTGGGCGGCGGCTTTCGATGATCGCATTACAGCGGTCATCTCAAGCAGTTGCGGTACAGGAGGTGTCACTCCATGGCGTTACAGCGATCCGCAGTATTGTAACCAGACCATCGATGACATCTGCTCCAATGCCGCTCACTGGTTTCACCCACGACTTCGCTTTTTCTTTGGAAGAGAGGATAAGCTGCCTGTAGACCAAAATCTTTTACTTTCGCTGATTGCACCTCGTGCCTTGTTACTTCATTATTCAGTGATGGAAAGACAACTCAATCCATGGGCAACCGAGCAATGTTACCATTTGGTGAAAAAAGTGTACGACTTTCTGGAAGCCGGCGAGCAGATCGGAGTTCTCCCGCGTATGGGTGAACATGCTGTCGCGGCAAGGGATGTTGAACGTTGCATCGACTTTCTGGATATTCGTTTTAAACGAAACAATATTCCATGGCAAAATATTTTATACTTCGACTACTCGTTTGCCGGCTGGGCTAAGGCTCACAAATCTGAATATCCTGAATCACAAAATATTAAACCGGTTTTCCTGAATGATGACTCTTTTATATCACAAAATGATTCAATTAAAAGACGTATTCAATGGCTGCTCGGCAATGAGCCGGCGGGAATAAAACCATTGGTAATTGCGCCATCAACTTCGGCAGACTGGATGGATGGGATTACAGGACGTCCTGTTGTAAGCGGGGCCGAGGTAATCCAGTATGGCCCATATACCGCCATGGGTGATCATCTTCGGGGAATATTATACCTGCCGCAAAAGCGTGCCGGAAGAGTACCCGTAGTAATTTATCTGCATCAGTATGCCTATGCGCATGGCTTTGCCAGCGGTTATAATCAGGAAGGAGATGGGAAAGGGAACAGTGATTTATTCAAAACATTAATCGATGAGGGTTTTGCGGTATTGGCGATCGACCTGTTTGGTTGCGGGACCAGGATGCAGGAAGCGGAGTATTTCTATCAGCGGTTTCCACAATGGTCGAAAATGGGTAAAATGGTCAGTGATGTTAAATCCTGTGTAGATGGGCTTGAATCGTTCGAATCGATCGACAAAGGGAATATTTTCGTTTTGGGAAATACGCTTGGCGGCAGTGCCGGACTGATTGCTGCCTCATTAGATGAACGAATTGCAGGAATTGCGACCGTGGCAGCCTTTTCACCCTGGAGAACCAGTAATCACCAATATGAAAGTATCCGAAACTTCTCAAATCAGCATGGTCTGATTCCACGGTTGGGATGGTATGCCGAAAAGCCTGAAATGGTACCCGTCGACTGGGACGAAATAGTTGCCTGTATTGCCCCCCGTCCATTGATGATTATTGCCCCGTCGCTTGACCGGTATACCGATCCGAAAGCGATGCAGCAAACGATTTCAAGGATCAGAATCCGTTATCAACACTGTGGAAATCCACAGAACCTGAAAGTGGAAATCCCAATGGAAATCAACAGGATGACCACCAAAATGAATAACGAGGTGACCCAATTTTTTAAAAAAATCATTAAAAAACAACTAATCCAATGAAAAACAGCAC
>JAHEYS010000057.1:0-35262 GCA_023251475.1 Prolixibacteraceae bacterium
TTACGCTCTTTTTTTGCCAACCTCAGCGCCTTGCCTGCCACCTCTTTATTATAAAGCGCTGCAACAAGATCTGCCCGTTTATCCCTGGCGACAGCGATCAGATCAGATGACTCAAATGAGCGTTGCTTAAAGATCAGATTTCCGTCAGGAATCAGAAATGTATCCACACTCAGTGTTCCGGTCATACGGGAAAGACCGATAGAAGCGCTTTTCAGATCGGCGTCAGCCTGTAACAGATCGTTATATAATGATTCCGCTTCCAGATTACTCTGGAGGGCATCAATCTCCATAATGCTCCCAAGCTTTAAT
This sequence comes from Prolixibacteraceae bacterium, assembly GCA_023251475.1. GTDB lineage: Bacteria > Bacteroidota > Bacteroidia > Bacteroidales > Prolixibacteraceae > JAAFHB01. The sequence continues at coordinate 310 of JAHEYS010000057.1, forward strand.
CTTACACTATCGGCCTGAGCGAGCCGTTTCATCGTTTGCCAGGAGTTAAGCTTTACCGTAAACAACTGTTTCTGTTTTAGCGCTTCCAGGAAAGCAGTTGCAGCATCTCCCTCTAGATTCCGGAAAAAATCTGACAACAGCGCCTTTGAAAGTTCATGCTCACTCCTGGCCAGGTCAATCCTGGCCCGCCGCTTCCCAAACAGGTCAACGGTTGCACTAATCCCGGAAGATAACCCATTTGCGGTGAGAGCCTGCCCCTCACGATCCCTTGATATTCCAAATGACAAGGTGGGATCAGAAAATACTTTTGCTAATTCAATCGCGGCCTCAGATTTACTCACCTCGAAACGTTCAGCTGCATAATCGAGGTTCTGCTTACTGACCTGGTTTAGATAGTCATTAAAGTTCACAAGATTCCTGTGAACAATGGTATCTGTCTGCGACCTGACTATTTGCGTCTGACAAAACAGACCGATCAGGCATATTGTGATAATTTTCATTTGCATAAAATTGGTTTAAATCCGGTCATCACCTGACCACTTTTTCTCCGTAATGTAGTAGAGTGCCGGCAGCACATACAGCGTTATCAATGTGGCAAACAACAGGCCATAAACGATTACTGTTGCAAGCGGACGCTGAACATCGGAGCCAATACCCGTTGAGATTGACGCGGGGAGCAATCCGAGAACGGCAACTGTGGCAATCATTAAAACGGGCCGGAACCGGTGGTGTGCCCCCTGAGTTACCGCCTCCTTTAATGCCATGCCATGCTCACGCAACGCATTAATATGAGCGATCATGATGACCCCGTTCTGTATGGAAACCCCAAACAAGGCAATAAACCCTACGGCAGAAGAGACATTCAGTGTCATTCCGCGCACATTGAGTGCCAGCATCCCGCCGAACAGCGCCAACGGGACAGCCCCCATGAGCAATCCCGCCTGCCTGAACTTACCGAATGCACCGAACAACAGCATAAACATAATCGCAAGTGCAAGCGGAACGATCAATCCCAGCCGTGCATATGCCCTGTTCTGGTTTTCGAATTGTCCGCTCCAGCGGATATTGCACCTTTCACGGTTATATTTAACATTTTGAGAAATTTTCTTTTGCGCAATATTGAGAAATTCAGTGAGATCAATACCCCTCAGGTTAATTCTCAGCGTCACATACCGTTTATTCATCTCCCGGGTAATGGAACTTGCGCCCGTACTCAGTTTTATTTCGGCAACCTGCGAAAGGGGGATCTTTGCCCCGGAACCGGAGGTGAGCATCAGATTACCAATTTTTTCGGGTGTATTCCTGCTATTCTCACTGTAACGACAAATCACATCATACACCTTATTCCCGATAAAAATCTGCGAAATAGCCTTTCCGCCAATTGCAACTTCAACCAGTTCAGCGACATCTGAGACATTCAGTCCGTATTGGGCGATCTTATCCCGGTCAGCATGTATCTGCAGCTGCGGCAACGGCGGCTCCTGATCAATTGCAAGATCGGCAGCCCCGGGGATCGTCCGGAGTACCGTTAAAACATCTTCAGCAACCCTCCTGCTCTCTTTCAGATCCTCTCCGTAAACTTTTACCGCAAGATCGCTGTGTGTTCCCGCGATCTGGTCCATCACCATATCGATGATCGGCTGCGAAAACCCCACCGTATATCCGGGCATTGTTTCAAATTCCTTTGACATCTCCTCTATCAGATCACTTTTTTTCTTCCCGTTTTTCCACTCCTTGTAGGGTTTCAACCCGACAGAGCATTCAATGTGGGAGATTGAAAAAGATTCTGCCCCCTCATCGTCGCGTCCGGCCTGAACCATTGCGTAAGTCACCTCCTCATATTTAATCAGTCGCTGACGCAGGGTATCGCTCATCGCTTTCGATTTCTCCATCGATATTCCAGGAGGGAGTTGTACCTGCAACCAGATCGATCCTTCATCCAGCTGAGGGAGGAAATCCTTTCCCACCATAAAAGTGAGAATCATGGCAGCAAAAAGGATAATCCCCAGGGGAGCATATACAGATTTTGGTTTCTCTAATATACTTTTTGTCTGACGGTTAAAAATTGAAGAGAGCTTTTCGAGCCACTTGTTATGATAGCTCTTCTGCGGTTTTTTATAAAGTACGTAAGCCAATCCGGGAATTAAAAACAGCGCAACCGCCAAAGCCCCGATCAGGGCGTACCCTACGGTAAAAGCCATTGGTGTAAAGAGCTTTTTCTCCACCCTTTCAAAGGCAAACAATGGGAGATAGGTGGTGATAATGATTATTGAAGAGAAAAAAACCGGTTTTGCAACTTCAACAGTTCTTTCAACGATCGATTTTTCATCAAGTTCAAGGTCAGGATGATCTTCCCGCTTTTTCAAAATCGTCTCCATCATCACGATTGCCCCTTCCACAATAATTCCAAAATCTATCGCACCCAACGACAGCAGATTAGCGGGAATATTGGTTGTCAGCATGAGCAGGAAGGCAATCAACAAGGCAACGGGAATAGTGATAGCGACAAGCAGTGCACCCCTCCAGCTCCCCAGAAAAACGATCAGGACAATTAAAACCAGGAGGATCCCTTCGAGTAAGGTATGCGAAACAGTATTCAATGTAGTACTCACAAGGTCAGTCCGATCCATAAAAGGGTGTATCTTAACGCCTTCCGGAAGAATCTCATTGTTCAGCTCATCTACCGCTTTATGAATCTCATCAATTACCTTTGAGGGATTCTGGTACCTGAGCATCTGCACCACCCCTTCAATACTCTCCGAATAATTCCTGCTCCGGTCAGTAAAGCCCAATACCCCTTTTCGTTCCAGATTCCCGTATTTTAACTCTCCAAGATCCTTGACAAAAACGGGTACCCCATTTTCTGTCTTAACAACGATCATTCCAAGGTCATTCAAATCTTTAACGAGCCCGATACCGCGGATTACATAACTTAAATCACCCCGGTAAAGCATACTTCCACCTGCATTGGTGTTGTTCTTTCCGATTTTTTCAGATACATCCGACAGGGTCAGGTTGTATTGTTCCAGTTTTACCGGATCAATTTCAATCTGGAACTGAGTGGTAATTCCCCCGAAGTTACTCACATCAGCAACTCCCGAAACCTGCTTTAACCGGGGGATAATCACCCATTTGTTAAAGTCGGTTAATGTCCTGAGATCATGGTTTTTACTTTCAATAATATAACGATAGATCTCCCCTGTCGGAGAAGTAAGCGGATTTAATCCCGGCAATGCGCCGTAAGGAAGCTCAACAGCTGTAAGCCGTTCCTGAACACGTTGTCGTGCCCAGTAATCATCGGTTCCATCTTCAAAGACAAGTATGATGGCTGAAAGACCAAAGGTATTTTTACTGCGCATCACATGTAATCCGGGCAAGCCATTCAGTTCACGTTCAAGCGGAATGGTGATCTGTTGTTCGATCTCTTCGGCGGCAAGCCCGGGAACCTGTGTGATCACCTGTACGGTAACGTCGGCGATATCGGGATAAGCCTCAACGGAGAGTTGCTGCCAGGAATAAAATCCCAACATGGATAGTATAAGAAAAAGGCCAACCATTATCCACCTTTTACGAATGGCCAATAAAATAATTCCGTGCATAAGTGTCGCTATTTGGCTTCAAGTAAATAAAATGCACCTTCGGTAACAATCTCTTCATCAGGCTTTAATCCCGATTTCAGAATAATCCGTTCGTTATCAGTACCCGAGGTTTTGATCATCTTCTTCAAATATCCATTCCCCGGCGTCCTGACAAAAACAAAACTGCTCTCCTCCATCTGCAATACTGCACTCGCAGGAATCAAAATAGAACTATCGGCAATCTGGGTAAACTGAACCGTGGCATACATCCCGGGTCTGAGATTGCGTCCTGTATTCTCACATTCGATAAATACCTCCACCGAACGGGTTGTTTCATCCATCATTTCACTGATATGATAAACCACACCCTTGATAATCAGACCTGGAATACCTGCCGCTCCGATCTCAACTTCGTCCGATTCATGAATGCTGTTGATATCCTTCTCCTTTAACTGACCAACCACCCACACTTTCCCCAATTCCGCCACTATGGCAACAGGACCGGCATCCTCGCGCATGTATTGCCCGATCACAATATTGTCTGCAACAATCTCGCCAGCGATCGGGGAACGTACAATCAATGGCTGACCCAAAACCATCTCTGAGGGATTGACATGGTAAACGTTCAGACTGGCAACGGAATTTTCATAGTCGCGTTTACTCAACTCATAACTCACCTCTGACTCTTCCAGATCTTTTTGAATCCCAACTCCGTTCTTCAGCAGATCCTGCTGTCTGCGAAGATTTTTCTCGGCAAGCTGCATCTGCTGTTTCGACTGGTAGTAAGCTTTTCCCGCTTCAAAAAACGAGGGTGAACTAATTTCAAAAATCGGTGCGTTAACCCCAACCCTCTGTCCTAATTTGACAAATGATTTTATGATTCTTCCGGCAAATGGGGAGGCTATCTGTGCATAATTATTGGGAATTGCCTTCACGATTCCCGAGGCAGTTCTTTTATGCCGGTAAGGGGCTGCATTAACCTTTTCGGTTTTAATTTTTTCTTTTAAATTGGAGTTTGCGGGAATTAGAATCGTATCGCCACTTATAATATAGTTTGCAGACGATACGGGCGCGGTATTGCTGTGGCAGGAGATTGTCAGCCACGCAATACAAATAAACAAAAATCGTTTCATTAAAATTTATTTTGAAATGCATAAGTTTCCAGACGGCCTTCGTTAAAAGGCAACATCTGGTAATGACTTGTAGTATAATTAATTACTACTCAAATATGAAAAAGCATTTCAACAGGGGGAGCACGAAGCGGAGAGGTGCAATAACCACCCGGTTCGGCATAACCCTCTTTCGTGGAAAGGAGGGGTATCTTATACAATAGTGCGCGAAACAGGCGTATCGCAGAGTAGAAGACAAAAAAAGTAGTGAAAAACTCAGAAAGTAATTGAATGATCACCAACTCCTTACTATTATGAGGGGAAGTGGAGGTGTCGCCACTTTTATTTGAATTGAAAGGATGGGAGTGAACAATGGTGACCCCGTTGATGATGTGGCTATGGGTAAAAAAGGTTATACTGCTGTAATACCCTAAGAAAAGAGTTAGCAGAAGGCACCTGAATGATTTCCCCATGAAGTATTTAAGCTTCGAAACGAACATCACGAATTCAAAATTAATTGGACAAAGTTAACCTTATCTTAAGAAGTTGATATAAAGAATATATTAAGGTTACAAATAGGATTGGACTATTGTTCGTTGAAATATAAATTTAATCTGCACCAAGTTTTTGCCTGACCATGATTTGAATCTTTTCGCATTGGGTTTTGGCCTTTTGTTCAATTGAAGCTGCCTCAATTAGCATACTCCGGATTAGTTCTTTATCGCTGAAACCTGATGCATTGACCAAAACATTAAGGTAAGCACCTGAAACGGCAGTGGTGGCACAAAGCGCTCCCACTCCGGCGTCGGTTACTGAATTGGGGTTTCCCGTTTCAACCATGGCAGTTATCACCTCCAACGACTGAAACGCCAACTGCATCACCTTAAAAGGAATGTCCATGGCGACTTTGGTAGTTGACTGTATAGCGGATTTACGGACCGAAATTTGTTCCGGAGTATCCTTCGGCAATTTAAATGCTTCCATGATTTGATTGAATGCCTCAGTATCTTTGTCAACCATTTTCAATAGCCCGTCGTAAATTAGCTTCCCTTTTTCGGCCCAGTCAGAAAACTCCTCCCAGCGCTGATCCCAACCCCGCTTATTGGAGGAAAGATTGGCGACCATTGTTCCCAGTGACGCGCCAAGTGCACCCACATAGGCAGCCACCGAACCGCCGCCCGGCGCGGGAGCATCAGATGCAGTCTCGCGGCAAAATTCAGGCAATGACATATTAATTAATTGATCATCTGCATTATATAGAAGATATTCAATAACTCTTTTATCCGGGTCAAAAGGGGTAAGTTCATCCAGACCCATTGATCTGACAGCTATTTTGATTATTTCGTGATCTGAGATTCCACAGGAACGGTGTTGCTTCCTGAGAAAATACTTCCCGGCATCAAGCAGGGCCTGCAGCGGGATCATCCCGATTATTTCAGAGCCGGTCACCCTGATACCCCGGTGACGTGCCTTTTCGCAAACCTCATCAAAAGCCTGGTGAACAGAGGTTACCGAAATATCTGTCAGGTTCATCGAAATCTGTGCTATTCCATACTCTTTGATGTACCAACCGATGGCACGCACTTTTTTTAAGGATCCCGGAACCCTTACCGGTTCTCCCTTTTCATCCTTCACGATAGTTCCGGTTATGGGATCACCCACCCTTTTGATCCGTCCCGCTTCGCGAACATCAAATGCAATGGAATTGGCAAGTCTGACAGATGTGGTGTTGAGGTTAATATTGTATGCAATCAGGAAATTTCTTGCCCCTATCGCTGTCGCTCCGGAATGTTTATTAAAAATCGACGGGCCGAAATCGGGTTGCCATGCCTTATCCTTCAATTTCTCAGCAAGTCCTTCATATTCGCCGGCACGACAGTTGGCCAGGCTTCGTCGTTTCTCTTCAAAAGCCGCAAATTCGTAACAGTACACCGGGATATTTAATTCATCCCCAACCCGTTTGGCAAGGAGCCTGGCGTACTCGACCGTCTCATCCATCGTGATCTCTGAAACAGGAACAAGCGGACAGACATCGGTCGCCCCAAAACGGGGATGTTCCCCTTTATGAAGACTCATATCAATCAGCTCAGCTGCGCGCCGCATCGACCGGAAGGCAGCTTCGACGACCTGCCCGGGCTCACCCACAAAAGTGACTACCGTTCTGTTTGTAGCGTACCCCGGATCAACATTCAGCAGTTTGATTCCATTGACGCTTTCGATCACATCGGTGATCTGTTTTATGACGGAGAGATCACGCCCCTCCGAAAAGTTCGGGACGCATTCGATAATCTGCTTCATATTTGCATTTTTCATTCTATATTTTCCATTCCTGCATTTCTATCCATCTCCCCTTCAACTATTCACATCCTCAAAATATCCCCTTCTCTCCGCGTTTCCATACCACTGAAGGATTAAGACTTCCCTGATGGTATATAATCTCCCTGTAATCAGAGACCGGGAATCCGGCAATATCGCCCAGTAAACCCTTTTTTAAAATTCCGCGATCGGTAAGACCCAATGCCATCGCTGCCCTGAAGGTGATGCCGGCAAGCGATTCCGCCATGGTCATTTTCTCAAAGATACCCAGGAGCGCAGTTTGCAGCAACAAATCACCCATTGGCGCCGATCCCGGATTCCAGTCAGAACCAATTGCCAGTGAACATCCGGCATCGAGAAGCTTACGTGCCGGTGCAAAAGGATTACCCAAACCAAGGGAAGAACCCGGGAGGACAACCGGAATCACACCGGATGCGGCAAGCAATTGAATATCACCCTCTTTTGTCATGTCGAGATGATCAACAGAGCGGGCATTGAGCTCGCAGGCCAATGCAACTCCGCCAGTGGTAAACTGGTCCCCATGCACAACAAGGTCAAATCCCATTGCCTTTGCTACGTTTAAATATTCCCTGGCTTCCGCGATGGTAAAGGCCCCGCTGTCGATGAAAATGTCTGTCCTTGCAGATAAATTTCTTCTTTTAATCTCAGGAAGTAGCTCATTAATAATGCTTTTCAAATATTCAGATGGATTTCCATGAAAATCGGATGGTTTAATATGAGCTGCCAGACAGGTAGGAATAAGATCAACCGCGAGCTTTTTATTCACCTTCCCGATCACTTCGAGGAGTTTAAGTTCCCCCTCCGTATTCAGACAATAGCCGCTTTTAACTTCGATGGTTGTCACTCCATTACGTAAATAGTTCTTTGCACGTTCCGTCAGTGAAGCTTCCAGTTCAGTTGTTGATGCCAGCCTTGTTTTTTCGACTGTATCTCCTATCCCCCCCCCTCCAAGGGCTATCTCGAGGTAACTTTTACCCGCTAAACGGAGCGAATAGTCGTTGGCCCTGCTTCCCGCCCAACAGATATGGGTATGCGGATCAATCATTCCGGGAATAGCGACCATCTCATTGTCGATATAATCAATGACCGTGTTGCGATCTCCAAACTCGATACCCAGTTCATCAAAATTTCCCGTTTTCACAATTTTACCTTCGCAAACAACGACACCGCCATTTGGGATAATTTCAAGCTGATTGTCATGCACACTCCCCTTTAACGGGAGATTGTCCATCGTCACGAGCTGAGTAAAAGGGCCTATCAATCTGTTCTTGATCATAATACGAATATCTTTATTAAATATTTAATAACTTTTTTCTTTTGCACCCTTTGTGTTTCCTGCGCGAAAAAAATAGTAATCAACTATCTGTCCGGGAAAATTACAGCATAACGAAAAGGGTTACCGATGTTCAAAAATACAGATTATTCCTACTCTTTTTTATATTCATTTGGCAAATGTTACAATCCGGATTTTTCAATTATGACTAAATTAAGCCGGGCTCACCGAAAGGTGAGATTAAACCGCTTCATATTTTCCCGGGCATCTTCATATCCTGCATCGTTATGCCGGAATATTCCCATGGCAGGATCATTAAAAAGTACCCGCCGGATACAGGCTTCAGCCCTGGCGGTTCCATCGGCCAGCACCACCATCCCGGCATGCTGTGAATAACCCATCCCTACGCCGCCACCATGGTGGAAGGAAACCCAGGTGGCGCCACCCCCCGTATTCGCCATCAGATTAAGGAGCGGCCAGTCTGAGACGGCATCGCTTCCGTCGATCATTTTTTCGGTCTCGCGATTTGGCGAAGCTACTGAACCACAGTCAAGATGGTCGCGTCCAATGATGATCGGCCCTTTTACCTTCCCCTCTTTCACAAGATTATTGAACAATACCCCTGCCTTTTCGCGTTCTCCAATACCCAGCCAGCAGATTCTTGCAGGAAGTCCCTGGAATTCAACCCGCTCTTCAGCATTTTTCAACCATTTGATCATTTGAAGATTTTCGGGGAAAGCCTCCATCAATGCATGATCTGTAACCCTGATATCTTCAGGATCACCCGATAATGCCACCCATCGGAAAGGACCTTTCCCGTCACAAAAGAGTGGCCGGATGAACTCAGGAATAAATCCATTAAAGCCAAATGCATTTTTTTCGCCCCCTTGTCTGGCCATTTCACGCAGGTTATTGCCATAATCAAATACCACACTCCCCTGCCGCTGCAGCTCCAGCATAAAACCGACATGCCGGGCCATACTTTTCAACGACAACTCCCTATATTTATCAGGATCGTTTTTCCGGAGTAACCGGGCTTCGTTAAGTGTCAGATTATTGGGTACATATCCATATAAAGGGTCATGAGCTGAAGTTTGATCGGTTACCACATCGGGGACAATTCCGTCCATGAGTAACTGCTCAAGTGTATCGCCAATATCAGCCACCAATCCCACTGAAATTGCTATCCCCATTTCCTTTGCGTTTAATATCATTGCTTTCGCTTCAGGATAAGTGTAGCAAATATGATCGAGATAGCGGGAACTTAACCGTTTTTTAATTCGTTCAGCATCGACATCTACCCCAAGGAAGGTGGCTCCAGCCATGGTGGCAGCCAGTGGCTGAGCGCCGCCCATTCCACCAAGTCCACCCGAAACAATCAGCTTATGCTTCAGATCTCCCTTGAAATACTTCTCCCCGCATGCGGCAAAAGTCTCGAACGTTCCCTGCAGAATTCCCTGTGAACCAATGTAAATCCAGCTTCCGGCAGTCATCTGTCCATACATCATTAAACCTTCAGCTTTTAGCTTTTCGAAATGTTCCCAGGTTGCCCATGCCGGAACAAGATTGCTGTTGGCAATAAATACCCTTGGAGCTTCAGGATGCGTCCTGACAATCCCCACAGCTTTACCCGATTGAATCAGCAGGCTATGGTGTTCGTCCAGTTGGAGCAAACATTTAATAATTTGCAGCAACGCTTCCGGATTTCGCGCCGCCTGACCCGTCCCACCGTAAACAACGAGTTCCTCAGGGTTTTCCGCCACCTCACGATCCAGGTTATTTAGCAACATTCTTAGGGGGGCCTCTGTCTGCCAAGATCTTGCGTGCAGCCTGTTTCCGGTCGGGGACTTGTAATTTGGATGTGTGGCGTATATTTTAATAAATTCCGAAAAGTTCATGATACCCGTTTTTTAAATTTATTTTAAGCCTTTTTGCAGCCTTCCCTGAAATGGTAATTAAAGTTCTGTTTTTGACCAGGCTAATTGCCTTGTTCATCTCATCCGACATGATATGATCTGATTCTGCAAATGGAATTGTCAGCCTGACAAAACGGTGACATTCATCGATTATTCCCCCTGACTTAAGTGGTTTTCTGAAATCGAACCCCTGCGCAGCACAAAACAATTCTATCCCAAGTATCTTCTCAAGATTATTAATCACCATCAGCGCCTTTCGTCCGCTGATCGACCCCATACTGACATGATCTTCCTGTCCCATGGAGGTGGGGATACTGTCAGCGCTTGCAGGAAAACACAAACTCTTATTTTCACTGACCAGGGCAGCGGTGGTGTACTGGGGAATCATAAAACCTGAATTCAGCCCCGTTTCGCGCATCAGCAACCTGGGCAATCCTTCAATCGAATCATTTAGAGACAAATAGATACGCCGGTCAGAAATGTTCCCAAGTTCGGCGGCAGCAACAGTGACATAGTCCAGTGCCATGGCAAGTACCTGCCCGTGGAAATTACCTCCGCTGACCGCTCTTCCATCCTCAAGGATAATGGGGTTATCAGTAACAGAATTTAGCTCGGTTTCAAGCAGTTCCTTCAGGTGAAGCCAGGCATTCCGGGAGGCGCCGTGGACCTGCGGGATACATCTGAGTGAGTAGGGATCCTGCAGCCGTGAACAATTTTTGTGCGATTTGACGATCTCAGACTCGCCAATAAGCATCCTCATCCGTTCAGCAACGTAAATAGTTCCCTGATAAGGTCTCAGAACATGCAATTCGGGAGAAAAAGTCTTGACCGATCCCAGCATAGCTTCCAGGTTCATGGCAGCAATCAGATCGGCATTATCCAGGCAGTTTTGCAACCGGTCGAGGACCATTATGGCATGGGCGGCGATAAATTGTGTTCCATTGATCAACGCCAGACCCTCCTTCGCCCCAAGTTCAAGTGGCGCCATCCCGAATCTTTTAAGAAGGGAAGCCATCTCCACTGTTTTTCCTTTATAGTTCACCCTGCCATGTCCTGTTAAAGGGAGAAAAAGGTGGGCCAGCGGCGCGAGGTCGCCTGAAGCACCAACAGAACCCTGTGAAGGGACTACTGGGATAATATCCTCATTAATATGCCATACGATTCTCTCAAGCGTCTCCAGGGCAATACCGGAATACCCTTTTGCCAGGGCATGCACTTTGAGAATCATCATTAGTTTGGCCAACCTCGGTTCGATGGCATCCCCCACCCCCACGCTATGACTCATTAATAAGTTGAGCTGCAATTTTTTGGTATCGCTCTCTGAGATAATCGTTGTGCAAAGCGGCCCAAAACCGGTATTTATTCCATAGACGATTTCATGATTGGCGACTATGGCATCCACAACCTTCCGGCTATTTAAGATTTTTTCTGCGGCCACCTGCCCGACTGATCCGGTAATTTTTCTCTCCGCAAGCTGAAGCGCCAAACCTGCCGTGAGTATATCTTCGCCAAAGCTAAAGCCGGCGGGGCTTCCCAAATCCGTTTTTTTCATGATAATCCGGCGGAATTAATTTTCCCTTTGGCTGAACCAGCCAAACTGTCAATTCCGGTATAATCGTACAAATTATTTTGAATACTACCAATGATAAAAGCCGGTATTACCCGGCGTAAAAAAACTGTAAAAATCCAAAATGTAATTAATTTGAAAATTCAGCAATTTGAAAATGAATTTATCAATTATTGTCGAAGTGCCCGATTATTCCCCAAGATTTACTTTAAGATGCTTAAAAGAGTCCGTGCAGCTGGGCGTCGATCCGGTCGATAACCTTACTCAGATCTTCCTTGTTTTCAGCAAAATTAAGTTCATCTACATTAATAACCAACATTTTGCCCATCTGATACCGGGTTGCCCAGGCTTCATACCGCTGGTTTAGTTGCTTCAGATAATCGAGACGGATCGTATTTTCATAATCCCTCCCCCTTTTCTGAATTTGCTGAACCAGTGTAGGAATAGTGGCCCTCAGATAGATGATCAGATCGGGGGTCTGAATCAGCTTCCCCATCAGATCGAAAAGATTGTGATAGGTCTCAAAATCCCGGGTGCTCATCAGCCCCATATCGTGCAGGTTAGGGGCAAAAATCTCGGCATCCTCATAGATTGTCCGATCCTGAATTACCGTCTTACCCGAATTCCTGAAGTCAATAATCTGACTGAAGCGGTTATTGAGAAAATAGATCTGCAAATTAAAAGACCACCGTTGCATATCGTGGTAAAAATCATTTAGGTATGGATTACCATCCACCTCCTCGTAATGGGCTTCCCACCCGTAATGTTTCGCTAAAATCCCCGTCAGGGTAGTTTTCCCGGCGCCAATATTACCGGCGATGGCGATATGCATCGTACTGTTTGATTTCTTCATCAACGCGTTGATTTATTAATAATATTTTCATGAATTCTGATCAATCCGTCGAGATACTCCCTGTTGTTTGACAATCGGGGGACTTTATTCTGCCCCCCTACTTTTCCCCTTTCCCGCATCCACTCCAGAAAAGTTCCCTCAGCTACAGCCAGAATGTGAGGCATCTCCAGGGTTGCAGATTTGTATCTTTTAGCCTCATAATCAGAATTTAGTTTTTGCAATTCCTTATCAACAATGGTTGTAAATTTATCCATCTCGTCAGGCGGGGTATTAAATTCAATCAGCCACTGGTGAGCCCCCTTCGTCTGCATTTCGCTCATAAAGATCGGTCCGGCGGTATAATCGCTGATAATTGCACCTGTTGCCTGGCAGGCAGTTTTGATCGCCCTCTCGGCATTATCAATAATAATCTCCTCACCGAAGGCATTGATAAAATGTTTTGTCCTTCCGGTAATCCTAAGTTTATATGGGTTTTTGGAAGTAAAGGTGACGGTATCTCCGATCATATAACGCCAAAGACCGCCATTTGTAGAGATCACCATGGCATAATTTACACCGGTCTCCACCTCCCACAGGGGAATTGTTACCGGATTTTCAACTTCGGTACACCCGGCAACGATAAATTCATAGAAAACGCCATAATCAAGCATCAGGAGCAAATCATTGGCCGAAGGGTCATCCTGGATCGCGAAAAAACCCTCAGAGGCATTGTAGGTCTCCATATAGTTCATCTTCTCCGAAGGGATAATCCGTTTATATTGTTCCCGGTAGGGTTCGAAGGAGACCCCGCCATGAATAAATAATTCAAGGTTTGGCCATACCTCCAGGATATTTGATTTCCCCGTATATTGGAGAATATAACGCAATAATACCAGGAACCACGAGGGGACACCAGCTAAAGAGGTCACGTTTTCGTTTATCGCCGTCTTTGTAATCTGGGCAATCTTCTCTTCAAACTCGGGAATCAGGGCGATCTCTGTAGGGGGGGTACGATGAAAATCGGTCCAAAAAGGGAGGTTCTCAATCATGATAGCTGAGAGATCGCCATAATATGCCTTGTTGCTCATGTTGGTCATCTGGTGACTCCCCCCTAAGGTCAGACTCTTTCCCGATAGAAGCGACGCCTCCGGATAGTTACGATAATAGATTGCAAGCACATCCTTCCCACCCCTGAAATGGCAGTCATCGAGTGATTCTTTCGACACGGGGATAAATTTACTCTTCGCATTGGTGGTTCCTGATGACTTGGCAAACCATTTCATCACTCCGGGCCACAGCACATTCTTATCACCCTGAATCATCCGGTTAATCAATGGCTCAATCATTTCATACCTGCTTACCGGAACATTCACCCTGTACTCCTCCCACGATTTGGTGGTCGAATAATGATATTTCTCCCCCCATTCAGTACCCTTTGCGGTGTTCAGAAGATTAAAGAGTACCTCCTCCTGAATCTCCCTGGCATGTTCCCGGTAGAGTTCGATTTCGTAGATGCGTTTGTAATTGATCCAGTTGATAATTGAATTAACAATAGCCATGCACAACAGTGATTAATATATTTCGGATTAAAATTAGTAACTTTCCGCCAATTAGGGCGTACCTAAGATAATTATCATAAATTTATTGCGGCAAATTTAGAATTTTATTCTCATGAATGTGTTAGATATTATTTTGGTGGTTATTCTCATTGCTGCGGCAATTAATGGCTTTGTGAAAGGCTTTTTTGTCGAACTGGCCTCAATCGCCTCGTTAATACTGGGTATATGGGCAGCTGTAGAGTTTTCAAGTTTCGTGCAGTTGTGGTTGTCGAAGTACTTTACCTGGAGTGTTAACGCCATGCGACTGGTCGCATTCATCCTAATCTTTGTCTTCGTTGTGGTTGTGGTTCACCTTATTGCCACACTTACCGAAAAATTCGTAAAGGCTATCGCCCTCAGTATTTTCAGCCGACTGGCCGGCGCTGTGTTTGGGGCATTAAAAACCGCTTTTATACTAAGTCTTTTAATGATCATTGTACTGAAAATCGAGAATTTTACCATCACCATTATCCCTGATAATTTAAAGGCAGAATCAAAATTGTATGGTCCCATCGAAAATATGGCGCCGAATATCCTCCCCTTCCTCAAAGCCGAAAAGGAGCAGTTGATAAATCATCCGCCAAAGAGTAGCACAATTTAGTGCCGCCGTCTCTAATTTTTACCCTGACGCTTACTCAATTCAACCAACTCAGAGAAATCTTTCCAGAAAAGTTTGTGAAAGTTAAGGCTGTTAGACGCTTTTAGCAGGTCATTCGGAGAAAAGGTGGTTCCGAGAATCGTTGTAAGCAGTGTTTCAGGTTTGTACAGGGAAGCAGCTTCCGGATGAAACTGAACTCCGACAACATTTTTATATACTTCATGTTGCAACCCTTCAATGATTTTCCCATCCATAGAGGTAGCTATTACATCCAGCTTTGCCCCCTTGCGGCCAACAGCCTGATGATGATAACTCAGAACTTTTGGGAAGACCGCTCCTGTTTTTTGTGCAATCTGATGAAGATATCCGGTTTTTCCAATCCGGATGGGGTGGAATATTCCTCCAAACAGATCCGATAGGGGATATTGAGGGGCAAGATAACTCCGGTGCTGATTTTCGACCTGCATTGCGGCAACCTCTTCCAGGGTATTTTTGTGGTACAATTCCGAAGGGATATCCTGAAGTAAAGTTCCGCCCGCCGCAACATTCATTGTTTGCATGCCCAGGCAAAAAGCCCGGATAATAAAACCCGGATTTTCGGATAATAAAGGTTTGAATGAGGGATTCCTGCTCCCTCCAATCAGATGAAAAAACAGCGAGGTCTCGAAAAGATGGCGGTTGGGATCTGTTACGTCAGTCAGCAAGTTTTGTTTCTCACCATAAAGCGCTGCCTGGATATCGGGACCGCCAAAGAAAAGGATGGCACCCGACTCTTCAAACAACTTTCGGAAAGCAGGGGTGCAACCGTTTTCGCGATAAATATCATCCGGGTTAAGTTCTCCTTCAATCTTACGAAGCTGGTAATTATTAAACTTATGCTCATTAAGGTATTTTTCAGAGGCAGAATAATCGTAAGCCTCTTTTGCATAATAGACACCAACTAACTCTACCCCGGGAATATCGATGATCTTATTTTTAACCATCCATTCCATGCTTTCGATATTACCAACCGTTGGATGAAGCAACACCAGCCGATGTTGCGAATGCGCATGAATTGAAACAAAGATGACCAGGGTCATCAATAAGCAAGCTTTTATTCGGATTAGACTCATTTGAATGATGTATTAAAATTGAAAATTAACATTAATTATTGGAAAAATTAACATCATCAGATGAAAAGAAGTAATGAGAATAATAAGTTGTCGCATTTAAATGGTTAATCCTTGAATCAATTAAAATTCATTTCGCCACCAAAGCACCAAAAGGCACCAAAGTCTTTCTTTACCACCTCTTTTTTTGTGAGTTAGCGGACAGATTAACACAGATTAAATAGGGTCCGCCATAAGGCAGACTTTTTGGTCCACGAATTCTCACTAATTCTCCATTTCGGCTTTCCTGACCTCGCCTAACCCCTCCCCGGAGGAGAAATTGAGGAGGATTGAGGAAAGATCAGTGGAGAAAGATCAGCAGTAAAATTGCAGGACCTCACTTATCCCTCCGGTTGGTTAGATTCTGAATTGCAGGGGCCCATTTACCCCTCCGGTTGGTTAAATCTGATTTGCAGGAGCTCACTTACCCCTTCGGTCCATTCCCCGGTAATAAAAAGTGGTCGCTTACCCCTCCGGTTGGTCAGAATCAAATTTACAGGGGCATTCTTTTAGATCGGGTCAATCCCATGTAAATATCAAAAGGCCATTTACCCCCTTAGTTTTCTCAATCAGATTTGAAGGGCCTCATCAGCGCCTTCAGTCATGGCAAAGTAATGAAAGGTCATTTATCAATCATTGCTTTTAGATTCAATTGATTCTTATTTTTCCATATTTTAAGAAATTTTAGTTTAAGAATCACCCTGTTCCGTTCGTTATTTCACTATCTTTGCATTTAGTGTTTAAGTAGCCATGCGAAAGAAAGTCAAAGAGGTGATTGTTATCATATAGAACGATGGATGGTACTTTATTCGTCAGAAAGGGAGCCATAAACAATATAAACATTCCACCAAAAAAGGGATTGTAACAATTCCTGATCATGGCAAAAATGATGATTTAGAACATTTTTTGGTAAATTCAATATTAAAACAAGCAGGGCTTAAATGATGCGCTGTTAAAATACAGATCAAGATGGGAAAAGTGGTAGTAGAAATATATTATACAGGTAATAATTATTGTGCACATGCACCTGCTTTAATGGGTTGTGTGAGTACCGCAACTACATTGGATGAGATGAAAAAGAATATAAAAGAGGCCATAGCGTTTCATGTGGAAACCAGTCTTGGAGAAAATAATTTTATCCCTGAAGTCTTTAAGGGAGATTACGAACTGGAATTTAAAATATCCACCGAGGCGCTCTTAAATGCATACAGCAATATCTTTACTAAAGCTGCATTATCCCGTATTACAGGAATAAACGAACGGCAACTCTGGCATTATGCTTCGGGCATGCGTAAACCACGACCGGCACAACGCAAGAGGATTGAGGATGGGTTGCATCGCCTGGGAGAAGAATTAATAAAAATAGGAGTTTGAGATAAGTCCCCTCTTTCACGTGTGCGAAAAAACCCTGCCCATCAGGGTGACAAAAAGTTGTATCTTTGGCCGGCTAATTTAAGCCGGATTCCATCCTTTATGAATTGCTGCAAAAAATGGGAACCGATGGCTGAATGATGATCACATTTTGAATGATAAATATTTAATTGATAGAATAATGAATTTTGTTGAAGAATTGACCTGGAGAGGCATGATTCATGATATGATGCCCGGACTTGAAGAACAGCTCAAAAAAGAGGTTACCTCGGCTTATGTGGGAATTGATCCGACGGCCGACTCCCTGCATATCGGTCACCTTGTCGGTGTGATGATGCTCAAGCATTTCCAGCTGGCAGGACATAAACCAATCGTACTGGTTGGCGGCGCCACAGGGATGATCGGTGATCCGTCGGGCAAATCACAGGAGCGTAACCTGCTTGATGAACCAACTTTACGCCATAACCAGGAGTGTTTAAAAGTCCAGATTTCGAAATTTCTTGATTTCGATTCCAAAGTGGTGAATGCCGCCGAGATGGTTAATAATTACGACTGGATGAAAGAGTTCACCTTTCTGAATTTCATTCGCGACATTGGCAAACATATCACTGTCAACTATATGATGGCGAAAGATTCGGTAAAGAAACGGCTCGATCCCGAAAGTGGCATGGCGGGTATGTCGTTTACCGAATTCACCTACCAGCTGGTACAGGGGACCGACTTTCTCCATCTTTATGAGACAAAAAACTGTAAATTACAGATGGGTGGTTCAGACCAGTGGGGAAATATCACCACCGGAACTGAGTTAATACGGCGGAAAGCCGGTGGCGAGGCCTGGGCGCTCACCTGTCCGCTGATTAAAAAGGCTGACGGTACAAAGTTCGGGAAAACCGAATCGGGCAATGTGTGGCTCGATCCTGTACGGACATCTCCCTATACCTTCTACCAGTTCTGGTTAAACACGTCGGATGCCGACGCTGAAAAATACATTAAGATTTTTACAGTGCTTCCAAAGGATGAAATTGATGCCCTCATTGAGGAGCATCGTCTCGCCCCCCATTTGCGTCAGCTTCAGAAAGTGCTTGCAAAAGAGGTTACCTGCTTGGTTCACTCCGAAGCCGATTATCAGGTTGCGGTAGAGGCTTCTGAAATCCTGTTCGGGAAAGGGACAGAAGAGACGCTGCGTAAGCTTGATGAAGCAACTTTTTTATCGGTTTTTGAGGGCGTTCCGCAATTCGAAGTAGCCAGCTCGGCTTTAGCATCCGGAATAAATATTATTGACCTGCTGGCCGAAAAAACCGCTGTTTTCCCTTCAAAGGGTGAAGCCCGAAGAACCATCGCAGGCGGCGGAGTAGCTGTAAATAAGGTTAAAATTGAATCTCCAGAGCAAATGGTTGATCACTCCGGCTTAATTGGAGGCAAATATCTGCTGGTACAAAAAGGGAAGAAGAACTATTTCCTTCTGATTGCAGGATAAAGCAATAAAGTAACAGGAACAATAACATTGTTGTAAAAACAGGTAGAATTGCCTAAAGCAATTCTACCTGTTTTTTTATGGCTTCCCAGCGACTCTCCTCGAGTTCGGCCCCAACCACCTGGATTATTTCCCCGGCCATTAATGAACCCATCTTTCCGCATTTTTCGAGTTCAAACCCGTCGGCCAGTCCGGCAAGAAATCCGGCAGCGAAGTAATCGCCCGCCCCTGTTGTATCAATGACCGTAGTTGCAACAGTGGGAATATGCCATTTCTGATTTCCCTGCCTGACATAGGCCCCCTCTTTACCCACCTTAACGACTGCAATGTCACATCTGCCTCCGAGATTCTCAAGCGCCTCCTCAGGCAGCAAACCGGTAAACGATTTTGCCTCTTCCTCGTTGGCAAACACAATATCGATATAATTATCAACCAATTCGTTTAATATCTCCTGGTTGGCCTCCACAACATTATAGCTCGCCAGATCGAGCGCGACCGACAGTCCGGCCGATTTTGCAGCTGACGCTGCTGCCATAATTAAGGCGTGGTTAAATACAAGATAACCTTCAATAAAAAACAGGTCATAACCTTTAAACAGTTCGGGTGTGATATCATCAGGTCCCATTTCAACAGCAGCGCCAAGGTAAGTGGCAAAAGTACGTTCACCCCCCGGACTTACAAACCCAACTGCACGGCCTGTCGGGAGGCCAAGTTCTTTGAGTTTAACCTCGATTCCCCGTTTGAGCATATCATTTTTAAACAACAGCCCCAGATCATCGCTCCCGATTGCCCCGACAAATCCGGCTTCAGTGCCCAGTCCTGCGATCCCGTTAATCGCATTTGCGACCGAACCGCCTGTTGCAATCTTAATCTTCAGGTGGGAGATCTCCTGTTGAATACATGCCGAGAGCTCCCCGTCGACCAAAGTCATCCCCCCTTTTGGAAGATTCAATCTATTGATAATCTGGTCGTCTTCAGGCAAAACCATTATATCAACAAGCGCATTTCCGATTCCCAGAATTTTCAATTTACCCATAGCACAGATTTATTTCATATTTTTTTACAAATATATTTCTCATTTCTTAAAAACTTACTATTTTTGCAACGCTTTAGAAGAAATAAGGTCTAAAGTGCAAAAGAATATTATTCCTTAGTAGCTCAGTTGGTTAGAGCGGCGGACTGTTAATCCGTAGGTCGTAGGTTCAAGTCCTACCTGAGGAGCTTAAAAGGCTGAAATCGAAAGATTTTGGTCTTTTTTGTTTAGAGAGTATTTGAAAGAGTAGTTTAAATATTTACTGGCTTTTTTATACTTCCAAAAAAAAATTGCGTTTGTGGGGAAAAATACCTGTTTATGATGATCTTTGTGCGTGATCTAAATACTTAACAAATATGAAATACCTGCTCTTAATTTTCTTCTTATTTCCCGGTGTCATTAGCATGGTGCAGGGGCAAACCAAAAGTCTGCCCGAAAATGTGGTGATCACATCCGAAAAGAATAAAACCATGGTACGCATAAATGGGAATGGGGAATTACTTATAAATGTATCCCCAAAGGATGTTATTAAATTTAAAGCCAAAGGTTTTGTCCGCTACAGTGACTTCGGCGCCATTGGCGATGGCAAAACCGATGATATGGATGCCATCGCTGCGACCCATGCATTCGCCAATCAGCACCTCCTTCTGGTGAAAGCCGACGAGGGGGCCACCTACTACATCGGGGGTAAGAGCCGTACGGCTCAAATCCGGACCGACACTGATTTCGGCACAGCTGCCTTTATTATTGATGACACCAATGTCGAAAACCGCAATTCAGACGTTTTTCTGGTTAATTCCAGCCTGCAATCTTTTAAACCTGAGGGGATATCTTCCATTAAAAGGAATCAGGAGAAAATCGGGGTGGCACTACCCGGAACCTGCCTGGTCACCGTTACCAATTCGAATATAAAACGCTATATCCGCTTTGGTGCAAACCAAAACAATGGATCGCGGCAGACGGATATCTTTATCGCTGACAAAAACGGGAAAGTGGATATGAATGCCCCGATTATCTGGGACTTTGATCAGATCACTGATATTACCGCTCTTCCCATTGACCACACGACGCTGACAATAACCGGAGGTCGTTTCACCACAATAGCCAACCGGGCAGAATCGAAGTACACCTACTACAACAGGGGTATGGCAATCAGGCGTTCCAATGTCCTTGTGGATGGTCTGCAACACCTTATCACCGGCGAAGGAGACCATGGAGCACCCTATGGCGGCTTCATCAATATCGGCGACTGCTCCTACGTGACGGTCAGGAATACGGTCCTAACCGGACATAAAATGTACCAGACGATTGGTGCAGCTGGAGTTACGGTCTCCATGGGCACCTACGACCTCTCCCTCAACCGGGCGCTCAACGTATCATTCGTGAACTGCAGGCAGACGAACGACATCGACGACAACAGGTACTGGGGAATCCTGGGGTCCAACTACTGCAAGAACCTTGAATACGACAAGTGCACCTTTTCAAGGTTCGATGCCCACATGGGAGTTGCCAATGCCACCATCCGTAACTCCACTCTAGGACACCAGGGAATAAACGCCATAGGGAGCGGGACATTTACTGTGGAGAATTCCACTATCCGCGGGGGGAGCCTCATCAACCTGCGCTCCGACTACGGAAGCACATGGCAGGGAGAACTCATCATCCGCAACTGTATTTTCGTCCCCGCAGGTGGTAAAGCAACCAGTGCCAGTCTGATCGGCGGATCCAATTCCGGGCAGCACGATTTCGGCTATACCTGCTATATGCCGGAAAGGATCACCATCGAAAACCTTCGTATCGATGACTCCAATCATAAGGAGGATTACAAGGGTCCTGCCATTTTTGGAAATTTTAATCCAAAAATGACCGACGATTCCTACATGGAGAAGTTTCCCTATATCAGAACCAGGGAAGTGGTACTCAGGAAGGTGACCACTACCAGCGGAAAGCCCCTGAGGCTAAGCGACAACCCTTTCATGTTTAAGGATGTAAAGGTAAACTCCGATAAGGATGTATTGCAAGTGCGGCCGCTTTCACCGGCGAAATGACCACCCTTCCGGGGACAAGAATGCACTTCAATCTGAAAAAAGGTGAGCTTTGGTGTTGTATCCTTCCAAAGCATTACTGAAAAAAGTGATAAAAAACCATTTCGATTGTAGCCGGAAATTCTGCAGTTAATGAAAAATTTGCTGATTACTCCGATAAGTTGAGTTATTCTAACCTGGTTTTGTATTAACTTTACTTGTTGATTCAATTCTGACAGTTTTAAGAGGATTAGACTTGTTGGTATTTATAATTCCAGATTTAGGTTTATCCCTGCCTGTAAGATTAAGTTGAATCCGGTTCGGATGTAGTTTTTTCAGAAAACTCAAAAGCGATGCTTTTATCTTTTTCATTAATCGGTATTATCCTTTCGGTAATTCTGCTTTATTTCAACGCCAGAAAAAATACATCAGTCATCTACCTTGGTATTTTCTTTTTTTCAATTAGTCTTTATGCTTTCTATCAATACGTTCTGCTTTATTCAAAGTCAGTCTTTTTTGTAAGCCTCTTTCTTTTTAATATAGCAATTAACTGTTCCCCGCTTTATATAATTGGGCCGATGTTGTACTGGTATATACGGAGTGTACTGACCGACAATTCCCGTTTGAAACAAAAAGATATCTGGCATTTACTGCCAATGATCATTTTCTTTATTGCTGCAATTCCTCATGCTTTTGTCCCATGGTATGAGAAAGTTGAGGTTGCCAGAAAAGTTGTTGAGGATGCAGGGTTCATGGAGGTTTACAGGGCTACCTTATTAGCCAGAATATTCTCTCCTGCTTTGGAATACCTTACGCGTCCAATACTGGTTTTGGCCTATACGCTTTGGTCTTCAGGATTATTCATCAATTATCTGATAAAAAAGAAAGTATCCTTAGTTTTATCCAAACAGCATTTTATGAAAAAATGGCTGTTCCTATTCCTGGGATTTCTACTGATACTGGAGTTATCCCAAATCCTTCTCATAATCAAGGCTTTTGAAATGCATTTTTCTGAACTGTTTTTCACCTTAAATGTTATACGGATTTTATCAATAGCCGGACTTATTGGATTGTTAATCTCACCATTCTTTTTCCCTGCCATTTTATATGGGCTACCCCAGGTACCCGAACCAGACAGATCGTTTACATCAGAAGACGGAGGACGGAAGTTTTTGAATAGGTATGAAAAGAAACACCTATTTCATTTTGAATCCAATTACCTTGGATCGATCGGTCAGAAAACAGATGTATGCATGAAGGAATTCAAACCTTACCTCCAGCCTGATTTCAATCTTACCCAGCTTTCGGTGCAGACCCGTGTTCCTGTCCATCACCTCAGCTATTTTTTTAGGGAAGTAAAAAAACAATCCTTCACTGATTACCGTAATGAATGGCGAATCAAACATGCAAAAAAGCTGATCAGAGAGGGTTTGGCAGAAGAGTTGACCCTTGAAGCGATTGGAAAACTGTCAGGCTTTTCATCGCGCAATAATTTTCGAACAACCTTTGAAAAATTTGAAGGAGTTTCCCCAAGTGATTTTATGACTCATAAGAATTGAATCATTTGAAGCGGCATCCATTTCTTGGCTCCATTTTATAAATTGGATGCATAGATTGCTCCCCCTTTTTTTCCCGCTCCTGGCCGTTATCGTAACTTTAACCCAAGTATTTACCATGTTTGATTATTGACCGCATGGCATACGATAAAAATAAGTTTAATTCATTTAAATCTTTATCAGCGATGAAAAAAAGAGACTATTGGAATAGTATCATCCGGGCGATGATCCCATTCATTCTTGTAACATTTTTATTTTCTCCGTTCTTTCTATCCTGTCAGAAAGAAGAAATAAAGTTAAAAACGATTGAACCTGAAAATTTAACGCTAAAAAGCGCTACTACTGTTGGTACACTTACCTATTTTACAACTGCTGAAGAATTTCCTTGTTCCGGACTTCCAACAGAGGATTTTGAGAAAGCAACTAATGCTTATCCTGAAGGGATTTGGAATCCCCTGGATGCAGCTACTAATACCGGTTTCTTACCAGCAGGGAGTATTCTTCCAGGTATCTCATTTACACTTACACGTGTGGGTCCATTGGCCCCTTATACCTCTCCGGACCTTAATATTTGGGCAGGTCTTAATGGTATAACTGGTCATATAGTTATAGCAAACCATCAGGCAGAAACATTAATTATTGAATTTACGGATGACAATGTTACGCACGTTAGCATGAAACTGTTATCGCTTTTTTCGAACCAGGCAACCTTTGATATAAATATATATGGTAATTCTGAAGTACTATTGGGAAATACCTCAATTCTTGGGGGAACACCGGTTGGTACCTATTTCGGTGTACAATCCGAGAATCCAATTAAAAAGATTACCATATGGGGATTTGACTATGTTAATTGTGGGAATGAACCTCCAGGAGTTGATGATGTGATGTTTGGAACATGCGTCATTAACCCTGACACCGATGGTGATGGGTGTCTTGATTCCCAAGATGCTGTGCTTCATTCAAACATGGAACCATTTGTTAATATAGATGGTTGCGATAATGGCGTGCCGAATAGAATGACATTAGGCGAGCCATGCGGAACCATGATGTCTGATGTGATAGATGGGTTAGAAAATGGAACCTATAAAAATCATGGCGAATTTGTAAACGGAATAACAAAAGTAGTTAATGAATGGTCAGCCAAAGGATTGATTACCCCGGAAGAAAAAGGCGCCATCGTGGCTTGTGCGGCAAAATCATCAATCGGGTCACCAAAATAGCGCTTTATAATCACCTTAGAATGCTTATAGTGTCCTGTGTGTTAAAGAGTAGACATTCCGGATTAATATAGCAAAGCGACAATTTATTTTGGTATAAGCAAACAGGCTGTCCGTGCTTTTTGCAGACAGCCTGTTTTCACGAGAAAATAAAAATGGATGCCCCAACGGACATCCATCTTAAATTTTTAAAAGGTTTTATTATTTTTTTGTTGCTGTAACATTAAATTCAAGTGTAAAATCATCACTGATCATTTTGTCTCCCAGACCCTGAAAAAAGCTTCCCGAACCATACTTGATATCGTAAAGGGTTCTGTTGACCGTAATGATTCCCTGGGCGCTTAGTTGATCTCCATTAACCCTGACTTTTGCATTAAACTCAACCGGCTTCTTTATCCCCTTTATCGTAAGGTCAGCCTGGAAATGGAAGTCATCATCCGACACTGAAGTAACTTTATTTACAACCATACTGGCCTGCGGAAATTTTGCAATCGAAAAGAAATCATCCGACGAAAGGTGCCCGATCAGCTTTTTGTTCCACTCCGGATCTGTTAAATCTTCATCTACAATAGTTTTCATATCAATTGCGAAAGATCCACCTGTAACCTTATCCTTTGATACATTTAAAATTCCACTTTCAAAAGAGATTGTACCAGTATGCTTACCGGTTACTTTCTTTCCCTCCCATTTTACTTTGCTGGCCCCTTTATCAACAACATAATCAGCAGCTCGGACAGTTGAGTTTACAATGATAATGGTCAGCAACAAAAAGACCACCTTAAAAAATACCTGACTTAGAATTCTACTTTTGCTTGTTTTCATTTTATTAATTTTAATTTATTTGCTTTGTTTTTACACTGCAAAAGTGCACCAGACAGTAGGTACTTTGGTAACAGAATTCAGAAATGTTGTGGTACATTTAGGAAAAGCAGAATCAACGAGTCAGAAGATAGAATGGCAAAATGATTTGCGATTTATAGAATTTTACATTTTTACAATAAAATTAAGAGCTAAATGCAATTATTTTTGTCGCTGTCTGGAATAATATTGTCTGCAATCCTCCTCTTTTTCAATGCAAGGATTAACAAATCAACCATATAACTTAGCATTTTTTCCCTGCTGGTGGGTTTGTGCAGTTTCTCTTATTATGCCCTCCTGAATTCGGGATCAGTTACACTTGCAGCGATAGTATTGGTAAATTCAGGTGTTCTATCCGTTCTTATCGGGCCATCATTATATTTTTTCATCAGGGGGGATCTTACAGATGATCCATTTTTGAAAAAACGCGATCTGTGGCACCTGTTGCCGGTTTTATTTTTCCTGATAATGACATCTCCCTATCTGCTCTCCTCCTGGACATACAAAAAAGAAGTTGCTAACTTAAATACTATTCAGACAATTTTGAGATTTGGACTATTGGCCATACTTTTGATTACTTTTTTTCGCCTGAAGTCCTGTATGGATTACCTCGTATTCCTGTAAAGCGGGGAGAAATGTGACCTCCGGAAAAACAAGCAGTAACAGGTATTCCATTAGGAAAAACCACCCTAAAACAGCTTGAATCTGACTATCTGAAATCCATCTGCCGGGAAGCAGATGCCTGCATGGAAAATTTCCAGCCTTACACCAATCCCGGGTTCAACCTTGCGGAATTATCCGTACTTATCCATATTCCTGTACATCACCTTGCCTATTATTTCCGGGAAGACAAAAAAAAATCTTTTTTAGATTACCGGAATGAATGGCGGGTAAAACATGCCAAGAACCTCATGAAGGAGGGGAAGAACATAGAAATGACCCTGGAAGCCATCGGATTACTCTCCGGATTCCCCAACCGCGATTCTTTCCGCACTGCTTTTCATCGGACTGAGGGAGTAACTCCTGCCGTTTATATTTCTCAGAACAATAGATAGTCCTAAACGAAATGTAGATTTTACTTGCATGATTTTATTAAAATTCAGGCAAGCTTTCCATCTTTTGTTCCTTCGTTTTCCAGATACTGTCGGAACTTAGCCAAAGAAAATTCAAAATCTATTACTACTATGAAAAAGAAACTTTTGAGAACTCCATTTAAAAAGTTATCGCTGTTCTGCATCATGCTCTTATTTTCAGGAATTGCCCTTTGGGGGCAGGAGGTACAGTTTCCGCGGGCTGTTATTTCATCCGGTGGGGGTAATTTTTCTTCCAATGCATTGAATCTTAGCCGGTGGAGGATTGGTCAAATCAAAGGGGTTACACTTCCTTCTGGTGAAAATTTAACGAAACAGTCAACTATTCCCGCATCAGCAATTTCAGAAAAAACCGTTGAAGAATGGTCGGTTACTGTTTACCCAAACCCGGTGAACACGTTGCCAAATATTTACTTTAATATGGAAAACCGGAGTGAATTTAACATTGAGGTTTATGATATGACAGGCAGAAAATTAATTGCTGAAAATGAACAGACTATTTTGCCCGGGCAGGTGGCTGAAATTAATCTGACCGGATTAGCACCGGTACTTTATGTTCTGAAAGTCATCCCTGCTATACAGGGTACTCAAAAACAATTCAAAATAATTAAACAATAATAATCATGACAAAATTGCGCTACATTTTGCAACTACATTAATCATACTTATGGGTAATATTTTCAACACCTTTGCCCAGGCTCCCGAAGGGTTCACCTGCCAGGCAGAGGCCAGGAATGGTACAGGAAAACTCTTGATAAATAAAGCCTTAACAGTAGAAACAACCATTTTAAAAGGATCATCGTCGGGGTCTGTTGAGTGGAAAAAGGATTATTATCTGGCTCCGTGACAAGCAGTTACCGGTGTGAACGGAACTGCGCCCATCATTTCATCAGGCGGAACCGCACCCGCGATCTCCATTACAGCTGCCACAACATCTGCAGCCGGAAGCATGAGCGCAGCCGACAAGGCAAAAATGAACTCAACAAACTTTATTTAAATCGTGTCGCTATTGGGGAATTTTCTTTTACAATGTACTCTTATTGGAGTTCATCGGAATATGATGCTGATGAAGCCTGGCAATATAATGCCATGACGGCAAGCATAAACCGGGCTTATAAGGCGCGTACAGCCCTGTTCAGACCTGGCAGGTCTTTTTAATAATACCATCAAGAAATACTTTCAAAACAGTGAAACAACAGTAAGACAAAAGAATTCTCTCATATTATTTCTTTAAAAAAGAAGGAGTTGATTTAAAATGAAATTCATCTGAAAATAATTTGTTTTTAGCGGCCAGATGGAATCGAAGATCAGCGAAGCTAATAGCCATGATGAAATATTTGCTTCGCAGATTTTCACTTCGTTCCAATTCATTCCGGTTGGTGATATTCTTATCATGGCTATTTCATATGAAAAAAAAACTTCCAACCAGGTTGTACTATTTCCTTTTTACAATGAGAGATATTGACTTTTTTTGTATTTTTCAGTCATTAAAGCATAAAATACAGATGATGAAATTATTTCCGTTTGTTATATTCCTCGTGTTAATCTGCCATTCATTAAATGCCCAGGTTTGTGAAGGGAAAATAATAGATTCAAAGACACTGGAATCAGTTGGACATGTTAATGTTTTTTTGGAGGGAACCATGATTGGCACGGTATCAAACAGTGAGGGTTATTTCAGGTTGAATACAAACGGTTTCTCATCACTCCCATTGATTATTGGCACCATTGGATATGGATATATAAAAATTCCTGAGCATTATTGCTCAGGCAAACTGGAGATAAAACTTGACCCTGTAATTTACAAATTGAGTGAAGTAGCGGTAAATTCGGGTAAATGGTCCCGACAAAAGATGCTTCGCATTTTTAAAAATGAGTTTTTGGGAGACTTTGCTGTCCCAAATCAATGTGAGATACAGAATGAGGGTAATATTAATCTTTTCTATAATTCAGAAACAAAAATTCTTGAAGCAAATTCGACAAAACCTATAATCATTAAAAACAAACTATTGGGCTATGAAATAACCTATTTCCTGGAGCATTTTGAAAAATCAAAACAAACGCTTTTTTTCAAGGGACATTACTCCTTTTCTGAAATTGAAAGTAGGGATGAAGAACAAAAGCAGTTATTTAATGAAAGAAGAAAATGGGCATATTATGGTTCAAGAATGCATTTTATAAGATCACTCTGGAAAGGATACCTTGCTTCGAATGGTTTTACCATCTATAATGCGACGAATCTAAAACCAATTAATGTTCAGGACATTTTAAGTGTATCAGAAGATGACCGAAAATATCTTTTCCTGGCAGACAGGATTCAGGTAAGTTACTTCCAGACCTGTAAATTTAATTCTCATTCAGAATTCAACGGAACGATTTTACTTCCCAAAGCGGAATACACATTGATTGAACCAAATGGGTATTATGATCCAGAAACCATCACCTGGTATGGTCTCATGGGTTGCCAAAGAGTCTCAGAATTACTTCCATTTGAATACCAACCATGAACATAGTAGAATTTGATAATGGGAAATGACTTCTAACTTTATTATTAGGTGTTTAGGCTCATAAAGCTATAAATGACCTTCATCGGAGTGTTTAACCAAATCTTGAAAAAGGGCTAAAGGTTTTACCGGAGGCCTGAACACAAAGAAACCACTTCATTTTAAGGACAAAAAAGTGAATACCCCACCGGACATCCACCTTTAATTTAAAAAGATTTTATTATTTTCTAATTGCATTTACATCAAATTCAAGTGTAAAACCGGTTACTTTCTTTCCCTCCCATTTTACTTTGCTGACAGCTTTATCAGCAACATAATCAGCAGCTCTGACATTTGAGTTTACAGCGATGATGGTCAGCAACAAAAAGACCACCTTAGAAAATACCTGACTAAGATTCTACTTTTGCTTGTTTTCATTATTAAAAATTTTAATTTATTTCCTTTGTTTTTACAATGCAAAAGTGTATCCGACAGTGGGTACTTTGGCAACAGAATTCAGAAAAGTTATGATACATTTAGGAAAAGCAGAATCAACGAGTCATTTGAGCATCCTTGTCGCTACTTTTTAAGGTATAACTCAATATTTTTAACCAATCTGATACCGGATGAAAGGTTATTTTTTCCAGAAAATGCCGCCTATACGTAATGCATATTTTATTCCGAAAAACCGTAATATTAAGTTGATGGTATTGACAAAAAAACATTTCACCTGATATAGTCTTGTTTGGACTGAATTTTCAGCATATTCAGTTTCGAAAGAAACATTTCCTGTTTTCTCCGCATGCGGTTCCTCCCTTTTCTTTTTTTCTATGACAACGATGCTGTCGTAGTAGTGAATCGAATCCACCGATTTGGTAAATTCATTCACACGTAATGACCTTTGTTTCGAATGGTAGGCATTCAGATAGTCAATGAAATTTTTACTGTACTCAATGAAAGAGCCTTTACGTTTGTGTCCCCCGCCATAATTTAACCAGTAGGAGGTATGCAGATCTTCACAAAGATAAATTCCGTCATCTTTGATGGCGTCGAATAACTCTTCATAACTGACAATCTGCTGTACCATGGTGTGTCCTCCGTCATCTATCAAAATATCAATAGGAGGAATCTGCTTCTTGACCTCTCTCAGAAACTTCCTGTCTGATTGGGATCCAATAAATATTTTAATGTTCTCTTCTTCCAGCGCTTTACACCTTGGATCAACATCAATACCAAATATTCTGGCATTCTCACCAAAATATTCCTTCCACATTTGAAGACTACCCCCTTGTGAAACCCCTATTTCAAGAATTACAACTTCTTTATTCCGATAAGTGCTGAAATGCCTGTCATAAATATCAAAATAATGGAGGTATTTATGGATAAGTCTTTTGTTGTTTTGTCTGAAATACTTTTCTAAATCATTCATCTGAAAATTATTTGATTTTTAGCGGCCACATAGCTTGCCCCGATCCATCGGGGGAACCCTCGTTAATTTTCATGCCCTTTGGCGTGCTTTTGCTCATGAGCATTTCATTATGCCTTTTTGTCAATATCTATTTTCAAAAATAGTTATTAAAACCCAAAACAGATCAATAAATTATTGTGTTTTGTTTTGTAAACGATTTTGCGATAAACTTATGTTGTAGAACATAAATATTATGCATATTAAAAAAGGAGGTTTTTGAACTTTTTTCTATTTTTGGTACAAATTATTCCAATGTTTGATTTATGCTTCTGCAAAATGAAAAAGACATTCGATATCGTCGTCCAAAACCGATTCCCCTTCGCCCGAATTTTTGTTTGTTTTGTTCTTTCAGGATTAATATCTATTTCGTGCAGCAAGAGTAGTAGCCCGGTTCCTGTAGAGGTTAAAAAGAGTAGTGAGAAGTCGCTTACCTCGTTTGGATTTAAAAAAGCTGATAATTCAGCATTGCCTGAAGATTATACGGGGACGATTATCGGGAATACCATCACCATATCAATTCCCTCAGGTATTGATATTTCCGTATTAAAGGCAACTTTTATCAGTTCTTCAAAATCAGTTGTTAAAATTGGAGGAGTAATTCAGCAGGATAAGTTGACGATCAACAATTTTACGGCTCCGGTTATTTATTCCATCACCGCTGAAGATGGCACCACGACCAATTTTACCGTCTCGATTACCTGTGCCCCGAATAGCGCAAAGGATCTTTTGACCTTCAGTTTCCTAAAGCTAAATAACAGTTCACTTCCCTACGACGTTATCGGAATTGTCGAAAAAGCTACCCAACGAATTATCTGCACAATGCCTGCAGGAGTCAACAGAACTACCCTGATAGCCACTTTTACACTTTCGGATAAGGCTTCGGCAAAAGTGGGGTCGAATATTCAAATTTCGGGATCAACTCAAAATAACTTCACTTCAAACCTGACGTATACACTTGTTGCCGAGGATGCGGGCGCCATTAACTATACAATTGAAATTCAGGGAGAAATTCTGCCTTTAATTGTTCAGGGCAGCATTGACAGTAAGCTTCTTGCCCTCAATCTTCATCGGTATCCGTTTTATCAAACTAACATTTTCGCCGGAGTCGAAGTTGTCCCGGTATATTCAACCACCTTCATCAGCCAAAAACCCACCTCTGCTATGCCATTTGATGCCGGATATATCGGGAGTGACGGGAAAATCTATGTCACAACTCCTTTTACTCCTGAACAAAAAGCTGTTTTTAAAGATGCAACACATGCGGCAATCTATTACATGTGCCAGCTGTTTCTGTCGAATTATTACATGAAAACGACTTTCCCAATTTGGTTTAAATACGGAATGGCGGCATTCGAGGCTGGATTGACCCTGTCAGATGACGATACAAAATCAGCCATTATAAATTATGGCGGTCAATTACCATCACTGAGCGCGCTTAACGATCCAACACTTTTTGCCGCTAATCATGGGATTGCCATTGCCCGGATGTGGGGTGAATTTATGGCAGTAAACAAGTGCTGGCAGTACAATGATATTATAGATGTATCTTCTCAGACAATTGTTGTTGCGCCTTACTGGTCAGGTGTGGAGTCATTGGATAATTTGTATACAATCTGGAAACGTTACATCGATTACCGGATTCTGGAAACCAATAGCCAGAAAAGAGGAAGGCGGCAGGTTGAATCGGCCCACTTTAAATTTTATTGCGCCGATAAGGATGCATTTTGCATTTCTGACTTTACCGATATTATTGAAACTGCCTATACAGAATACGCATCCCTATTAAATATTTCATTTCCCGAGAAACTGGTTTTCGGATTTGGTCCGGAGTGTGAAGTAGCTGCCCGTGATGGTGTTCAGTGTTCGAACAGGTATACTGGTGGAACAGGATGGGTATCGGGTATGGCATGCAGTAGTCCAAGTACCCTGAATGATATGTACAGATGGAATCATTTATTAAGACATGAGTTTGCCCATTCAGTTGTATTCAGGTTATATCCGGGCAGTTTTCAACCTACTGCCTGGCTGAGTGAAGGGGCTGCAGAGTTCCTTGCCAACGGGGTTCTGGCTCCGAATAAGATTACAGAGCTTAAACCTTTGGTGAAGGAGGCCATGCGAATAGCCACGAACAATTTTGGCCATCGTCCAAATTATGACGATACAAAAATTTACCCTGGAAACCCTTACTATGACTATTACCTCCTGGGTCAAACAATGATGAATTTTATCTATCAAAAGGGAGGGTATACCGGAGTAAAAAATGTGCTTTCGGATGCAGAAAATGGTTATAAATCGCTGGGATATGCCCATCATGATGAATTCATGGCTGCCTATTATGTTTATTATGACAATGTGTGGAATAATTAACATAATTCTATTTCATATAAATTTCAATTTCATTACTTAATTGATTTATTCAATGTTATATAGAATATGTTTTCAACCTGTCCTTTTAAGCGTTTCCGGTCTATCCTTCCGAATACCATTTAATTTCCTGTGATGCGCGCATGATGATGCCGAGAATTACAAACAGTCCGATGCTTCCGGCAAGCAGCGCGTAATCCTGCAACTGAAGGATGGTAAACAGGAAAGTATACAAGCCCGTTTGCAAAAGTGTTATCCAGGCCACCATGGGTATATTTCGCAGAATGGTAAAGGTGTACCACGAAATGAGCAGTGTGACCGCAATGGCCGAAATCAGATAAGCCCAGTTAAATCCGATTTGTTCGCCAATGGAAGTGAGCAATGTGTAAAAAATCAGTAATGCAAAGGCAACCAAAGAATACTGGAAAGGATGAATCCTGGTTTTGCTTTTAATTTCCATGAAAATAAAGATGATAAAGTTCAGCGCAATAAACAGGATGGCATATTTTGCCGATCGCATCGATTTTTGGTAATGATCAACCGGAAGGAGCAGTTCAACACCCAATTTAGCATCGTGCGTATTGTATTTCCGGTCAATCCACTGTTGCGGAAAATTGCGGTTCAGGTGGGTCACCAACCAGTTTGCTGTAAAACCTTTTGCCGAAACCTGCCGATTTGACGGAAGAAATCCACCCGTAAAACCTGGATCAGCCCAGTCAGACTTTATATCTACCTCAGAGGTTTTACCCAGCGCTTCCACAGACAGGTCTTCCGATCCGTTTAAATCAAGTTCCATTTCAAAGTTCATCGGATGTTTCAGGTCAACTGCATTGGTTTTAATGGTGATCCCTGACTGAAATAAATCGGTGTCGGCTACACCTGGTTCAACTTTGCATTTCTGTCCGTTAACCACCAGTTCGGGAAGGTTTTTAATACCTCGCATATCCGAAACGCCAATGGTGAAATAAGCTGCATCCCAGTTGTACCGGGCATTTTGAAGATCAAACTGTGATACATCAGGCTGTGCAAAAGAACCTTTCAATTTTAGCTTGCCTTCGTAAACCACGACTTTATAAATCCCGCGCTTCCTGGTTTCCGGATACAGAACCCCTTCTGTTTTTAAGGTCTCAGGGAGGAAATGGGCCACCCCATGACGTTCGTTAATTACCTGGTTATTCTCCTCCTGCCCGGTCACCAGGAATGGTACGTTTAATACCGGACCGGCAATCACCTGTTTTCCTCCCCATTGGGCGTAAAGTTCATTTTTCACCTCCTTGCTCAGGGCAATTCGCTCATGAATAACATCCTGAATCAAAAACGACGGAATAAGCAGAAAAATGGCCAATCCTGAAACGATGATCATTTTGACACTGTAACTGTTCAAAAACTGTTGAATACTTTTTGTTTCCATTGTTCTAAGCATTAAAAGTACTTTGCATTTCAAAGTACTTGATTAAAAAAATTATTGATTGTTTATTAGTACTTCAAGCGCCGTCAAATGCTGGCGAAACAAATCCTTTCCATGTCTGGTTGCCGTGTAGGTTGTACTTGGCTTCCGGCCAATAAATTGCTTCGAAACCACAATGATTTCCTGTTGTTCCAAAGCTTTCAGGTGGCTTGCCAGGTTCCCGTCAGTCAATCCGAGCAGCTCCTTCAGCGCATTGAAATCCAGTGCATCATTTACCATGAGTGCCGACATGATTCCAAGCCTGATTCGGCTTTCAAATACTTTCTGAAGGTTTATAATTGGATTCTTCACAAGATCTTATTTACTGTTTAACGATTTACAATATACCTGCGTAACCGGGATAATTAATTGCCTGTTATTTTGAACTTTAAGATTCCCTTATTACCGGTTCCTGAAAATTAAATTTCTTACTAACGTTCATAGCGGTAATACATCACGGTACCATAAATGATGTGCATCAAGCCAAAACCGATTGTCCAAAAAAGCAGGCCGTGATTGACGAAGATTCCGGCAAGAATGCCCAAAACAATTTGCGTCAGTCCAAGATAATGAATCTCTCCAAAAGTAAACTTACCGGCATTAACCAG
>JAHEYS010000057.1:35362-49814 GCA_023251475.1 Prolixibacteraceae bacterium
AAAGATTGAATTTTTGAAATCTTATTGAAACAAATATTCAACCGTATGCATCCAATTGTAGAAGGTAAATTTATTCGAATAGGATCTGAGAAATTCTATATTAAGGGGGTAACATATGGCACTTTTGCTCCGGATAAAAATGGCGATCTTTTCCCTGTACCGGATATCATAGAAAGGGATTTTCGCATGGTTGCTGAGCGGGGATTTAATGCTGTAAGAACCTATACGGTACCACCTGTTGAACTCCTGAACATTGCCCGTGAAAATGGTCTTAAAGTAATGATCGGATTACCATGGGAACAGCATCTGGCGTTTTTGGACAGCAGGGAGAGTATCCGTAAAATCATTCAGAATGTTACGGAACTTGTTGTAAAATGTCATTCACATTCTGCTATTTTATGTTATACCATAGGGAATGAAATACCTGCTCCGATGGTCAGATGGTACGGTGAGCAAAAAATTGCCCGATTTCTAAAAAAAATATATCGTGCGGTAAAAAAGGTTGATCCTCACTCCCTGGTTACCTATGTAAACTACCCCACAACAGAATACCTCCATTTGCCGTTTCTCGATTTTTACTGTTACAACGTTTACCTTGAAACAAAAGAAAAGCTTTCAGACTATCTGTTAAGGCTGCATAATCTTATAGGCGATAAGCCGTTGGTTTTGGCTGAAATAGGGATTGACAGCCTGCGTAATGGGACTGACCGCCAGGCGGCTATCCTTGACTGGCAGGTCAGCACTGTTTTTGAACAGGGTTGTGCAGGCGCTTTCGTATTTTCATGGACCGATGAATGGTGGCGCGGAGGGGCCTCAATTGATGACTGGGACTTTGGATTGGTTGACCGGGAGAGGAATCCAAAGCAAGCCTTGTATGCGGTGGAAAAGGTCTTTAAAGAAATTCCGCTAAAATCAGATAAAAAATTACCCAGATTTTCAGTCGTGGTCTGCAGTTATAACGGAGCGTCCACGATCAGGGATACCCTGGAGGCATGTGTGAAACTGGACTATCCTGATTATGAAGTTATTGTGGTAAATGACGGTTCTACAGATTCAACCCAGGAAATAGCTGAACGTTACGATGTTAAGCTTATTAACTTAAAAAACGGTGGACTGAGTAACGCAAGGAATACAGGAATTTACGAATCTTCAGGCGATATTGTGGCTTATATCGATGATGATGCCTATCCTGACCCACAGTGGTTAAAATACCTTGCCCTAGCTTATCATGGTACAGATTTTGGTGGAATGGGGGGGCCAAACATTGCTCCGCTTTCAGATGGATTTATTGCCGAATGTGTTGCCAATGCGCCTGGCCGACCGGTTCATGTGCTGCATACTGATGAGATAGCCGAGCATATTCCAGGTTGCAATATGTCATTCAGGCGGGAAGTCTTGCTGGATGTCGGGGGATTTGATCCTGTTTATACCGCTGCGGGAGACGACGTAGACATTTGCTGGCGCGTACAATCCCGTGGATACCGCATCGGTTTTCATCCCTCAGCCTTTGTGTGGCACCATTGTCGCAATTCGCTAAGCATGTACTGGAAGCAACAAAAAGGGTACGGTAAAGCCGAAGCATTACTGCAAAAAAAATGGCCTGAAAGGTATAACCATTTGGGCCATCTTACCTGGACAGGTTATATCTATGGGAATGGCCTGACCAAACCACTTGGTACGGGAAAAAAGAGAATTTTTTACGGGAATCAGGGGTCTGCGCTGTTTCAATCGGTTTACCAGCCGGCGCCTAATACCCTAAAAGCATATCCTTTAATGCCAGAGTGGTACCTTTTAATTCTTTTCCTTTCAATTGTATCCCTTCTTGGGATCGAATGGAAGATGTTACTTTTTACAATTCCCGCATTGATACTCTCCGTTTCTATAGTAATAATTCAGGCCGGGATATCCGCATCCCATGCTGACTTCAGTCATCACAAATCCCGGTATAAGCGATTCAAATTATGGATGCTGACCACCGTTCTGCATGTCATTCAGCCTGTTGCCCGTTTGAAAGGACGAATCACCAATGGACTGACGCTCTGGAAAAACGGTATTAACCATTTGATTCATATAAAAAGGCTTCTTTTCCTGCCGCGGATCATTACCCATTGGTCGGAAAAGTGGCGACCTATGAATGAATGGTTAACCCTGATTGAAAGTTCACTTAAATCCAACCTGAATAAAGTGGGAACCGGTGGTGAATTCGACCGCTGGGATATTAAAAATCAGGTTGGAATGTTTGCTTCAGTAAAGTCTCTTTTAACAGTGGAGGAACATGGGATGGGTAAACAGTTGCTCAGGTTAAGATTCCGCATCATTTTTTCGGTACCCGGTTTAATCCTGGTGGCTGCCGGAGCTATTATTTCAGCGCTGACCTATATCTCACAAAACTATTTTACCTTTTCTGCATTTTTATTGATCTCAATCATCCTTTTCCTGAAAATTCTGGCTGATGCCTCCGGAGCGTTGGAATCAGTGTGGTCAGCTTTAAATAACCTGCCTCAGGGCATCGATAAGACCATAAACACTGAAGCGGAGATCCTTCAGACTGCTAAAGTTCAAAAAATTCCAAAGCACTTAATTCAGGAAAAAGAATTAATAAGTGAAGATAATTTAATTGCAAAAGAATAAATAGCAGGTTTAAAAGGGGTAAATATGACCTGACTCAACCAAATTCAACCTAAAACTTTAATTAATAAACCATTAAAGCACCCCTTCATGAAAAAACTGAGAATAATCGTGGGAGGATACATTGGATTATATCCAACAGGGGGTGCACTCTGGGATTATATCCAATATCCGCTGGGATTAAAAATGCTTGGGCATGAGGTATATTACATCGAAGATACCATGCAGTACCCTGTATATCAGAATGAAGGTGCAAAATGGGATGATGCTTCATCCACCGTCCGGTATTTAAAGGAGTCAATGGAACGGTTTGGATTGGGTGGCAGATGGGCATACAGGGATGTTGCATCGGATCAATGCTATGGTATGCCGCTGAAAAAGGTACTAGAAATTTGCAGGAGTGCTGATATTTTCATTAATATATCCTGTTCAACTGTTGTCCGGGATGAATATGCCCAAATTCCCAAGAGAATCCTGATTGATTCAGATCCGATGTTTACACAGGTTACCCTTTTTGATGAATTAAATGGTAGTAAGGGAACATCCGTCAAAAAAATGACGGAAACCCATAACTACCTTTTCACATTTGGAGAGAATATCGGTCAGTCTGACTGCCAGGTACCTGATTTTAATCTGAAATGGTTAAAAACCCGGCAACCTGTTTGTCTTGATTACTGGACCAACAAATCATCAGTACCCAAATTTGGTTTTACCTCCATCATGAACTGGTCAGGAAGGACAAAATTGAGATTCAACAACCAGGATTGGGGGCAGAAAGATGTTGAATTTTTAAAATATTTAGACCTTCCTCAAAAATTTCCCGGGCATAAATTTGATGTGGTCATCAATCCACCACTATATCGCGACAGTCAGTTTAGTCTGGAGAAGTTGCAGCAAAAAGGTTGGAATATTTTCCCGCCTGCCCGGGAGGTATCCGACTCATCCGGCTATGCTGAATTCATCAAAACATCTTTAGCTGAATTTGGGATCGCCAAGGAGACATATGTAAAATCGGTCAGCGGCTGGTTTTCAGGGAGATCAGCCTGCTATCTGGCTGCAGGAAGACCAGTCATTACTCAGGAAACGGGATGGTCGAAGTTCATTCCGCAGGGAGATGGGTTGTTTGCTTTTAAAGATATGGATTCAGCGGTATCTTCAATCAGGACGGTTCAGGAAAACGTGAAGAGACATTCAAATGCCGCTGTTGATATCGCCCGCAACTATTTTGACAGTAACCTTGTTTTAAATGATATGATTAATAAAATAGATGAGTGACGACAACTTTAAATTATTTCATCAAATAATTCCCGGCGGAAAAATCCCGGGTGACTGGACTGATTCAGCTATTCCGTTAAATATAAGGGTAGGCGAAAACAGTGTGACCGACAGTGCGACCAATTTCCGTCAGTTTTTTTCAAAATTACCTTGCGGCTTGATAATCGGGAATAATGTGACCATCAAAAGTGCCTCCCTGGCCACGGAAGAGCAGGGTATGATTGAGATTGGCGACTATTCGTATATTTATAATGCATCACTGGCTTGCAATACAAAGATCACCATTGGCCGATTTGTCTTCATCGCCGGAGGCGTAAATATTGTAGATTCTGATTTCCATCCACTTACACCAGCCTCACGCCTTGCAGATACCATTGCTTTGTCTCCAGCCGGAAATAAAAGAAACCGACCATCTTTTGAATCAAAACCGGTAATTATTGAAGATGAAGTATGGATTGGCTTTAATGCGAGTGTCCTTAAAGGGGTGCGGATTGGTAAAGGGGCCATTATTCAGCCGGGTGCAGTGGTAATAAAGGATGTTCCTGCCGGATTTATTGTAGCCGGAAATCCGGCGCAAAAAGTTGGAAAAATATGAATGAAAAGATAGCGCAGAAGATTGAGAAAAGGGACGATGGCCGGTGGTATATCGAGTATGACTGGTATCCCAAAGCCCTGCCGGATAACCTGGTAATGGAAGATCTGGTCTATCCCGACACTACCTATTCGTTCACATGCTTTCACTCCATCCTGCCTGAGGGTTTTAAAATCGGGTATGCAAGCGGAAATTATCTGCACAGTCATTTTTATGTTGGAGAAAACGGAAAGGTGACAATTGGTAAATATGTTATACTGGAAACCACACATATTCTTGCAAACAAAGGTGTTACCATCGGGAACAACTGTATGTTCTCGTGGGGATCAGTGGTCACCGATTCATGGGTGGATCCATCGACTTATTCCTCTGAAAACCGGAAGAAGATACTGGAGAAGCTGGCCCGGTCTGAAAACAGGTTTCTTGAAATGCCGGATGCCAAACCCGTTTTTATTGGCGATAATGTATGGGTAGGATTTGACGCCGTAATCCTGCCCGGAGTACAATTGGGAAGAGGCTGTGTG
Organism: Prolixibacteraceae bacterium; assembly: GCA_023251475.1. Taxonomy (GTDB): domain Bacteria; phylum Bacteroidota; class Bacteroidia; order Bacteroidales; family Prolixibacteraceae; genus JAAFHB01. Next base: position 40,382 of record JAHEYS010000057.1, read on the forward strand.
GTTGGGAGCCGCACGGTCATTTCTGAGGATGTTCCACCCTACGCGGTTATTGTAGGTAATCCGCCCAGAATAGTGAAATATCTGGAGGCCGATGATACGGAAGAGGAATATGCAAATGTTGTCAAAAATCTTTAGATCAATAATAATTAATGACTTATACAACATTAAAGCTGATAAAAAGGACCATTCAATATGCCCGGCCTTACTGGTTACACATATTGGTCATCTTCCTTTTGAACCTACTGTCAACTCCATTGGCGCTGCTAAGGCCCATTCCGCTTAAACTGGTTATTGACAGTGGATTTGGTCAAATTTCCGTTCCCGGATTTATAGCGATGTTTTTCCCGGATAATTTCTCCTTCACTTTTAATGCCATTATTCTTATTGCCGCGGCGATCGTTTTATTTACCGCCTTAATTGAAAACCTGAATGGCGTTGTATCCTGGGTACTCGAAACCTTCACGGGAGAGAAAATAGTCCTGAATTTTCGCACCCTGCTTTTTGATCATATTCAGCGCCTTTCCCTGGCATTTCACGATAAGAGAGGGATCTCCCATTCGCTCTACAGGATCCAGTGGGACACCATGAGCACCCGTTCACTTTTGATAGATAATCTTTCACCACTTATTTCTTCTGTAATTACACTGGTGTCAATGGTCGTTATCATGTTTTCGATAAACTGGAGGTTTGCCCTGATTGCCACAGGTGTTATTCCACCATTGTTTATCCTTACACGGCTTTCATCCAAAAGGTTAAAAAAAGACTGGAACCAGGTAAAGGACGATGAGAGTCTGGCGATGGCGGTAGTACATGAGTCACTGAGCGCCCTGCGGGTTGTCAAAGCCTTTGGACAGGAGGAAAATGAACAGGAACGATTTATCAGTCAGTCTGATAAGGCAGTAAAGGGACAGATGAAACTGGCGTGGACAGGTTCATCGTTCAATTTTCTGACGGGGATGATTTTTGCTGTCGGAACGGCGTTTTTTATTTATTTTGGTGCCCTCTATGTTAAATCGGGGCAAATGACGCTGGGTGAACTGACCCTGATCATGGCCTATCTGGCACAACTTTTTACACCGTTGCAAAGTATCAGCAAAAAAATAAACAACCTTCAGTCTTCATTTGCCGGAGTTGAAAGGGTATTTAAACTATTGGATCAGGAAAAGGAGGTGAATGAAAATCCTCATGCGCTTCATCTTACAAAAGTAAAGGGCTCTTTTGAGTTCGCGAATGTTTCTTTTGCCTATGAAAGCGATAAAAGTGTATTACAGGATGTCTCTTTTGAAATAAAAGCTGGTGACAGGGTCGGCATAATGGGGTCAACAGGAGCGGGTAAATCGACGCTGATCAGCCTGATCATGCGCTTTTATGACATCTCTGCCGGTATGATCCTTGTTGACGGGGAAGATATCAAGAAATACAAACTGGCAGATTATCGCAGGCAATTTAGTCTTGTGTTGCAGGAACCGGTACTGTTTTCGACCTCCGTGAGTGAAAATATCCGGTACGGACGGCCCGGCGCAACAGAAGCGGAGATTATTGAAGCAGCCATTGCCGCCAATGCCCATGAATTTATACTGAACAGTACAGACGGCTATGGAACACAGGTTGGTGAACGCGGGATGCAATTATCGGGGGGAGAACGCCAGCGAATCTCCCTGGCAAGGGCGTTTATCAAAAATGCGCCTGTGCTCATCCTTGATGAACCCACCAGCTCAGTGGATTTGAAAACGGAAGGTCTGATTATGGAAGCAATGGAAAGGTTGATGAAAGGGAGGACCACCTTTATGATCACCCACAGGTTGGATACACTCAGCACCTGTAATGTGATTCTGCATCTGGAAGAGGGGAAACTGGTGGATGTGCTTCGTGATTTTGATATCGAAACACTGCTCAAAAAGAAAATCGCATTTATCAACAGTCCAGCAACTTCAGGTAAAACTGAGGACAACTGAACAGCTAACTTCAACCTGATTACCTGATTTAACGCCTTATTATTATGAATATCGTACTGGTTTCACAGGAATACCCGCCGGAAACGGCACATGGGGGGATCGCTACCCAGACTTACACCAAAGCTTTGGGGCTTTCAGATCTTGGTCATAACATTTACGTCATTTCCCACAGCACTGATGGCAAGCGCCATGAAAAAAGAGATTCCGGCATACAGGTGATACGTATTCCTGGCATGGATGAAAAATTATCTGAAATGACAGAGATTGTAAGGTGGATAACTTACAGTATGTTGGTTGCCGAAGAAATAGAATTGTTGCAGTCAAAGCTCGATATCGATATTATTGATTTCCCGGAATGGGCTGCCGAGGGGTATCTGTATCTTTTAAACCGCAGGGAGTGGTCTTCGATTCCGGTTGTTATTCAGTTACATGGTCCACTGGTCATGTTCGGTCATAAAATGGACTGGCCTGACATGCAATCCCCCTTTTATCAAACTGGGATCCATATGGAAGCCACCTGCGTTCAACAGGCAGATGCCGTTTATTCCTCCAGCAAATGTTCTGCGCAATGGATCAGGCAGCATTATCAGCCACAGGAAAAAGAAATACCAGTCATTCATGTGGGTGTGGATACCACATTTTTCAAACCACTTCCAGTTGAGAAATATCCAAACCCCACTATTATTTTTACAGGTAAGATTGTTCCCAATAAGGGGGTGGCTGAATTGGTTGAAGCGGCAAGCCATATGTCAAAAGATATTCCAGGGTTACGATTGAAGATGTTCGGTAAAGGGGAAAATTCGTTTATTTTGAAACTCAGGGAAACTGCCAGACAATTTGAAGCTCCTGATTTACTGGATTTTCCGGGATTTATTCCTATGGATGCCTTGCCGGAACATCTTTCACGTGCACATGTTTTTGCAGCCCCCTCATGGTACGAAGGTGGCCCGGGTTTTGTTTACCTTGAGGCGATGGCCTGTGGTTTGCCGGTCATCGGGTGTAGCGGAAGTGGCATGGATGAAAATATTATCGACGGGCAAAACGGTTTCCAGGTGCCTCCCAAAAACGTGGCAGACCTGGAACTTGCCTTACGGAAACTCTTATCCGACCGGGACACCCTGGCGACAATGGGAAGAAATGCCCGTAATTATGTGGTAACCCACTGTGACCGCAAAAAATGCATAAAAAAACTGGAGGAATATTACTTACAGGTGATCAGTGACCACACCGTTAAAACAGATCAGTTCTAATCATGGGATATGCTGAGGTAAATTATCATCTGCTGCAGGGATTTGAGGATAACCGGATTTCACCTGAAATATGGAACGAACTGGTCCATAATGGATCAACTGATGAAATTTTCCTCACATGGCATTGGCAAAAAGCCTGGTGGGACGTTTTTGGAAGGGGGGAGTTAACCCTGATGATGGCTGAAACCAATGGAAAACCGTTCTTCATTGCCCCATTATTTACAGATGGCGGCATGGTATTTTTTACCGGTTCGGGGGGATCTGATTATCTTGATTTCATAGGAGATCCCGGTGATTTCACCATCATGGAAAAGATATTACAAATGGCAAAAGATGGGATTCCCGGTTTCAAGGGATTTCTTTTTTACCATATCCCGGAAGGTTCCATTACCGCCGGATTTCTTGAAAAAATAGGCGCCAGAAATAACTGGTACTTTTATCAGGAAAATGAATATGTTTCGCCACGTCTGGATTTAAAGGAGTCTCCTGCCAATGTCTTCACGGCTATTAATAAAAAGAGTTTACGCCGCCACGAGGCATGGTTTAAACGTAATGGGGAATTGCAGATTGACCATTTTAGCAATAAGGATGAGATAGCTCCCCTGCTCGGGCAAATTTTCAACCAGCATATCGAAAGGTGGGAATCAACTCCCTTTCCGAGCCTGTTTCTGAAACCGGATGAACAGTTATTTTACAGAACAGTCACTGATTCACTGGCTGAAACCGGCTGGCTTCGCGTCACAAGAGTACTTTGGAATGGTATTCCTGTCGCATTTCATTTTGGCTTTTATTACAATGGCAGTTTCTTTTGGTATAAACCAAGTTATAAGATCAGTATGGCAAAACACTCTCCGGGCGAAGTACTTCTAAGACAACTGTTAATAAAGGCAATTGATGAAAAGGCCAGTATCTTTGACTTTGGACTTGGTGATGAAGCCTTTAAAAAACGTTTTTCAACCCGCGATATCAGGGTAACGAATTGGGGATTACACCCTAATAAAATTGGATAATTATGGGAAAAGTACTTGTTCTTAGCCCGCATCCCGACGACGACGTCATAGGCTGCGGTGGCACCATCAGGCAACATATCGTACTGGGCGACACGGTGGAAGTTATTTACCTCACTTCCGGTGAAGCAGGAGGGCATGGTACAGATCAGGAGGAGACCATCCGGATCCGGGAGAAGGAGGCTGTTCTTGCTGCAGAGATCCTTCAAATCTCCCGTGTTGACTTCTGGCACGAACCGGATGGGAAGTTAAAGGCTTCCAAAAAGAACATACAGCGGCTACATCAGAAAATAACCAGCTTTGAACCTGATATTATTTATGTTACTCATGACAGGGAAGATCATCAGGATCACCGCGCTGCAGCTTTGCTGGTCTCCAAAACGCTAAGATTACCCGCTACTGCCGTGAAACCAACCGTATGGATGTATGAGGTATGGACTCCGATCCAAAAAATAAAACACATCGTGGATATTACACCCTATATTGAACTAAAACTTCAGGCGATACGGGCGCACCAAAGTCAGTGCAAGGTGCTCCGGTTTGATGACGCTATTTCAGGACTGAACCGGTACAGGGGAGAAATGCACAGCTGGCCGGGCGGACCTTTTGCAGAAATATTCACAACTTTCAGGATATAACCAAAATTGTCTCACCAGAAACAAAACCGTACCAAATTATGATTTATCACGTATTTGCAAACCGTTCAAATATAGGCGACTGGCTTTCGGCCAAAGGAATTCAAAAATCACTTTATCCGCATCAGGTTGTTGAATGTTTGTGTGATAAGCCTTTTGTTAATGAGACCATAAAGATTTTGAGAAAAGCCACGGAAAATGATTTAATTATCATCGGGGGAGGGGGTCTGCTGATGGATTATTTTCTCCCTTTCTGGCAAAAATTCCAGCCAATCACCGAAAAGGTTCCTTTCTGTATCTGGGGGATTGGGTACTGTGATTTAAAGCAGGAAAATTCAAAACCACCAACAGGATTGATTGAGGAGATCATTATAAAAAGTAAACTGGCTGTTGTGCGTGATGAATTGACCATCTCCTATCTTTCAAATTGTAAGTTACCACCTCCGGTCACCTGCCCGAGTATTAATATAATCACACCCCTTCAGGAAAAAGGAGATGATATTTTACATGTGGTTAATTACAGTACTGCCGGCAAACAGGTCTATGATAAGATGTGTAAAGCAGCTCAGTTGTTTGCACAACAGACTGGCTGTACTTACCGGGAGGTGAATAACCGGATCAGTAAGGGTAGTGATCCGGAGATGGAGGAAACTTTAAAAATGTACCGGAAGTCTGAGTTCGTCCTCAGTTCGGCTTTGCATGGTTGCATTATTGCAGTGGCGATGGGATTAAAGGTATTGGCAGTTTCCGGTGACCGGAAAATAGATGCATTTATGCAACGGGTAGGTTTGGAGGATTGGGTTCTGGACATCACAGAAACTGACCTTATTCCTGAAAGATTGATTAATCTGCATTTACAGAAGGATGTTAGGCAGGTTATGGAACAAATCAGGGGAGAAAATAAAAATATTGCAGAACAAATCCTTCAGAAAATTCATTAAAAAGGCTGAATCCACAGGATTTCAGCCTTTTTAATGAATTTTTATGACTAAATAAAATCTATTTTTTCAAAATCTTTGTGGTAAGATTTTTAATACTGGTGTCGATCCCTTCAAAAGGTTTACCATTTCCCTGGTTATCATCCTCAACGAACAGGTATTTCGTTCCGGCAATCTCTTTTGACTCCAGGATTTTTTTGAAATCAATAACACCAGCCCCCACACTGCAAATATCGTCTTTAATCACCTCATAGAATGGTGGTTGGTTGGTAAGCATATCCTTGAAATGAAGGAGCTGGAATCTTCCCGGATACTTCTTAAACATAGCCACCGGATCCTGACCCGCCTTAGATGCCCAGAAAAGGTCTAATTCCATCGTAACCAGATCCGCATCCATTTCTTTTAAAAACAGATCATAGTAAGGAACTATTCCATCTGTGTTTTTGAATTCAAAATTGTGATTGTGATATCCAAACTGAATGCCAACGCTTTTAGTAATTTTAGCAACTTCATTGACGTCAGCGATCATTTTTTTGTACGCCTCAATATTGCGGTCAGCCTCTTCAATCCAGGGCTTTATGCAAAACTTTACACCTAGTTCAGCATGCGCATCAGCCATTAATTTTGATTTATCCAAAGAAATGGCAGCCGATTCAACCTGGGTATGACTACTTAGGTTAACCATCCCAAGGTCAGTGACGATCTTCCCGAATTCAGCAGGTGAGAAACCATAAAACTTACCATCTGAATAACCTGCCAGTTCCAGATTTTTGTAACCGATGTCTGATACTTTTTTTAATGTTCCCTTCACATCGGCACTCATGGCATCACGAATGGTATAAAGCTGTATACCAACACCATAACTTTTACGATCAATCGCAGCGCCAGGAGTACATCCGGTTGTACCAAGTAACACCATTCCGACCGATCCTGTAGCTGAAATTTTCAGGAACTCTCTTCTGTTTTGCATAAGTCTCAATTATTTGTGATTTAAAATTAATTTGCTCCGAGAATATAAAAGTAATACTCTTATTTTATACCCGTAACTAAGCCGGTAAAAAATTACATTTTTTATTACGAATATTTGATTTAATTTTAGAATTGAAAATTCTTCGAATGAAAAATTCATTACCGGATCATCATCTGGCCATTGAATCATTTCTGGTCACACGGGAACAGAAGGAGGCTCTTAACCACCAAAAAGCTTTTGTTATCTGGCTTACAGGGCTTTCCTGTTCCGGCAAATCGACGATTGCCCGATACCTCGAATTAAGACTGTTCAACTCCGGGATCCGCACCCTGATTCTGGATGGTGATAATACAAGGCTAACCATTAACCGCGATCTGGATTTTTCACCCCAAGGAAGGGCCGAAAATATTCGCAGAGTTGCCGGGATAGCCAGGTTGTTTAATGATGCCGGTGTAGTGGTCATCACAGCATTTATCTCACCCTTTAGAAAAGACCGGCAAATGGCAAAGGAGATCATTGGCCCAAATTGCTTTCTTGAGGTTTTTGTTGATGCCTCAATTGAAGTATGTATGCGAAGGGATCATAAAGGACTCTATCAGAAAGCGCTGAATGGCGAACTAAACGATTTTACCGGCATCGGCAGTCCGTATGAAGCCCCTTTGCATCCCCACTTAACGGTACCTACAACCATTCAGACACCTGAAGAGGCAGTCTCACAAATCATCAACTTCTTATCTTCTGAAAACTTCATCACCTAAATTCTTAACCGTTTCCATTGGTGAATATATTTTCCCCACCTCTCTTCTATCCTTTTTAGTGTTCTGTCGCTGAACTGATGCTCAAGGTACCGGTACTCCTTTTCTATTTCCAGTTGATGCAACAGATCATTTGCGGCCAATTCAAAACCGGGCAGATCTAATTTGGAATAAATCGTTCGAATAGTATTGAATGAATCAGCTTTTAATTCTTCGTATGATATTTCAACCAGGTTTCCGTCGGATATTAATACCTTGTCTTTTTCATATTGCTCCATAAGATATATAAAGTGTTCAAATACAATTTCATCCAGCTCTTTATCAGAAATTTCCTGTAAGCTGTAATAGCTCAGTATGGCATTCTTCCACATATTTATGGTTGAAGAATACAGATGATATGGATTGCGGCAGATATAAATAAATTTTGCCTGCGGAAATAGTTGTAACAGCACCCTGATCCGTTCCGTATTTGGCGGACTTTTCAGTACAAGCTGCTTCCCTTTATTCTTAAATGTGGCATACTTAACCGTTTTAAGGTATTCTCGTTTCCATCCGTTAAAATACTCCTGATTCAAAAATTGGGGAGAACCATTGAGCCATTCGCGCCACCGCTTGGGAAAAACAAGCCCCCAGTAAGCTGAATAGGCAGAGGCCTTGTTCATCAGATAATCATCTTCTTCATCAGGTTCTGAAAGTTGCACTTTACTCTGGTGAAAAAATGGATTTTTAATTTTAAAGGTATTGATAATTCCCTGAAACAGATAGTGTATCCTCCTGCCAAACAGCAAATTTGAATTTGGAAACAAACCATCATAGTTGGTCAGAAAACCAAATTGCTTATCGCTTACCATTAGTTTCTGCAAATAGGTAGTGCCACTTCTGTAATGACCCAGAATGAAAACAGGATCTTTTGAAATAACGGTTTTTTTAATTCTTTTCCCGAAAATCAGAAATTGAATAAATTCAAAAGGGAGAGCGGGAATGATCTGGAGATAATAAAGAGGGAGCAGGAATATTCCTTTAAGGGATATTTTCCCCCCTCTGAAAACTCTTCTGGTAAATTCAAAAAGAGAAATGTTAATCAATGGAAATTTTCTGCTCATTGCTATTATCTAATAACCTAATTACCTGATAAATCCACTACTCATCAAACCAACCTCGAAAACCTCACATTCGAGGTTGGAAAATCTACTCCCATGGCAAAAAAGATAAATAAACCGCTTATAGCTGCTGCCATAGCCGTCTCCCAGCTAAAGCCCGGAGTAATAACCGCAGGTTCGATCTGAATGACCGTCATCAGGATTCCGGTAACAACAGAAATGATTGCAGTCCACTGATAGAGGTGAAGGCCTTTTATACTCGGAGTTTGAACCTCACCCCTGTAGGCTTCCTCCACAAAACGACCAAGACTGGTTAAAATCAGGTATAAACCAAAAATAAGAGGGGTTGAAATAGCATCCTTATTCCAAAGGGAAAACAAAAAAATGCCAACAAAAAAGAGCCATAAAATGGAATAAAGCTGAGTTGGATGAATCAACTCTCCTTTCAAACCTGAAATATTACATACCCTTGAACGGGGATGAAAATAGCGGATTCCAATGTAGGGATTATCACTCGGCCGTCCATGACAACACCCGTTTACCAGACATCGTAACCGTCCTATCGCCTGCACCCAGGGCATAACAACTGAACCAACTCCAATAATCACCCAGCCATTCAGTCCCATTGCCCACACCGCAAGAGATCCAAACAGAATTCCAACTACTCCTCCATAATATCCAAAGGGTCGTTTCAATTTGGCAGAACCTTCGATGATCTGAGCCCAAAGTGCAGCAAAGAGGGTCACCAAAATGGTAAAAACCAGCAGCGCCAAAGCATATTCTTACCCGCTAAAATACCAGCGATCAAAATGCCGAAGAAGGC
>JAHEYS010000184.1 GCA_023251475.1 Prolixibacteraceae bacterium
TTCTGATCAACGGCGAAGATCGGTTTGAGTTAAAGAAAGTCGCTTACAGCAACGACTCAGTAACCATTCCAATCGATCTGTATGATGCAGTTCTAAAGGCAGGCTGACCACAAACTCCTTCAGTGGGCAGCTGGTAAAGTCAGGAAATTCTGTTCCGTTTATGGCTGAATATGGCAACCTGCCCCGTTTTACCGAAAGTCGGGAGGCCCCCGCACTATCCCTGAATGGGTCATGGGATATCCAAATCATCACCCCCGCAGATACGGATAAAACAGTTGGGAACTTCGATCAAAAGGGGTCGCTGCTTACCGGTTCAATACTGACAATTTCGGGTGATTACCGGTTTTTTGAAGGGGTGGTGCAAGGGAAGAAATTCTCCTTGTCCGCTTTTGGCGGTTCAACCCCCTATTTGCTAAAGGGTGAATTTCTGACCGACTCCACTTTCGTTGGTGAATTTGTAACTCCGCGCCAAACCAGCAGCATTGCAGGAAAACGGAACCCTAAAGCCGCGCTGCCTGATCCTTATGCCGCTTCCCACCTCAAGGAAGGATATTCTTCCGTTGCGTTTTCATTTCCAAACCTCGGGGGGAAGCTGGTTTCTCTTTCCGACCCACCTTACCAGGGGAAAGTGGTCATTGTTACGATCCTGGGTAGCTGGTGCCCGAACTGTCTGGATGAAAATGCGTTTTTATCGGGCTGGTATAAGGAAAACCATCATCGTGGTATTGAAATTATCGGATTGGGATTTGAACGGAAGAATGATTTTGAATCGGCAAAAAAATCACTCTCAAGCCTTAAAACACGTCTGGATATTCAATATGAAATACTTTTTGCCGGCAAGGCAGGGACTGAAGCTGCATCCAGGGCTTTGCCGGCCTTAAACAGTATTTCAGCTTTTCCAACAACAATATTTATCGACAGGAAAGGTAAGGTAAGAAAAGTCCACACAGGATTCAGCGGTCCGGCAACGGGTAAATTCTTTGAGGCATTTAAAGTGGAATTTAATGAACTGATCGATCAGTTACTTGCTGAATAAAGGTTATGATTCAGAACTTTGAGCCTTTTTGCACCTCTGAAGGAAAATTTAATTAGCAGCAAAATGGTTTTTTGAATATACCTAATCTCTGGTATATATCATTTAAAATTGTTTCAGATATTTGCGTCGTAATATCGAAATCAATTCAGCATATTAATATTCAAATCATATGACACATCAAAACCACGCATTCGAAACACGTTCAATTCATATCGGCGAAGAACCTGAATTTTTTGAGGGGAGCAAAAACGAAGTAGTCGCTCCAATTTACCTCTCTTCAACATATGCCCGTAAGGCGGTTAAAAATCCGGGGCAGTTCCAGTATTCGAGAAGCAGTAATCCCACCAGGTTTGCCCTCGAGAAACGGTATGCATCGCTCGAAAAGACGACCTATGGTTTGGGATATGCTTCCGGATTGGCAGCAGAATCAGCTTTGCTCTTTACGCTGCTCAACCCGGGTGACCATGTTATTGGTTTTGATGATCTTTACGGAGGGACCAAGCGGCTGTTTAACCTTTGGAAAGAGAAATACGATTTAGGCGTCAGCCTCGTTAATGCCGCCCATCCCCACCTTGTAGAAGAGGCGATCCTGCCACAGACAAAGTTGATCTGGCTTGAGTCACCCACCAACCCATTGTTAAAGGTTTGCGACATCGCTGCCATTTCCGAAATTGCTCACCGCCATAACCTTTTGGTGATTGTCGATAATACTTTTCTCTCCCCCTATTTTCAGAATCCGATCCTTCTGGGCGCCGATATTATTGTCCATAGTGTGACAAAATATATTGCAGGGCACAGTGATGTGATTGGTGGCGCGATCATGCTTAACGATCAGAAAATCTATGAAAAGCTAAAGTTCAGTCAGAACGCATTGGGTGCAGTTCCTTCTCCATTCGATTGTTATCTTGTGCTTCGCGGATTAAAAACACTCTCGTTAAGAATGAAAAGGCACGAGTCGAATGCCATTGCCATTGCAGGCTATCTTGAAAAACATCCCAAAGTGGAGCGCGTTTATTATCCCGGACTTCCATCCCATCCTCAATTTGAGTTGAATGCAAAGCAAGCCAGCGGTTTTGGAGGGATGATCTCCTTCGAGATCAAAGGGGGAGAAAAGGAAGCTGTTCAGTTCCTTGAAAGTCTCGAATTATTTACCCTTGCTGAGAGTCTTGGCGGCGTTGAATCGTTGATCGAGCACCCGGCGCTGATGACACATGCCTCCATCACAAAGGCTGAAAGGGAGTTGGCAGGCATTAAGGATTCACTGATCAGGGTTTCAATCGGGGTGGAAGATAAAGCCGACCTGATCAACGACCTGGACCAGGCTTTTGCGAAAATTTAGCGCCGGGAATGTTACTTATTTGAAAATATGGTTAACATCATCTCTTAAAATTTCGTAAATTCGTAGAGTATGGATAAACCGTTTCACATATTCGAACTGACAAAGGAGCTCGTTGAGGATATCATATCCAGAACATACGATTCTCATTTTCATGATTTCGAAGAGCTCATTGTCGTCACCCATGGCAGTCTGGAACATTTCATCGATTTTAAGATGGAAGTTCTGGACGCCCCGGTTGCCTGTTACGTCTCGATGGGAAAGATGCACAAACTTGTGCCCGGCAATGAATTACGCGGATGGGTTCTCAATTACAACACCGCGTTTATCCCCGATTCCAAACTGAGTTTCTATTCCAACTTCTTTACATCCACCAATATACCCCTATCACCAGGTAACTGTATCAACCGGTTTATCGACCTGTGCCGGATCATCAATGCCGAGTACTGCCAGGAAATTATCGACCATACAACCATACGACACCTGGTAAGCGGGTTGATTTCAATGATCGACGCCGAACGCAAAAGAAGGTCCCCTGCTGATAACGTTGCCAGGGCTTCTCAGGTGATCACATTCAATAATTTTCTTAAGATCCTGGAAGAGAATTACCGGCGCAATGAAGGGGTCTCCTTCTATGCCGGCAAATTGAATATGTCGGAGCGAAACCTGAATATCGTTTGCCAGAACAATTTTCGTAAAAGCGTATCTGAAATTATTGAGAACCGTAAACTGATTGAGGCCAAACGTATGTTATTATATACTGACAAACCTGTTTCCGAGATCGGATATGACCTGGGATACAACGAAAAATCTTACTTCACCCGGGTATTCCACTCCAGAATGGAAATTACCCCAACCCGGTTCCGGGAGATGACAAAAAGCCTTATTTCCTAAAAGTACCACAATCTTTCTGATTACTGTAACCACTGAACCTGCAGCTACGTGCATCTTTGTATCGTTAAAACAGTACAAAAAAAATACAAAAAAATTATGAGCACACAGGAAACGAAATGGGAAGTAGATCCAACACACAGCAAGATAGGTTTCAAGGTTAAACACCTTATGATTTCGAATGTATCAGGAAGTTTCAGGGAATTTGAGGGAGCAGTCTCAACCATGGGAGGCGATTTTTCCAAATCGGTCATCAACTTTTTATTATATGCGGCATCTGTTGATACCGGGATCGCCGACAGGGATGGCCATTTAAAAAGCGGTGATTTCTTCGACGTGGAGAATTCTCCCAAAATCACCTTCGAAGGAAATGGGTTAGCAGATCTTGGAGACGACCTTTACACACTGACCGGTAATCTTACCATCAAAGGGGTTTCTCATCCGGTTACCTTTAATGTGGAATACGGTGGCCTGATGGCTGATCCATGGGGAAATGTAAAAGCCGGATTCGCTGTAACGGGAAAAATCAAACGTAAAGACTGGGGACTGAACTGGAATGCAGCCCTCGAAGCCGGAGGGGTACTGGTTGGTGAAGAGGTCAAAATCAACTGTGATATTGAACTGGTTAAACAAGCAGCACAATAAGCTGTTGTATTGACAAATGCCTTTTGAAATCACTAACCCGGTAAAAAACGCTGAGTTAGTGATTTCACGATAACAGGAAAATAGGATTATCTTTTATAAAATAACATGATGGACAGGCGATCTTTTCTGTGGTCGGCCCTTCTCTTTCCAATAACATCTAAAGCGATGAATAATAGCGTACTGAATAAAGTATTTTCGTCAGAAGAGGCCACCTTACCAATGCCGGTGCTTTTCGTGGGACATGGGAGCCCGATGAATGCCATCGAAGAAAATGAATTTGTAACTACCTGGCGGAATCTTGGCAAATCGTTGCCAAAACCCAAGGCAATTCTTTGTATTTCGGCACATTACGAAACCAACGGGACACATGTTACATCAATAGCCAAACCTGCGACGATCCATGATTTTGGGGGATTTCCGCGTGAGTTGTTCGCCGTACAGTATCCGGCGCCCGGAAGTCCCGAGCTGGATTATGCGACAAAACATCTCGTTTCAAAAGCAGAGGTAGAGCTGGATGAGAAATGGGGTCTGGATCACGGCGCCTGGAGTGTGATCAGAAATATCTATCCCCTTGCCAATATCCCGATTGTTGAGATGAGCCTCGATTACAATAAGACCCCTCACGCCCACTATGAATTGGCCAGGGAACTTTCAAGACTCAGGGAAAGGGGGGTACTGATCATCGGAAGCGGTAACCTGGTCCATAACCTGAGAATGGTCGCCTGGGACAAGGTGAATGAACCTGAATACGGATTCGACTGGGCACTTCAGGCAAACGAAACTTTTAAAAAGCTGATAACAGGCAATAACCACAAAGAATTAATCGGCTATTCCTCGCTTGGACGGGAAGTTCAAATGGCCATACCCACTCCCGAACATTTCCTGCCACTACTTTATACATTGGCACTAAAAAGGGAGAACGAATCAGTCAGTTTTTTCAACGACAAGGCAGTAATGGGTTCACTGACGATGACCTCTGTAAAAATTGGGTGATTTTACTTATCTTGTACTCCATTAAAGGTTTCGGAACCCAGGGCTTTCATAACCTGTAAAGTATTGATGATGAGTACAGATAAAATTTATAATGTAATTATTGCGGATTCCCAGTTTCTGGTGGTCCATGCGCTCAGGTCTTTGATTGGCGCGGATAAAAGGTATTCCCTCGCCGGTGTTGCTTCGTTCCGCAGCGATCTGAATAAATTGATTGAAAATTCCCGGGCAGATCTATTGATCACCGATTTTGCAAATTTCGATTATGAAGGGATTGACGATTTGAAAAATATAAAGGAGAAGCATCCCCAATTATCGGTGCTGATCGTTACCAATTTGATTACAAAATCAGAATTTTCGGCCCTGACAAAGATTGGGATTAAGAATATCATTTATAAGTCAGCTGACAAGGACGAAATTTTTTCGGCCATTGAAGCCGCATTAAAATCCAAAAAATTCTATTCCGACGAAATTCTTGATCTGTTTCTCGAAAGCAGTGACAATAAATATGTACCTGAAGATCCAAAATATCTTACCGCATCCGAAATAGAAATTGTGAAATTGATAGCTGAAGGACTGACAACCAAAGAGATTGCGATGAAGAAAAACATCAGTCACCACACCGTGAATACCCACCGGAAGAACATCTTCAGAAAAGTGGAAGTGTCCAATGCCTCCGAACTTATCATTCTTGCGATTAAGGCAGGCTGGATCAATAATATTGAGTATTACATCTAAACTGGTAATTTTCGGGGGATAAATAGTAGTGTAGCGGCTGGCCGCCACATTACTTCATTCTTTAATTCCTTCATTTTTCCATTTTTCCATTTCCCCGGTCCAGCTCCCTGATCATCCAAAGCTCACATCCGAAATGTCCGCTGTTCCCCAGTGGTACGTTCAAATACGTAAACCCAAATTTTTCATATACCTTTAAGGCAATCTTCAGTTCAGGCATTGATTCGATATAGACCTTTCGAAATCCGAATGACCTGGCATTCTCCAGGCAACGCGCGATAATTAACCGGCCTAATCCCTTTCCCCTGGCTTCAGGCAACAGATACATCTTAACCAGTTCGCAGGTGTCAGCGGGTAATCCTTCAGTAGGATAAATTCCCCCGCCTCCCACAATTTTCCCGTTATCCTCAGCAACGAAGTAAACGGCCCGCTCCCTGCTGAACAGTTCGGAGAGAGCATCTGTCGTTGAATCGTAATAGACAGTACCCGGATGGTTGGCGCCAAACTCCGTTAATGTAGCGCGGATAATCACTGCCAGTGGCTTGTTATCCGACGGGTGTATTGTTCTGATTTGCATCATGGTTTTATACTCTTAAGTCAATCGTGCAATATTAGCTGATCGGAATCATATATCCCAATTTTGTCCCTTTTTTCGGATCACTCCAAGACAAGCATACCATAAAAAGGGTATGAAAAATACGCAATTTATGGGATTGCTCACCCACTGAGTTTGCTCCACCTTTGATCCAAAATATAAAACAAAATGTCATGGCAAAAATTGCAAAAAACCTTACCGATTTAATTGGGAATACCCCATTACTCGAACTTTCGAATTTTAACAGGAAACACCAGTTGGAAGCAACTGTTATTGGCAAACTCGAATTTTTTAATCCTGCCGGGAGTGTTAAAGACCGGATTGGATTAGCGATGATAGAAGCAGCCGAGAAACAGGGACTGCTCAACAAGGATTCCGTAATCATAGAGCCAACAAGCGGGAATACAGGTATTGCACTTGCCTTTGTCGCAGCGGCAAAAGGGTATAGGCTCATTATCGCTTTACCTGAGACGTTCAGCATCGAGCGGAGGAATTTACTGAAGGCGCTTGGAGCTGAGCTGATCCTTACACCGGGAAGTGAAGGGATGAAAGGGGCAATCCGCAGGGCCACAGAGCTAGCAGAAGCTATTCCCAATTCATTTATGCCGCACCAGTTTAAGAATCTGGCCAATCCTGAAATTCACCGTACCACCACGGCCGAAGAGATCTGGAAGGATACCGATGGCGGGGTGGATATATTTGTCGCAGCGATTGGGACCGGGGGCACCATTACCGGTGTGGGAGAGGTTTTAAAAGCCCGTAAACCCGGGGTTCAGATCATTGCCGTAGAACCTACAGACTCTCCAATTCTTTCAGGTGGTAATCCTGGTCCGCACAAAATTCAGGGTATTGGGGCAGGTTTCATTCCAGATGTACTGAATACCAGCATCTATGATGAAGTTATTACAGTTACCAACGCCCAGGCAATTGAGACCAGCAGGGAGTTATCCCGGACTGAAGGATTACTTGTTGGAATTTCGGCAGGGGCAAATGTCTATGCCGCACTTCAGGTCGCCAAACGCCCCGAAAACAAGGGAAAAAAGATTGTCACCATTTTGTGTGACACGGGTGAGCGCTACCTCTCAACGCTGCTTTATCAGTTCGAAGATGAAAACTCTTCTGTATTTGCATCAATTTAAATGGAATCGACCTTGAAATAAGTCATTTGGAGCAATATCATCCTTTAACTCCACTATAACGCTCAGCCCTGACAATGGTTACCAACCATGTCAGGGCTTTCACTTTTTTCCATAAAAAAAACCCCGGTCTTTTGCCAGGGTTTTTTACGGATAAAACGGGTATTTAGTCACCTATTCCCACAGGATTGCCTCCGGAATCTTTCCACTGATAGGAATGCGGCCATTTGGCAGTTTCGGTAGTAACTTCCGTATGGCAGGTATGGCAAGACATCTTTGTCTCAGGAGAAGAGCCCCCATGTTTCTCAGTAAACTCCTTAATCTCTGAATCACCTCGTGAGCTTTTGTGGCAAACGCCACAACTACCGATCGATTTAACCGGTCGGCCCGAACCCTGGTATTGCAATTCCTGGTAGTTATCCTTAACATTCAAAGAGGGAACCATCGCATGTGGACTGCCATGGCAGGCAGAGCAGAACAAATTACCATGACCATGACTGTTTTTATAGAGGGCGGTACCAGTGTCAACACCCGATACCCCTTTATGACAACTTACGCAATTTGGTTCGCCAACCCATGGCATTCTTCCCGCAACAATGGTAGAGGCCACATTGGCCATACTACCGTGGCAGGTAACGCAATTGCCATCGGCCGCAGTGTGACGTGCACTCCGGCTACATTTGGTGGTTGCACCCGGGTGACAGTCATAGCAGGATGCATTTTTTGTTGAATGGAAACCGTGTATGGCTTGCGACAGGTATTTACCTGAAGTACCGGGTCCGGTGGTTCCCAGGGCGGGTGACCCATGGCACTTGGCACAAAGAACAGGTTTGCTGTGCATCAGGTCTGTTAAATGAGCCTTATCATGTTTAGTCAATATGTCATCAAATGCATCAATTCCGGCGCCTCCGTGGCATTTGGCGCAATTAATCTCATCGGAAGTCGGGATCACAGTTTTTGTTGTGGCCACAATTTTACCCTTAAGATCTTTTACGGTTATGGTCGCCTGCTGATATGGATCTTTAACACCTGAGTTATAAACAGGTACTACGGGAATCCCCTCAGCGCTAAAAAATCCTGTTTCTACTTTCATTTTTCCTGACAGACCATTTCCAGTCAGGCCTATATTGGGCGCCAGTGTTACACCGAAGAGTTTCTGAGCATAGGTCCAAAACTGACCGTAATTTTGCTTTCCAACAGAATAGGTATTGTTATCAATTGAATAAGTGACAGTTAGTCCTGTCGTTACCACCGTGGGCACCTTACCTCTCTTAACTACCTGTACTTTCAGATTGTTGTAAGGGGGCAGAATCACCATTTTGTCGTATGTGGGATTCAGACAATGCATTCCCAGATCATTCCACGCAAAGACAACATAGCTACTTGACCCACCAAATACTACATTACTAGTCGTCGCAGCTTTTTCATCGGAAGCTGATAAATCTGACTGAACTTCAACTGATTGCTTTGAGCATCCCCAGGTAATCAATGAAACAAGCAGCACTACCCTGGATCCTAAAATTAGTTTTTTCATCTGCATAATTTTTTTGATTTTAATCACTTTTGTTGCTTGCATATGATTTATGTCATGCAATTTCTGTTGAAAACTACTTTAAAATTTGTCATTACCAAAATTACAATGGTGCAAACTGTTGCGCATAATTTGGCAGTCAGCACATAGGTATACATGTACTTATTTACATATATGCTTATATTAAAGTCAGATATAAATTGAGTTAAGACAATTTTATTCGCTTTTAGTGTAACTAATTTAGATTTAGATTAAATACCTTTAGCATTTAAATAATCATAATTATTTTTATATAACTGATATTTAATCAAAAGCAGCGCATTGGGGGGGGTATGGTCCCGGGGTATGATTTCAAAACCAGGAATGCTCTAATTTTGATTTAAGACAAATAAAATAATTATAGAAATAAATTACATCCATAAAATTGCGAATATTTAAGTAATCAAATTAATTTATTATACAACAACCTTGAACTATATTTCCGGTAAATAATATCTGCAGGTTTATTTGCCTAAATTTACGGGAAATCTAAACACCCGGATTTGCGATGTTAACAGGAACATATCATTTACTCTTTCAACAGCTTACAGCGGTTATAGATCCAAAACGGATTTTTCACGATCCACTTCATACGCTTGCCTTTGGAACTGATGCCAGTTTTTACCGTCTCATCCCCAAAATGGTGATCAAGGCAAAAGACGAGGCGGAAGTTTCGCTGATCTTAAGGAAGTGTTCTGAACTCGCGATACCTGTGACATTTCGCGCAGCCGGTACCAGCCTCTCGGGACAGGCAATCTCCGATTCGGTGCTGGTAATTGCGGGAAATCACTGGAAGAAATACCTGATCGCAGAAAATGGTCTAAAAATCAGGCTGCAACCCGGACTGACAGGAGAACGGGTGAATAAATTACTGGCCCCATACGGACGAAAGATCGGACCCGATCCGGCATCGGTTAATGCAGCCATGATTGGCGGCATTGCAGCCAACAACGCGAGCGGGATGTGCTGCGGAACAGCTGAGAATTCCTACAAAACGGTCGACAGCATGCGGATCATTTTTGCCGATGGCTCGGTTCTCGATATCGCTGATGTTAAGAGCAGGGAGCAATTCGGGAAAACACATCCGCAACTTCTTCACGACATCTCTGTGATGGCAGCCGCCATAAAGACCAATGAAGCTTTAGCCGACAGGATCGCGCGCAAGTATAAGATGAAAAATACGACTGGCTACAGCCTCAATGCCCTTGTCGATTTTTCAGATCCGTTTGATATTATTGAACATCTGATGATTGGTTCGGAAGGGACGCTTGGTTTCATTGCCGAAATCACCTACAGGACAGTTGTTGAACATCCATGCAGGGCAAGTGCGCTGATGATCTTTCCGGATATCGAAAAGGCGTGCAATGCCGTTTCATTGTTGAAATCAGCTCCAGTTTCGGCTGTCGAACTCATTGACAGGGCAGGATTGCGTTCTGTTGAAGATCAGGATGGAATGCCCTCCTACCTTAAGAGGCTAAGTCCGGGCGCCTGCGCCATCCTTGTGGAGACCCGCGCCCTATTAAAAACGGAACTCAACCAACAGATTGACATTATCCTGAGTACTGTTGAGCCCATTGCGGCAGAAATCCCCATACAATTTACAGCCATTCCTTCCGAATATGAGTTGCTCTGGAAGATCCGTAAGGGGATGTTCCCCTCCATCGGGGCGATGAGGAAGACCGGCACTACGGTCATCATTGAGGATGTTGCCTTTCCCGTACAGCGGCTGGCAGAAGCCACGCTTGACCTCCGAAGCCTGTTAGTGAAATGGGGTTATCACGAAGCGGTAATTTTTGGTCATGCTTTGGAGGGAAATCTCCATTTTGTCTTCACCCAGGATTTCGGGTCGCAGGCCGAAGTCGAACGCTACGGCAAGTTTATGGCAGGGGTGGCTGAACTGGTGGTTACCAAATATGACGGGTCGCTCAAGGCGGAGCATGGGACCGGCCGCAATATGGCCCCCTTCGTCGAAATGGAATGGGGGAAGGAGGCATATGATCTGATGAACCGCATCAAGCAGCTGTTTGATCCCCTGAACCTGCTCAACCCGGGCGTGATCATCAACAACGATGCGGAAGCTCACCTGAAGAATCTGAAGCCTATTCCTGCAGCCAGCGAAAAGATTGATAAGTGCATCGAGTGCGGTTTCTGCGAGCCTACCTGTGTCTCGGCCGAATTAACCCTTACACCGCGTCAGCGGATCGTGGTTTACCGTGAAATGGCAAATCTCAAAAGGAGTGGTCAGGAACCACACATTCTCGCCGCTATCAACCGGGATTTTAAGTATGAAGCAAACGAGACATGTGCTACTGACGGGTTGTGCGCCATCAGTTGTCCTGTAAAGATTGATACGGGAAAATTGATCAAAACACTCCGGGCGGAGGAGATTGGTCCGGCACAAAACCGCGCACTCTGGATCGCCAACAGGATGAGCAAAGTTACTGCTGCTGTTAGAATGGCGTTATCAACAGTCGGGTTCTTCCACACCATCCTGGGAACAACCCTTATGAGCAGTATTTCAGGTGGATTAAGAACACTTTCGGGAAACAGTATCCCCCTCTGGAATCCCTATATGCCGTTAGGGGCGAAAAGAATCGCGATAAATCAGGGTTTCAAATCAGAAACAGACCGTAAAGTGGTTTATTTCCCTTCGTGCATCAACCGTTCAATGGGTGTTTCAAAGGAACACCGTGCCGAAAAGCAACTATCCGAAAAAATGGTACAGCTACTGAATAAAGGGGGTTACGAGGTGATCTATCCCGAAAATCTAAACCAACTCTGTTGCGGAATGGCCTTTTCGAGCAAAGGGTACACGGAAGCGGGGGCAAAAAAATCAAATGAGCTTGAAGCTGCGCTTATCAGGGCCAGTGAAAACGGGAAATATCCGGTCCTTTGCGATATGAGCCCCTGTCTGTTTACGATGAAGGAAAACATGGAGGCGGCAATGAAACTTTACGAACCGGTTGAGTTTATTCTTACCCATCTCCTCCCCTATTTAGCGATCACCCCTTTGCAGGAGACCATCACCGTATTTCCGGTTTGCAGCATGAAGAAAATGGGTCTGGAAGCTAAACTAATGGAACTGGCCGGAAAATGTGCTGCTAAAGTTGTTGTTCCGGAGACGAACTGTTGCGGATTTGCAGGCGATCGGGGTTTCTCATTTCCTGAACTCAACAGGCATGGATTAAGAGACCTGAAATCTCAGTTGCCTGATGTGATCAAAAACGGTTATTCGACCAGTCGTACCTGCGAAATCGGGTTGAGTCTCCATTCCGGGATTTCGCATCTGTCGATTGTTTACCTGGTTGACCGGGTGAGCAAATCAAAAGGTCCGGAATCATCAGTAAGATCATTCTAAACCGGACCTTAAAACTTGCTCATTGCCCATAATAATCGATGGTTTAAAATCAGGTT
Source organism: Prolixibacteraceae bacterium (assembly GCA_023251475.1). Classification (GTDB taxonomy): domain Bacteria; phylum Bacteroidota; class Bacteroidia; order Bacteroidales; family Prolixibacteraceae; genus JAAFHB01. Next base: position 12,349 of record JAHEYS010000184.1, read on the forward strand.
TCATCCATTTCAACAGCTCTTCCATATCCTTCAGGGTTACAACAACACAACCGGCACTTGGATTTGGCTTCTCGCCCGCGCTAAGATGAAGAAATATGGCGCTACCTGAACCTTTCACGACCGGGTGGATATTATAGCCGATTGCCATACAATATTTATATTCATCGCTGCCGATTTTCAGATTTTCGAAAGATTTTGCCCGTGTGGCTCCCCTGACATGCTGGTTATAATCATTTGAATCAGGATCATCAATCCATTTGTCTTCAGAGGTAGTCTGAATAAAGGGCATGCTCGTATTGACGGCGTTATCGTAGCAAAACAATTGTCCCAAACGAAAAAACCCCGTAGGCGACTGCTGATCACCTTCACGCTTTGCACCAGGGGCAGCGAATCCTTTGTGCCCGACACCAACGTTCTTCGGGGCAAAAATCATACGCCATTTTTTATTTCTTTTCTCCATCGCCACCAGTACAGCCGAATTTTGATCGGGTGTTTCATTAAAAACAACGAGTAACTGACTGATGCTATCCAACACGACCCTATTTTTTTTCACAATCTGAAGCGCTATCTTTTCAGGATTACCTGTGACTTGTCCGAATGCAGACTCAGTGACCAGTCTAACGGTTAAACATTGAAAAAGCAGGATGTACAACAGATATCTCACGGGATGATGGTTTTGTGTATTTAGTGTTTCAGACAAAATTACGGCTAGAAGTTCAATTTATTGCTTAGTGATTGAAAATTAGTTTTATTTCTTCGGAATAGGAGCGACCGGTTTCTAACTTCGTGCGATTCACATCGTCGAGTACCAGAATATATTTTCCCCTGAAATACTTCCTGAACTCCTTAATATAGTCTGAATTGACAATCACCCCACGCCGGACAAGCTTAAAATTTCCGGG
>JAHEYS010000185.1 GCA_023251475.1 Prolixibacteraceae bacterium
ATACTCTTTGTAGTCTCGACCATCCGATCATTCTTGAATCGATGACATTCCCTGAACCTGTTATCGGTATAGCGATTGAGCCAAAAACTCAGAACGATATCGATAAATTATCGAACGGGTTGCAGAAACTGGCGGAAGAAGATCCAACCTTCCAGGTGAGAACTGACGAAGACAGTGGTCAGACAGTTATCCGCGGGATGGGTGAGCTTCACCTTGAGATTATCGTCGATCGTCTCAAACGTGAATTCAAGGTTGAATGTAACCAGGGCGCCCCTCAGGTATCCTATAAAGAGGCTGTTACCAGAGAAGTTGAACTCCGTGAGGTATTTAAAAAGCAGAGTGGCGGACGTGGCAAGTATGCCGATATAAGCGTCAAGGTGGGTCCTGTTGACGAAGGTGTATCAGGTCTGCAGTTTGTCGATTTGATCAAGGGGGGAACAATTCCACGCGAATTTATCCCAGCAGTCGAAAAGGGTTTCAAAGAGTCACTTAATAATGGCCCATTGGCCGGGTTTAAGATTGAGAATCTGAAAGTTACCTTGACCGATGGATCTTTCCATCCGGTTGACTCCGATGCACTCTCATTTGAGCTTTGCGCCAAACAGGCCTTCAGAAATGCAGCTTCAAAGGCGAAACCGGTTCTGCTGGAACCAATTATGAAGGTTGAAGTGGTAACGCCTGATGATTACATGGGTGATATTGTTTCGGATCTTAACCGCCGTCGGGGGCATGTCGAAAGCATGGATTCCAAATTCGGAGCCCGTGTTCTGAAAGCAAAAGTTCCGCTTGCTGAACAGTTTGGTTACGTAACAACCTTACGTACCCTCTCTTCCGGTCGTGCAACATCTTCCATGGAGTTTTCACATTATGCCGAAGTACCCAAGAATATTGCGCTTGCAGTTCTTGAAGGTGTTAAAGGCAGAACAGATTTGTTATAAAACAACACAATAATACGTTCTTATCATGAGTCAGAGAATCAGAATTAAACTGAAATCGTACGATCACAACCTCGTTGACAAATCGGCCGAGAAGATTGTCAAAACAGTAAAATCGACTGGTGCAATTGTAAGTGGTCCTATACCGCTTCCTACACACCGGAGAATTTTCACCGTTTTGAGAGCGACCTTTGTTAACAAGAAATCGAGGGAACAATTTGAATTATCATCCTACAAGAGGCTGATTGACATCTACAGTTCCACAGCTAAAACGATCGATGCCCTAATGAAGCTTGAGTTGCCAAGTGGTGTCGAGGTAGAAATTAAAGTGTAATTAAAAACTGCTTAATCAGTAAAAAATGCCAGGATTAATTGGAAAAAAAATCGGAATGACTTCCGTATTCAGTGTTGAGGGGAGGAACATCCCATGCACTGTGATCGAGGCAGGTCCATGTATTGTATCGCAGGTTCGAACCATCGAAAAGGATGGTTATGAAGCGGTTCAGTTAGGCTTTCTGGATAAGAAAGAGAAACATGCGACAAAGCCCGAGATCGGCCATTTTAAAAAGGCCGGTACTGCTCCGAAGAAGAAAATCGTAGAATTCAGCGGTTTCGGAGATGATGTGAAGCTTGGAGATATCATTACAGTTGATATGTTAGAGCCATCAGATTTTATTGATATCACGGGGGTATCAAAAGGAAAAGGATTTCAGGGTGTTGTGCGCCGCCACGGATTTGGTGGAGTAGGCGAGAGCACACACGGTCAGCACAACAGGCTGCGTGCACCTGGATCTGTAGGCGCTTCATCCTATCCTTCACGCGTATTCAAGGGAATGCGTATGGCAGGACGTATGGGAGGCGCTAAAATAACGGTTCAGAACATCGAGGTTCTGAAAGTTATTCCTGAGAACAACCTCGTGATTGTTAAAGGTTCCGTTCCAGGAGCTAATGGTTCATACTTAATTCTCTTGAAGTAATGGAAATCGCAGTCATTAATCAGGCAGGGCAGGCAACCGGAAGAAACGTAGAGCTCAATGCAGCCATCTACGCGGTTGAACCCAACGATCACGCGATTTATCTCGACGTGAAGCAATACCTGGCCAATCAACGTCAGGGAACCCACAAAGCTAAAGATCGTGGCGAAATTGCGGGATCAACCCGTAAGATTAAACGTCAGAAAGGGACAGGGGGAGCACGTGCAGGAAGCAGAAAATCTGGTACAATCCGTGGTGGTGGTCGTATTTTCGGACCTCAGCCAAGGGATTACAGTTTCAAGCTCAACAAAAAGCTTAAAGAGCTGGCACGTAAATCTGCCTTGACCTATAAAGCACAGGCAAGTGATATTTTAGTTCTGGAAGATTTTTCTTTTGACGCCCCAAAAACGAAGGAATTTGTGGCAATTCAGAATAATCTGAAGATTGGTGATAAAAAATCATTAATCGTGTTACCGGAAGGAAATAAAAATATATATTTGTCATCCAGAAATTTACAGAACGTCGAGATTGTAAATGCTTCAGATTTAAGTACTTACAAGATAATGCGGGCTCAAAAAATCATTTTGATTGAAAGCTCTGTGAATAAAGTTGAAGAATTATTTAAGATTTAACGCGCAAGACAATGGTTGATATTTTGATTCGCCCTATCGTAACCGAGAAAATGAACCTGTTATCGGAGAAGTATAACCGGTACGGTTTCAGGGTAGATAAGAAGGCAAACAAGCACGACATCAAAAAGGCCGTGGAAGAGATCTATGGCGTTAAGGTTAGCACCGTCAATACGATGGTGTATGCCGGGAAATTGAAATCACGCTTTACAAAAGGCGGGGTTATATCCGGACGTACGAATGCTTACAAGAAAGCGATTGTTACGTTAACCGAAGGAGAAAGTATTGATTTTTACAGCAATATCTAAAGTAAGAGATGGCAGTTAGAAAGTTAAAACCAGTAACTCCGGGACAAAGGCACAAGATTGCAGGTACCTTTGAGACCGTTACAACTGGCAACACACCTGAAAAATCATTGTTAAGGCCCATGATGAATACCGGCGGTCGCAATAGCGCCGGTAAAATGACAATGAGGTATATAGGTGGAGGGCATAAAAGGAAATACCGTGTTATCGATTTCAAAAGAGAGAAAGATGGTATTCCTGCACGGGTGGATTCGATCCAGTATGATCCCAATCGTACGGCTCGCATCGCACTTTTGGTATATGCCGATGGGGAAAAACGTTACATGCTTGCACCGAATGGTCTCCAGGTGGGACAATCCGTTCTTTCCGGTGCAGACATCGCTCCCGAAATCGGCAATGCACTTCCATTAGCCAAAATACCTCTTGGTACTATCGTTCACAACATTGAGTTGCATCCCGGACAGGGAGGCATTATGGCCCGGTCAGCCGGTACTTATGCACAACTCACCTCGCGTGAAGGACGATATGCCATCATTAAACTCCCCTCTGGCGAATCCCGTATGGTATTAGTTACATGCCGTGCAACGGTAGGTACCGTCGGAAACTCAGACCATGGCCTTGAAAGATCAGGTAAAGCCGGTAGAAGCCGTTGGCAGGGACGTCGTCCACGTGTCCGCGGTGTTGTTATGAACCCTGTCGATCACCCAATGGGTGGTGGAGAAGGACGTGCTTCCGGTGGTCACCCACGTTCGCGTAAAGGATTACTTGCGAAAGGATTTAAAACCCGTTCGAAGAAGAAAGCTTCTACCAGGTATATCATTGAACGTAGGAAAAAGTAATCACTAATTATAAAAGAAAAGTAGATTATGAGTCGTTCGCTTAAAAAAGGCCCTTTTATTGACTTTAAGTTAGAGAAAAAAGTTCTGGTTCTTAATGAAGCAGATAAGAAGTCAGTCGTAAAAACATGGGCAAGACATTCGATGATTTCGCCTGATTTTGTTGGTCACACCATCGCAGTACACAACGGGAATAAATTCATCCCTGTATATGTTACTGAGAATATGGTTGGTCATAAATTAGGGGAATTTGCTCCTACCCGTACCTTCAGGGGACATGGCGGTAACAAAAAACGATAAGCCATGAACGGGGAAATGTATAATAGTAGTAAAAAGTACCAAGATGGGTTCTAGAAAAAAGAAAAGCGCTGAGTTGCTTAAGCAAGCAAAAGCCGCCAGATTTCAGGCTGTTCTGCACGATGTCCCAACTTCACCACGTAAGATGCGCCTTGTTACCGATATGATTCGTGGAATGGCGGTAAATCGTGCACTTGACGTTCTGAAGTTTTCCTCGAAAGAGGCTTCACGCAGAGTAGAGAAACTCCTTCTTTCAGCTATCGCCAACTGGCAGGCAAAAAATGAAGGGGTTAGACTTGAAGAGAGCAACCTATACGTGCAGGAAGTTTTTGTGGATTCTGCCCGCATGCTGAAACGGTTACGTCCTGCTCCGCAGGGTCGCGGACACCGTATTCGCAAGCGTTCGAACCACGTAACTGTCCGGTTGGCAAGTAAAAATGTTGTAGAAGAAAATACGAAATAATAGTATGGGACAAAAAGTAAATCCGATTTCAAATAGGCTTGGAATCATCAGAGGATGGGATTCCAACTGGTTCGGAGGTAACGATTATGGTGATAAGCTGGTTGAAGACCACAAAATCAGGGGTTATCTGAATGCAAGGCTTTCAAAAGCCAGCATTTCAAGGATTATCATTGAGCGCACGCTGAAGCTGATTACCATAACTGTTCACACTTCAAGACCTGGTATTATTATTGGTAAAGGTGGTCAGGAGGTTGACAAGCTCAAAGAAGAGCTGAAGAAGATCACTAAAAAGGAGGTTCAGATCAATATCTTTGAAATCAAACGTCCTGAACTGGATGCTCAGATTGTAGCCAGTAACATCGCCCGGCAGGTGGAAGGTAAAATTGCCTACCGTCGCGCCACAAAGATGTCAATTGCTTCTACAATGCGTATGGGCGCCGAAGGGATTAAAGTTCAGGTTTCCGGACGTTTGAATGGCGCTGAAATGGCCCGTTCAGAGATGTATAAAGATGGAAGAACCCCCTTGCACACCCTTAGAGCCGATATCGATTATGCGTTGGCCGAGGCGTTGACTAAAACAGGTTTGATTGGTGTAAAGGTTTGGATCTGCCGTGGAGAGATTTATGGCAAACGCGACCTCTCTCCAAATGTCGGACAATCTGTACAGCAACAACGTGGACCAAACCGTCCTGCACCGGCACCCGGTAAAGGGGGGTTTAAAAAACGTAAAAAGTAACCATCGACAAAGCAAAACAAGATGTTACAACCAAAAAAAGTAAAATTTAGAAGAGTACAAAAGGGCAAACTGAAAGGAAACGCACAGCGCGGAAATCAGTTATCATTTGGTTCTTTTGGAATAAAGTGCCTGGAAACAGCATGGATAACCGGCCGCCAGATAGAGGCAGCCAGGGTCGCGGTAACGCGTCATATGCAGCGTCAGGGCCAAATCTGGATCCGTATTTTCCCCGATAAACCAATTACCAAAAAACCTGCAGAGGTTCGTATGGGTAAGGGTAAAGGGGCTCCCGAAGGTTTTGTGGCCACCATTACACCCGGACGCATCATCATCGAGATCGAAGGAGTTCCGTTTGATCTTGCCAAAGAGGCACTACGTCTGGCAGCCCAAAAACTGCCTGTGACTACCAGATTTGTTGTTAGACGCGATTTTGTTGAATCTTCAATTATTGAATAATGAAAAATTCTGAGATCAAAGAGCTGACAACTGCTGAAATCATCGAAAAGATTTCTATTACAACAGAGGAGTATATCCGCATGTGTTTAAATCATAGCATTAATCCTCTCGAAAATCCGATGAAAATACGGTTTAACCGGAAAAATATCGCTCGCCTGAATACCGAATTACGTAAACGTCAACTTGAAAATTAATTAGGACTATGGAAACGAGGAATCTAAGGAAAGAGCGTATTGGCGTTGTTGTCAGTAATAAAATGGAAAAAACCATTGTTGTTGCAGAAAAGGGAAAAGAGAAACATCCGATTTATGGTAAATTTGTAAACCGGACCACCAAATTCTATGCACACGACGATAAAAATGACTGCAATATCGGTGATACCGTGTTAATAATGGAGACACGCCCGCTGTCGAAACAGAAGGGCTGGAGATTAGTTAAAATTTTAGAAAGAGCGAAGTAGCCATGATACAGCAAGAATCACGTTGTACAGTCGCAGATAACAGCGGCGCTAAAGAAGCCCTGGTCATCCGTGTTTTAGGAGGGACCCGCAAGCGCTATGCCACTGTTGGAGACAAAATTGTCGTGACTGTTAAAAATGCCCTGCCTGGAAGTGACATGAAAAAAGGTACTGTTTCGAAGGCAGTTGTCGTGCGCACCTCCAAAGAGGTACGCCGTGCTGACGGATCGTATATTAGGTTCGACGATAACGCAGTTGTGTTACTCAATGCTGCCGGTGAAATGCGGGGTACCCGTATATTCGGTCCGGTTGCCCGCGAGTTACGTGACAACTTTATGAAGATCGTCTCATTAGCTCCTGAAGTACTTTAATCTATTCAGACTATGCAGAAAAAGTTACACATAAAAAAAGGAGACACGGTAGTTGTGATTTCCGGCAATTCAAAAGGACAGTCAGGTAAAGTTCTGGAAGTTGTCCGTGAAGACGACCGCGCTATCGTGGAGGGGGTAAACCTGGTGTCAAAACACACCAAACCCAATGCTAAAAGTCCGCAGGGTGGTATCATCAAACAGGAAGCTACGATTCATGTTTCTAATCTGATGTTAAAAGATCCCAAAACCGGGAAACCAACCCGCATTGGCCGCCGCCTTGATAAAAACGGGAAATTGGTTCGTTATTCAAAAAAATCAGGGGAGGAGATTAAATAATGGGTTACATACCTACTTTAAAGCAGAAATTTCGCGAAGAGATCATTCCTGTAATGCAGAAGGAATTCGGATACAAATCCGTCATGCAGGTCCCTCAGCTCGAGAAAATTATCATCAACCAAGGTGTTGGTGCTGCTATTGCGGATAAGAAAATTATGGAGGTGGCAGTTGAAGAACTGACAACCATCACCGGACAGAAAGCAGTGACTACAATATCCAAAAAGGATATTGCCAACTTTAAACTTCGTAAGAAAATGCCTATCGGTGTGCGGGTTACCCTTCGCAGTGATAAGATGTACGAGTTTCTTGAACGGCTTGTCAGTATCGCTCTCCCCCGTATTCGTGACTTCAAAGGTATCTCAGATAAATTCGATGGACGTGGAAATTATACCCTCGGCGTTACCGAACAGATCATTTTCCCCGAAATTGTACTGGATAAAGTAGCCAAGATGAATGGTTACAATATCACCTTTGTGACTACCGCCAATACTGACGAAGAGGGCTACGCGCTACTTAAGAATTTTGGATTACCTTTCAAGAACGCTAAAAAGAATTAATTGATATGGCTAAAGAATCATTAAAAGCCCGCGAGGTAAAACGCGCAAAGCTTGTTGAAAGGTATGCTGAGAAAAGAGCCCGTCTTAAGGCTGAAGGAGATTACATCGGAATGAGCCAGTTGCCACGCAACTCCTCTGCTACCCGGTTGCACAATCGCTGTAAGCTGACAGGTCGTCCTAAAGGATATATGCGCCAGTTTGGTATCTCACGTATTCAGTTCCGTGAAATGGCCTCTGTCGGATTGATCCCCGGAATTAAAAAAGCTAGTTGGTAATCGTTTAAATTTATTGCAAAGATGACGGATCCTATTGCAGATTATCTAACCCGACTTAGAAATGCCATTAAGGCAAAGCATAAAGTCGTGGAAATACCTGCGTCGAACATTAAAAAAGAGATTACCAAAATTCTGAAGGAAAAAGGGTATATCCTCAATTATAAATTCGACGACGAGGTAAATTATCAGGGAAGTATTAAAATCGCCCTGAAATATCATCCTGCCGATGGTACCTCAGCGATCAAATCGCTGAAACGTGCTTCAAAACCTGGTCTTCGCAAATATTGCGATACAGATAATGTACCACGTGTATTAAACGGCCTTGGTGTGGCTATTATCTCAACTTCCAAAGGTGTGATCACCGATAAGGAAGCCAAAGATTTGAATGTTGGTGGTGAAGTTTTATGTTATGTTTATTAATTAAGGAGGAATTACAATGTCAAGGATAGGAAAACTACCAATTGAAATCCCTGCCGGAGTTACGATAAACGTAAGCAAGGAGAACCTGGTGACTGTTAAAGGTCCGCTGGGAACACTTACTCAGAAAGTCGATACCGATCTTGAAATTGCTGTTGAAGCAACTCAGATGGTGGTAAAAAGACCAACTGAACAAAAACGTCACCGTGCCATGCATGGTTTGTACCGTTCACTTCTTAACAATATGGTTGTAGGAGTGTCGAAAGGCTATGAAGTAAAACTGGAACTTGTTGGGGTAGGTTATCGTGCCGAATCACAAGGTCAGGTTTTGGACCTGGTGTTGGGATTTTCTCACCATACCTATTTACAGATCCCGCCCGAAGTGAAGGTTGTAGCTGTTACGGACAAGCGCGCTAACCCGATTATCACCCTCAACAGTGTCGATAAACAATTGATCGGCCACGTTGCGGCAAAAATCAGGTCATTCCGCTTACCGGAGCCGTATAAAGGGAAAGGTGTTAAATTTGTTGGCGAGAAACTTCGTCGTAAAGCTGGTAAGACGGCTTCTAAAAAATAATTGACTTTATAGTTATGGCTCTCACAAAATTAGAAAGAAGAGAAAGAATCCGTAAACGAATCAGAAAAGTAGTTTCGGGTACTAACGTGGTTCCCCGCTTAAGCGTATATCGCAGCAATACACAGGTTTATGTGCAGTTTGTTGATGATGTAGCGGGAAAAACCTTATTGTCAGTTTCTTCATTGAGTAAAGATATTGTTGCTGTTGCGGGAACAAAAACAGAGAAAGCGGTCCTTGTTGGAAAGCTTGCTGCTGAAAAAGCCCTTGCCGCCGGTATCAGTGTTGTTAAATTTGACCGTGGCGGTTATTTGTATCATGGACGTGTGAAGGCAGTTGCCGAAGCGGCACGTGAAGGAGGTTTAAAATTCTAAGCATTATGGCGAAAAATATTAAAAAAGTTAAAACCAGCGATCTCGAGCTTAAAGACAGGTTAGTCGCAATTAACCGCGTCACAAAAGTCACCAAAGGAGGTAGAACATTCAGCTTTTCAGCTATCGTCGTTGTGGGCAACGAAGACGGAATTGTAGGCTGGGGTCTTGGTAAAGCCAGTGAAGTAACAGCTGCCATCGCCAAGGGCGTGGACGCTGCAAAAAAGAACCTCGTGAAGGTACCCGTTATTAACGGAACAATCCCTCACACGCAAGAAGCCAAATTTGGCGGAGCCAATGTTTTACTTAAACCGGCTTCCTCTGGAACCGGAGTTAAGGCAGGGGGTGCTATGCGCGCCGTACTTGAAAGTGTTGGCGTACATGATATCCTGGCAAAGTCAAAAGGATCGTCTAACCCTCACAACCTGGTGAAAGCTACGTTTGCTGCATTGCTCGAATTACGCGATGCTTATACCGTGGCAGAACACCGTGGATTGGCTCTGGACAAAGTGTTTAACGGATAATTTATACTAAAATGGCAAAAGTTCGTATTACACAGTTTAAGAGTGCGATAGGCGCTACTAAGGCTCAAAAGAAAATAATGGCTTCTCTGGGACTTGGAAAGTTAAACCGGCCGGTTGAACACGAGGCTGTCCCGGAAGTGTTAGGTATGGTAAGAAAACTGCAACACCTTTTAAGGGTTGAAGAAGTTAACGAATAATATTCTTAAAATATGGAATTGCATAATTTAAAACCTGCAGAGGGTTCCACGAAAAAAGAGAAACGTATCGGCCGCGGGCAAGGTTCCGGACATGGTGGTACATCAACCCGTGGACACAAAGGGGCCAAATCCCGGTCAGGTTACAAATCAAAACGTAGTTTTCAGGGTGGTCAGATGCCACTTCAGCGTACCGTACCAAAATTCGGTTTTAAAAATGTGAATAGGGTTGAGTATAAAGGCATCAACCTTAGTTCTTTACAGACGTTGGCTGAAGAAAGCAGCCTTACCGTTATCGATTTTCAGTCACTTCAGGATGCCGGTTTTGCCGGGAAGAATGACAAGGTTAAGATCCTTGGAAAGGGTGAGCTGAAAGTGAAACTGGACGTTAAAGCACATGCTTTTTCAAAGAGCGCAAAAGAGGCAATTGAGAAACTTGAAGGTACTACTGAAATACTTTAATCGGGATGAAAAAACTAATCGAGACTCTTAAGAACATCTATAAGATTGAGGATTTACGGTCTAGACTGGGAATGACATTGTTGCTGCTGGCGGTTTACCGCTTTGGCTCCTTTGTGATCCTCCCGGGCATTGACCCAAACCCTGCAAATTTTGAATCTTTAAGAAGTCAGACTTCAGACGGGATTCTTGGATTATTGAATATGTTCTCAGGGGGTGCTTTTTCCAATGCCTCAATTTTTGCATTGGGAATTATGCCCTATATCAGCGCCTCGATCGTTATCCAACTTATGGGTTTTGCTGTTCCTTACATTCAGCGGTTACAAAAAGAGGGCGAGTCGGGTCGCCGTAAGATCAACCAGATGACACGTTATCTAACAGTTATCATCCTGGTCTTTCAGGGTTGGGCTTACCTGGCCAACCTACGGTTCCAGCTTCCTGAATCCGCTTTTGTAATGAGTAGTTTCTCCTTTAATGTTAGCTCAACTATCGTGCTGGCAGCCGGATCCATGTTTATCATGTGGCTCGGTGAACGAATCACTGATAAAGGGATCGGAAACGGTATCTCCATGATCATTATGATCGGAATTATTGCACGACTTCCCCACTCACTGGTACAGGAGTTTGCGAGCAGACTGGCTGAACAGGGTAAAGGTTTTATCATGATCATTGTAGAACTTATTATCTTCCTGTTCGTTATCGCTGCCACAATTCTTTTGGTTCAGGGTACCCGAAAGGTTCCTGTTCAGTATGCCAAACGGATCGTCGGAAATCGTCAGTATGGCGGCGTTCGTCAGTATATTCCGCTCAAGGTTAATGCGGCAGGCGTTATGCCAATCATCTTTGCTCAGGCAATTATGTTCGTGCCAATTAGTCTCGCCGGTTTGTTTGGCTCTGAAACAATGAGCAGGTTGATGTCGTCATTCTCCGACTATACCGGTTTCGCTTATAATATCACCATGTTTTTGATGGTTATCGTATTCACCTATTTCTACACTGCCATTACGGTTAATCCTAACCAGATGTCAGACGATATGAAAAAGAACGGCGGTTTTATACCCGGAATTAAACCGGGTAAGAAAACCTCGGAATACCTCGATACCATCATGTCGAGAATCACTCTGCCGGGATCTATATTCCTTGGTTTAATTACCATCCTTCCCGCTTTTGCGATGGGACTTGGAGTAAATTCGGGTTTTGCACACTTCTTTGGAGGCACATCACTGCTTATCCTTGTTGGTGTTATTCTTGATACACTTCAGCAGGTTGAAAGTCATCTGTTGATGCGCCATTACGATGGTTTATTAAAATCGGGACGTATTAAAGGACGTACCGGTGCTTAAAAAGCTGATCTCCCGATCGGGAGATATTAGCTTTTGTTTTGCCAGTTAGCTGAAAAGCATTATATAATCAGCAGTAATTCGATGTAACAAGGAATTATTCTGATGCGTTCTGTGAAAGGTTTTTGAGAATCAACGTTTTAAGATATGCTCTGTTTCTGATGGGTTTTCTTTTCCCCGGTAACGGGAAGGAGGGCGCCGATTGAAATTGTTTCGTTATGATTGTTTGCCATTTATCTGCTGGCTTACAAGCGCGGCAAAACGAAACCTTCGGGGAAATTAATCTCCCTGTCGTTAGGGTATCTTTCAAACAGGATATTTTACAATATCCGATCTCTCATTAATTTTGTGGACGTTTTTTGAATCGCCCGTCAGGCGAAAAGTGAGAGTTTACAGGTCTTTCAACACATTTTAGATTTTTGGAGAAGTAATTAGTTTCTATGTCAAAACAAGCATTTATAGAACAAGACGGAACCATAATTGAAGCATTGTCGAACGCAATGTTCAGGGTGGAATTACAGAATGGTCATGTCATCACGGCCCATATCTCGGGTAAGATGCGCATGCACTATATCAAAATCCTGCCTGGTGACAAGGTGAAGGTTGAAATGTCTCCTTACGACTTGAGCAAAGGGAGAATATCTTTCAGATACAAAAATTAAAACGTAGGAATATGAAAGTAAGGGCATCTATTAAGAAACGTAGTGCAGATTGTAAGATTGTCAGCCGTAAAGGCCGTCTCTACGTTATCAACAAAAAAAATCCTAAGTTTAAACAACGTCAGGGATAATATGTTAATTTTGTAAAGATTTTAAATTCGTATAAGAATATGGCTCGTATAGTTGGCGTAGATATACCAAATAATAAGAGGGGCGAGATTGCCCTGACTTATATTTATGGGGTAGGCCGCAGCCGCTCACAGTTAATTTTAGAGAAAGCCGGCGTTGATAAAAACATCAAGGTTAGCGATTGGAATGATGAGCAGCTCGGGGCAATCCGTAAGGTTATTACGGAAAGTTACAAGGTGGAAGGCGAATTACGGTCTGAATATCAGATCTCTATTAAGCGATTAATGGATATTGGATGTTACCGTGGTATTCGTCACCGTATCGGTTTACCGGTTCGTGGGCAGAGTACAAAAAACAATGCCAGAACCCGTAAAGGAAGGAAGAAAACAGTTGCAAACAAGAAAAAAGCCACTAAATAATTTTAAGTAGAAATGGCAAAAAAGACTGGAGTATCAAAGAAAAGGGTAGTGAATATTGAGGCTGTCGGACAGGCTCATGTTTCTTCTTCTTTTAATAATATCATTATTTCGATGACCAACAACAATGGTGAAGTTATATCATGGTCGTCGGCAGGAAAAAAGGGATTCAGAGGATCAAAAAAGAATACCCCTTATGCAGCCCAAACGGCTTCTGAGGAGTGCGCCAAAACAGCTTTTGACCTTGGTTTACGCAAGGTTAAGGTTTACGTCAAAGGACCGGGAAACGGACGCGAGTCTGCTATTCGTGCAATGGCCAATGTCGGAATTCAGGTAACTGAGATCGTCGATGTTACTCCTTTGCCACACAACGGATGTCGTCCTCCTAAACGTCGTCGTGTTTAATTAACAGGTACTTTAAACGTAAAATCACATGGCAAGATATATTGGTCCAAAATCCAAGATTTCAAGAAAATTCGGGGAGGCAATTTACGGTCCCGATAAAGCTTTTG
>JAHEYS010000186.1 GCA_023251475.1 Prolixibacteraceae bacterium
AGATCGGCATACCTGGTTCGCACAGGTAACTTGTGCTCAAAACGATTTTCACCACCTTCCTTGAAGTTTTCGTATTCGTACTCAACCGATAATCCTGATACAGACTGAAATCTGACATCATTGCTATTGCCGCTGATGCCAAATTCCACTTTGTAATAGAATCCTAATGGCGGATAATATGGTGAATCATCGGCCATGATTAACGAACCAGGCTAAGACCTTCGTGTGCAATCTCCATCGACTCAATGGCAATTTCATTGGCATCCGATTTCAGGTCGGGCGCAGTGATTTTCACAGGAAAACAGTTGACTGCTTTCCAAACTGCAACCGGTTCGTGCTTCTCGTTCATCAGTCTCACCACCACATCACGCCGGGCGCCCGAACGGTTATTGGAGATCTCATCCATCCAGTTGTTGTAGTCGAAATCACCCTCAAACTTCCCCCTCTTAAGGGTGAGATTACTGTATTTTCGCATCCCGGGCATCTTGATCTTACTGAAATCCTTGCTGTCGCTGTGCCGGTATTCAATCACTTCGACCTGCTGATCCATACCAGTGACTTCGGTAAAACTGATCTTAACGCCGCCCCAATCAACCTGGTAATGGAAACGCGGTAACGGATATTGCTGTGCCATAACTGTTTATTTTAGATTTTATGAAAATTGAATGAAAGATTAATTTGTTTAAGCGTAATTTCGGATCACGATTCAGCCATCTTATGAGAGAACCTGAGGATGATAAATTCTGCGGGACGAACCACTGCCATTCCGATTTCGATGATCATCCGTCCCTCCAGAATATCGAGGGCTGTCATGGTTTTACCCAACCCGACCGCGACATAAAAGGCATGTTCCGGTTTTATCCCCTGAAGGGCCCCCTGGCGCCAAAGCGTCGAAAGGAAATTCTCGATCATTGCCTGGACCTTTACCCAGGTATTGGCATCATTGGGCTCAAATACGAACGCTTCGGTGGCATTTTTAGTGCTCTCTTCCACCATGTTAAAGAAACGTCGCACACTAATGTAACGCCATTCGTTGTCATTGCCGGCCAATGTGCGTGCCCCATAGATTAAGGTCCCCTTTCCGGGAAACGACCTGATGGCATTGATCGATTTTCCGGCAACTGAATCCACATTCAGATTTTCAAGTTCGGTTTTTGTAAATATCACGGATGGTGAAATCACATTCGCAAGGCTGATATTTGCAGGCGCTTTCCAGACACCACGGGTCCGGTCTGTAGCAGCATAGACTCCAACTACAGCACCGCTTGGTGGCATGCCGGTCATACTGTTGCCTACACCTGCAAGGATTGATTTGTAGATTGGAAAGCGAAGGGCCAGCGACTCATCGAGCTTTTTGGTATAGGATGAGGCTGCGCCGGTAATCAGGGTAAGATAAGCCTGGTTAATCTCTTCGAACAGCGGCAGAAGATTATTAAATGAGAACAAACGTTTGTCGGAATCGGTAACTGCTGTGGGTGGTATTAAAGCTGTTGCTGCGGCTCCGATCACGCCGGTCCAGCTTGCTTCGACAAATGTAGTGGCGGTATTTGTGGCAGAATAAGTGCCAATTTTAGCAGCCGTTTCTGTTTCCAGACCCACAACTTTTTTAAACGTAGGATTGAAATTCGAAGTTACTGCTGCAATAACATCTGCTTTTAAGGCTGCCAGGGTCAAAACTGCAGGATCTGCGGCTTTGATGAACTTATCAATCTGGGCGGCAATGGAATAATAATAGCCAAATACAGCTTTAAGGTTTGCATTCGTATTGCCGCCAATCCCGGTAAAAGTGGCACTCAGGGTATTCAGGGCAACCCTTAAATTTCCATTTGGAGGACTGAGGAGTTTCGTTTTTGCATCGATATTAGCCACATCAGCAAATGCCTTGTTTAAATCGGAAATGGCATTCTGAATGACAACATCGCTGGTCAGGCCGTCCAGAGTAGTGGCTACTCCGGAACGATAAATGACACCCTTCACATCATTATAAGTCACATTTTTGGGAAGATTCACTTTTAACCATGGGGTATATGCTGCACCATAATTGAGGTAGTTAATACCCACGTTATTCCTGAAAGTTGCACCCAATGCATCATTTTCCCTGACATCCATCACCGCTACCCGATCCTGCAAATCCTGGCACTGAGTCAATGCAGCAGCCTGTACAATTGCAATTTTGGAATCGTCAAGGGTTACAGCATCCGGAAATAGAAGAATAGTTGGTGCAGTTTCCTTGGCAATAGCTGTAATGCCGGCCGTAAAAGCGGGATCATCAACCGTGGCAGAATAATCTCCGACAGAAACAATATAACAATCACCTCCGCCGTTTGCATAAAACATGCGGAGACTATCGTACAAATAAAATTTATTACTGACTGTTGCCGATACAAAAGTGTTGGCATCGTTAATATTTACTTTTGTCACAGCGGGGGATGGACCGACGCCGAAATAGTGTTCATAATCCACGAGCGAACCGATCCGTTTGGGAACACTATTCAAATCACCGGGAGCCAGATTCATTGCGATCTGAGTATAGCCGATAAACGCCGGAATAGCCGTTTCCACCTGCGCAACAGATGGTGGTAGTTTGGGGATTTCTTCAACATAAACCCCTGGGGTCTTGTACGATGTTGCCATAGTCATTAAATTTAAAGTGATGAATTGAATCCTTAATCAAATATTTCAGTGTAAATTTTTTCTATTCTTTTTAATGGGTCATCATCCTCATATTTCACCTTCACGAATGCCTCTCCCGGTTTCCTTTTTGTTCCGGCATTTCCTGTTGAGGTAAATGGTAAAGGTGAGCTGCTTTCTGACACCGGTGCCCCCGTATTTTTATTCAGGTACTTCCAATAGGCTGATCTGTTTTTAAACCGGAGCTGAAAAACAGGAGCTGTCTCTTTTGCAATACCAGCGATGGTACAGCTAAAATCAGTATCGACCGTATTTATTGCGGTGATACTAATAACTCCAAATACGTTGTCGGGAATCTGGTCAGAGAGTAAAACGCCCCTGTCAGGCACTCCAGTCAAACCATCCGGCGGAACAAGAAGAGGAGCATCATTCTGATGAACAAAGACAGGCATTTTGGAGGCATGTGCATTGATTTGCTGTGTAGCGGCTCCAGGCTGATTACTGATCAACTGCACGAGCGCTCCTGCTGCAATATTCAGATATTCTGCCTTATCCATAGACGCTGAAGCCGGAATTTCCCCCGAAAGAAACAGTGATTTATTTGGAGGAACACCCCTTATTGCACCGGTAAGGTTCGAAAAAACAGGAACGTTCTCCTTGTACCGGTACAGCTTGTCTTCGGCTGAATTAACCAATTCAACAATCTTCCGGTTCATCAGGGTTAAGGCGGTATAGTTAAAGAATGAGGCATCCTTAACAGTAATCACAAAAGTAAGTACCTCATTGTCCGGAATAATTACAGACCTGGGAACCGCCACAAGAAAGCCCGTCGATGTCTGTTTAAAAACACCTTTCAGCCCTTTGAGTATATTTGATGTGCAGGGTGTGGGATTAACTTCCAAAAAACGACGCGAGTCATAATTTAACAGAAGTTTGGTTTTTCTGCTCCCGGGAAGGGTATCAAACAGGACAGATCCCTCATCCAACCAGTAATGGTGAAGCAGTTGCACATCAAAAAGACGCTTATATCCGATAACGATCCTTTCAGCCATATCATGGATTATTTTTATGATAAAATTCGCTGACCACTTCGGTAATAAGACCGCTCTCATTGTAAACCGCTCTGAATTTCAGATCGAGCATGCGCATGGTATAGATAACAAACGGGTATTGTTTACCACCCAATGTCCCCCATAGGTGATTGACTTCCTCCAAAGAAGGTGAATAGAGATCAAAAATGATTTTAAAGTTTTCGAGCCGGTCGAGCGCATTCGGAGGAGCATTTCCGGTGATGGAAGCGGGAGCGACATCATCCTGGGTAAAGACATTTTTTGACTGGAAGAAACGGATGGTACGCGACAGAACCAGCAATGCATTGTTATAACTGGAATGTGTGGCTGTAATCAGTATCTGAAAATTGAGAAAGACAGGGGGATTTTCGTAGGTAGCTCTTAGCGTGGTATCGTTACGGACATAATTGGGGAGATTCTTAAGCGCCTTCTCCTCCCTGATATTTACAACCGAGAGAATCAGCTTGTCCCTGGCTACACCAACATTATTGCCGCCTCCAACCACTCCTTCAGCGAGATTACCGGACCGGACCTCATCATTCGATGCCGGTACACCATAAGCATCTTCAAAATGCTTTTTGAGTTCATTAATGACAATCGTTAAACCATGTGAAATCATCCCTTAAAATTTTTAAAAGCTATTTCATCGCCAAAAAAATAATCTGCATAAATCGAAAATCTTCAAATTCGTGATTATTTGAACAGATTGTGATAGTTTATTGGTGTTGATACGGTAAACGAATTTTCTAAAACAAAGGTTTCAGTTTTTAACGAATATTTTAAATAATTATTACTTTTTTTTGTTGAATACCTGACAATTAGCCACAAAATAACCTCCGCAGATTATCGGATTCTACTATCCGTGTATTAATAGTGATAGCACAATAATTGTTACTTTCCGGGAATTTGGATACCATAATTGAATAGTCATTTTAGACAAATGTTGAAAGGGAAAAAATACCGGACTATATTATATTCATTTGATAATAATTTGTTTTTTAAAGGCCAAATGGAATCGAAGATCAGCGAAGCTAATAGCCATGATTGAAGATGATTATCATTATCGGTTTGTGATTCAATTATCATGGCTATTTCATCAAATTAAAAGATGATGATTCAGTTTGTCAACTTTGAAATGTGCGGGTTACTAAAAAATTTATTTTTATTCCGGTTATCCCAATCCGTATACGATCTGTTGATTATATACAGACATTCTGTTACAGGTTCATAATTATTTGTAATTTTAGGACCCGGTATATTTGAATGATCAGAACATTTTTTATTCATATAAACACCCTGTAATTCAGGATCAGTATTCGCGAAGACGGCAGTAATGATTAAAATAGTAATTATTCACAGATGAAAAAGAAAAAGAACACATTGCTCTATATCAGTATTTTAGGGATCATATTGATTGTAGTGCTTATTGCAGGGAAAAAAGCGGGGTGGTTTGGCAAGGAGATAGCCCTGAATGTTGCTACCGAAAAGGTTCAGAAGAAAGATATTACTGAAATTATCACTGCAAACGGGAAAGTCGAGCCCCAGATGTTGGTAAAGATCAGTCCTGAAGTACCAGGAGAGATAATTGAACTTCCTGTAAAAGAGGGAGACGAAGTAAAAAAAGGTGATTTACTCGTTGTCATCCGCCCTGATATTTATATTTCGAACCGGAACCGCCTTGAAGCTGCACTCAACAGCCAGAAAGCGCGGCTGGCACAAGCTGAGGCACAATTAGTTGAAAAAGAGCTCAATTACAAACGATCAAAACAGCTTTTTGATAAGAATACCATTGCGAAATCGGATTTTGAAACCATTGAAGCGGCCTGGAAAGTTGCTCAGGCCGAGGTTCAGGCCGCCCGGTATGCCGTTAAAAGTGCAGAATCGAGTCTCAGTGAGTCGCAGGAAAATCTCACTAAAACAAAGATTTACTCTCCCATTTCCGGGACTGTTTCCAAACTGAATGTTGAACAAGGGGAAAAAGTGGTGGGTACCAACCAGTTTGCCGGGACGGAACTGATGACCATTGCAGACCTCTCCAGGATGGAGGTGAAGGTTGAAGTGAATGAAAATGATATTGTAAATGTCGAAAAATCGGATACTGCAAATGTGCAGATTGATGCTTATATGAAGCGAAAATTCAGTGGCCTGGTGACCGAAATCGCCAGTTCAGCCAATGTTGCGGGAACCTCCACCGATCAGGTAACCAATTTCAATGTGAAGATTTTTCTGCTGCAGGATTCATACAATGATCTTCTTGTCAGCAATCCACACCGTTATCCATTTCTGCCCGGCATGTCTGCCACGGTTGAAATCCGCACGGAAACCCGGCGTGGGGTGATCTCCGTACCGATACAGGCAGTAACCACACGGGCCGGAAACGGGGCTTCAAAAAAAGAGACAAACCAATCGGAAGTTGAGGGGTCTGAACCTAAAGAGGAGAAGGTGACGCTAAAGGAACCCGAACAATTTGAAGTTGTTTTTGTTAACAGAAAAGGGTTAGCACGACAGGTGAAGGTGAAAACCGGGATTCAGGATAATACAAATATTCAGATCTTGGAAGGGCTTAACCAGGATGATGAAATTATCGTGGCGCCGTACGGACTGATTTCCAAGACACTTAAAGATTCAACATCAATTGAGGTCGTGAAGATTGACGATTTATACAAAGTAAAAAAGTAGATGTTTAAGAAGGTGATTTTGGGAATCAGATGGATATTGATCAGGATATTATTGGCGCCGGTCTATTTTTATAAATATGCCATTTCACCGTTGACTCCCGCATCATGCCGTCACATTCCCAGCTGCTCCCAATATGCGGTGGAAGCGTTAAAGATACATGGTCCGATAAAAGGGATTTATCTGGCCACAAGGCGAATATTAAAATGTCATCCCTGGGGGACGCATGGTTATGATCCGGTGCCTCCCAAAAAAGAAATGAAGAATTAAAGAATTAGTAATGAGAAGATTATTGTTGTCTCTTTTAATAGGAATATTGATCTCAGGATGTTCGTCCCAACCTCCCAAATCCAGAAATAAAGTATTGTTTGTCAGCATTCTGCCCTTAAAATATTTTGCGGATAAAATCGTCGGAGCGGGATGGAAGGTGGAAGTGACTGTCCCTCCGGGTGTAGGACCCGAAACCTATGCCCCCACTCCCAAACAGATTATGCTCCTTGGTGATGCCCAGGCCTATTTCTCGGTTGGATACCTCGGTTTTGAACAGGCATGGCTCGAAAACTTCAGATCGTCGAATCCCCAACTCCAGGTCTTTGTCACTTCGAGAAGGATCGATCTGATTAAAGATGAGAACCACACGGGTGAAAATCACGGGGATCATGTTCATCTGCAGGGCGTTGATCCCCACATCTGGTCCTCGCCAAAAGCTGCCCGCCTTTTGGCGCAGAATATTTTTGACGGTATGATGCAGATTGATCCCGCAAACGGCGATACTTATCAGAAAAATCTAAATATACTTCTTGTTGAAATTCAAAAAGTTGATTCTACAGTGACCCGTTTACTGGCTTCCGCCGCGTCAAAAAAATTCATTATTTTTCATCCTGCGTTAGGCTATTTTGCCCGTGACTATGGTCTGGAACAGCTTTCCATCGAATTTGAAGGGAAAGTTCCGTCACCGAAGCATCTTCAGACAGTTATCGAGACAGCAAAATCAAACAATATCAAATGCATACTGATTCAAAAAGAGTTTGATACCGAGAATGCAGAAATCATTGCGAAGGAGACCGGAAGCAGGATCGTTCAAATAGATCCGCTCGACTACAACTGGCCCGGACAGATGATTGAAATAGCTACGAAACTCTCAGAAACGGTACAATAAACTAACGATTATGGACACATTAGTCGAAATCCGCAATTTATCGGCAGGATACGGGCAAAATATCGTATTGAGGGATGTGAATCTCACGATTCAGCAATTCGACTTTATAGGTGTGATCGGGCCTAACGGTGGGGGAAAAACCACCCTTTTAAAAGCATTGCTTGGGTTAATCCCAACGATGGCCGGTGAAATTATTTTCGAAGAATCGATGGTCGGCGGGAACGCTCACCGCATTGGTTATCTTCCTCAGATCAATAACATTGACCGCAAATTCCCGGTTTCGGTTTATGATGTTGTACGGTCAGGATTGATGTCCCGGAAAAGGCTGATCGGACGTTACAGCCGGGAGGAAAATGAACGGTCCAATCAGCTGATGGATGAAATGGGGATTTCAGGTATACGCAATAAGGCGATCGGGGAACTGTCGGGCGGCCAGATCCAGCGGGCATTGCTGTGCCGTGCCCTGGTTAACAACCCAAAACTTTTGATCCTTGATGAGCCAAATACCTATGTCGATAACCGTTTCGAACGGGAGTTATATGAAAAGCTGAAACTTCTCAATGATAAATTAGCCATTCTGCTGGTATCACACGACCTTGGAACCATTTCCACCTACGTCAAATCATACGCCTGTGTAAACAGTTCATTACATTACCATTCAGGGAATGAGGTAACACCTGAACTTTTAAAATCGTACGAATGTCCGATACAGATCATCTCTCACGGAGATATCCCCCATACCGTTTTACATAAACATTTAACCTGATGCAAAACCTCTTTGCCCTGTTCGGCTTTGAATTCTTCCAAAATGCATTCCTTGCTGCTTTAATGGCAAGTATAACCTGCGGAATAATTGGAACATACATCGTTTCACGTCGTATCGTGTTTATCAGCGGCGGGATCACCCATGCCTCATTCGGGGGGATCGGAATGGGATATTACTTTGGCTTTAATCCCATTGCCGGCGCAATCGCCTTTGGAATTCTCTCGGCACTTGGAATCGAACTTTTTACCAAAAAAGCAGACCTGAGGGAAGACTCTGCCATTGCAATGTTATGGTCACTAGGCATGGCGCTGGGAATAATTTTTATCTTCCTGACTCCCGGTTATGCCCCTAATTTAATGAGCTATCTTTTCGGAAATATCCTCACTGTTTCGAAAAGCGATTTGCTGTTTCTCCTTTTTCTGTCGGTTTTTGTCATTGGTTTCTTTTTGGTTTTCTACCGGATGATCATTTTCGTTTCGTTTGACGAAGAATTCGCACTCACCAACAACGCCCCTGTCCGCCTTTTCAATGCATTGCTCATTAGCCTTGTGGCATTAACTATCGTATTGAATATAAGGGTGGTAGGAATAATTCTTGTAATGTCATTGCTGACTATTCCCCAGGCAATCGCCAATCTTTTTACCAAAAGATTTGATGTGATGATGTTCTACTCGATCGCTTTCGCATTTCTGGGCTCTGTAGCAGGACTCGCTTTCTCGTACATCTACGACATCCCTTCAGGTGCTGCCATCATTTTTACCCTGGTAGTACTTTATGGCATTTTTAAAATCCTGTTCCTCTCCTTCGGGAAAGCGAATATGGGTACTGTCAGGAAATAAGGAGTAACTAAAAGGCTAAAGATTTTCAGAATTAACGTGAATGGTCTGAACTACTGCCGGAGGGTTTTAAGTGTATGGTCATGGTCGTAATCCAGGATGAAATTCCCGGATGAAAAATCGATTAAAAGGCTGTTCAGAGATAAAAGTACAGGATTCACAATATTTTTAATCCCTGAGATAATTTCAGCAGAGAGATCATTATTCCCATAAACAGAAATCTTGAACCTTGCCCCATCCTCCACTCTAAGACTGTTAAAAATAACCGATTTATAATCAACAGTTTTAATCGTCACAATTCCGTTCTCATTCTTAAGAAGAGAGATTCGTCCCAGTGTCATAAATAACAATGGATGATCGGTTGCAAATGATGGATTCCAACTGACCATATATGCCTGAATCTGACTGCCTGTCACTTCATTGCCCGGCTTTTGAAGCCATCTTAGCACCGTCATTATGCCTGTCACTTTAGGATGACAATTCATCCGGGTCAAAAAGTTACCAATTTTAGTCATTTCACCAGTATTATCCTGCTTTGGCGCAGTACCGGATAAGCCGGTAAAGACCCCTGAACCGGTAAAATATAATCCTCTCTCACGAACACCTCCAAAGCCTGTCTTTACATTTCGCTGATCTTCGTTTAGCCAGTGGATGGAGAGATGGTCACCTGTCCTGTCAAAACTGACCAGAAAAGGCAACATCTTATCGGTAACTGTTGAATCGGCTGCAACTTTCCTGATCCAGACTAATTCTCCGTATTGATTCAATTGGGCAAAAAACAGCTCATACACATTTTTAGTGCTTTCGACTGTTTTATTATCCATGGTGATCCGCCCGGTAAATGAACCGGCAATATAAATCTCGTCGTCGCTGAGTCTGGTAATCGCAAATGCAGTGGCTTTTCCTCCACCCTCAAATTTTCTGATCCACTGCAAGGAGTTTTCCTCCGAAAAGCAGGCGACAAAGGGGTGACTTGATCGCTTGTCACCAAAATATCCGGTAATAAAAGCCCTCTCCTGCCGGTCGAAAATAAGATCCTGGCCGGCGCCTCCGCGGTTTGCGCCCATTTTATTAGCCAACTTCCAAATATTCTGCCTTTTATCCGCCGGCAATCCTGCGCCCGGAAGGTCGATCAGCTGTGCTGTTAAATCACGTAATTCAGGAACCATCACCCCAATTGGGCCATTTACGAAAGTCGGATCGGTAACCACGTAATTCCTTTGTCTCCAAAAGTAGGAATCACCTTCAAATGGTTCATTAAAACATACAGCAGCGGAATAATACCCCGGAAACTGTAATCCAACAACAGGTAGTTTGAGCAGAGTTCTGATCAGCCACGAGAACAGAACTGCCTTTGCTCTGTCATCGCCCGATTTTGAGGCAATCACCTCCTCTGCAAACCGGCCGGAACCAGATCCTTCTTTGTTTTCCGCTGAACAATAATAAAATTCATGT
The DNA here is from genome assembly GCA_023251475.1 of Prolixibacteraceae bacterium. Classification (GTDB taxonomy): domain Bacteria; phylum Bacteroidota; class Bacteroidia; order Bacteroidales; family Prolixibacteraceae; genus JAAFHB01. The sequence continues at coordinate 10,594 of JAHEYS010000186.1, forward strand.
TGCACAAACTGCTGTAACAAGGCGGTAGCCTCAATTTTATTGATTTTAGAGAATAGGGGATACAGTTGACTCAATACATCCTCCTTAAAGATTGCAGCTACTGGAGCTCCAAAATAAACCGACGGATCACACTTTGGATAATCTGCGTAAAATCTGATCACATTGGGATTGTACCGCAACGCTAATTGCTGATTTTTATTGTTCCAAAGAACCGAAAATCGTCGGACATTTAATTTGCCACTAAAATTTAAGGATTTAGGAAACCTCAGGTCGATCAGACTTTCCGCATCTGGAAAAGCATTCGGATAAGTGATCAACAGTTGGCTTTTCATTTCCCGGTCGGAATAGAACCGTTTCTTTCCGATCATCACAGACTGTCTGGAATAGATGGTGTTGTCGGAAGAGAATAATACCGTTGTACTGCTTTGGTTATAGGCAAGCCTTACGTCAAAACCTGATCTGATCATCAGTGCCCAGGTCAACTGATCAGATTTCCATCGGTTCTCAGGGAAGATATGATTTGAAGCGGTTCTTACCAGCTGAAAATAACCCCAGTCGCCCAGGCCAAGCTGATCACGGTAATCCATCAGCTGATCCACTAATTGATAACTGTTTGACCGTGAAAATGATTCCCAAAAACCGGAAACAGAATCTTCGGAAACAGAATTGGCAACAGAGAGCTTTATTAGCTTATCGTAATGAAGATTAATTTGTTGACCATAAAACAGAAATGTTCCCGTTAATGAGGAAAACAGCTCTGATTCGGGTTTCCGAATTCCGGGAACCCGATTAATCTGATGTAAATCTGTATCATTGGAACCAATCACTCCGGAAAAAGGGAGCTTGGTAGGTGGGGTAATATCAAGGGCAGAACTTTTGAAAACAGGCTCCCGTATCCCGGTAATTCGGGGCTCTTCCGGAGTACCCGGAAGAATTGAATAATCGTGCCATGCCTCTTTCAAATATTCGGAAAATGCTTCATCCCGCACCCTGGCATAGTCATAAAAATCAGTTTTTGAATGCAGCCTTTCCGGATATTGACCTGTTAATCGTCCGGTTATGTTCTCCTGCCAAAGTTCACCGCGATTGCTTCCCGGCTGACCGAATGATGTCTGCCAGAATAAGCAGATCATCGCTCCTGAAAGCAGGAAACGAAAGATCCGACGAACTGAAGATCCGGAAATATATTTGCATCGGTTCATACAAAAGCGTAGAATTCTGTTTACAATTATGCTGTAAATTTACAGATAATGAACATCTTTAACGAAAACGGACAACAATTATTCCAAACAAATTTTTCTGGCAGGAGGCGATCCATGTTGTTCATTGCTTAATGAAAGTTATCGGTGGCATGGTTCAAAAAATTTCGGAAACGCGATGGGGACCGGTAATCCTGTCTGGCTATTTTAATCCGATATTGGTATAATCGACCCGTTCCGTGGCATATTTATCACCAATGACCCCGAGAAGCCGGATCACTTCATCCACCTCAGTTGCCTGTAGCAATTGAATGCGCAATTCGCGGAACTCCTTTAAATTGGGGAAGTAGCGGGCAAAATGTCTCCTCATCTCTAGTATGGCCCTCCTGGGTTCATCTTTCCAGTTGATTGACTGAAAGAGCTGCTCCCTGACATTAGCGACCACTTCAGGTACCATAGGGGGCAAAAGAAGTTCCCCTGTCTCAAGATAATGACGTACCTCCCTGAAAATCCATGGTCGGCCGATAGCCCCCCTTCCGATCATCAAGGCATCAACCCCCGATTGTTCCAAAAATGATTTCGCTCTCTCCGGTCCGTTGATATCACCATTTCCGATAATAGGAATAACCATTTTCGGATTTTGCTTAACCCGGGCAATTAATGACCAGTCGGCCTCTCCTGTATAGAGCTGGCTGCGTGTCCGACCGTGAATCGCCAGTGCCTGAATTCCAACATCCTGCAATCTTTCAGCTACCTCGACAATAGGCATATCATCATAATCCCATCCCAGCCTGGTTTTGGCAGTCACCGGAAGATTAACTGCCTTAACCACCTGTTCAGCCATCCTTACCATTTTTGGAATATCGCGTAAGAGACCGGCGCCTGCCCCTTTGCCGGCTATTTTTTTCATCGGACAACCAAAATTGATATCGATAAAATCGGGTTGAGCCTCTTCTGCCACTTTGGCTGCACCCACCATGGAATCAATATTGGATCCGTATATCTGGATGGCGACAGGGCGGTCAAAATCAAAAATAGTCATCTTCCGTCTGGTTTTTACCACATCACGGATTAAAGCTTCAGACGAGATAAACTCAGTGTACATCACATCTGCGCCAAAACTTTTACACATATAACGGAAAGACTTATAGGTAACATCTTCCATGGGGGCCAGAAAAAGCGGCATCGTTCCCAGTTCCAGATTGCCAATTTTCACAATAAATGGGTTTATAACAGGCTGCAAAGATAGAAAAACGCCGCAACTTCAAATAGAAGGGGTATAACCGCTACTTTGAACAGGATTGTTAACTTTGTAAAAACATTAAGACAGATGTATCGTCAGGCACTTCGT
>JAHEYS010000187.1 GCA_023251475.1 Prolixibacteraceae bacterium
CCCTATATTTCACCTGAGTCGGAGCTGATCAAAAAGCTGAGACCCTACACTGCTTCAAATACGGTCTGGAGTGGATTTGTCCCCGATTATGGTTTACCTGAAGTTAATTCAATCATTGGCGACCATCTTAAAAAGTATCAGCTTGAACCCGGGGTGAGTGGTTTTAAGATGGATGAAAACGATGGTTATGATGGATGGCTGTGGCCCGATGTGACCCTTTTCCCCTCAAAAGTACCTGCTGAACAAATGCGTCAGCTTTATGGGGTGATGATGCAGAAAATGACTACCAACCTGTACCGTGAACAAAACCGGCGGACTTATGGATTGGTGCGGGCATCGAATGCCGGGGCAGTCTCGTTTCCCTATGTGATTTATAACGACTATTACAGTCATCGTGATTTTATTACTGCATTGATTAACAGTTCATTTATTGGCGTATTATGGACCCCTGAAGTGAGAAGCTCAAAAACTGCTGAGGAGTGGTTGCGTCGTATGCAGACCGTCTGCTTTTCCCCGCTGGCCATGCTCAATGCCTGGTCCGACGGGACCAAACCCTGGTCTTTCCCTGAGGTTGAAAAGCAGGTGGCTGATGTGGCCAATTTGCGAATGCAACTGATACCGTATATTTATACCTGTTTTGCGGAATATACTTTCTATGGCAGGCCACCCATGCGGGCAATGAACCTGGTGAACGGTTTCAACACAACAGATATGAACCTGGAGGGAACGCTTAATTCAACCGATAATCCGTATGCCGAAGCGACCAGGAAGGAGATGAAAGACCAGTTTATGGTTGGGGACAACCTGCTGATCGCCCCCTTGTTTACCGGAGAGACTGAGCGAAAGGTGATACTTCCCAAGGGAAAATGGTACGATTTTTATACCGGTAAACTGGCCGGTGAGGCTCAAATAATTACTGTTTCACCCGGATTGGAGCATATTCCTGTTTATGTCAGGGACGGAGGAATTATTCCCATGTTTGAACCTGGAGAGATTTCACTGAAAGCGGAAGGGAAAAATAACCTTATCATCCGTTTTTATGGTAATAAGGAGGCAACTTATCAACTCTATGATGATGATGGCGAGACTTTTGATTATGAAAAGGGGGCGTTTTCGTGGCGTGAGGTTAAGGTTGCTTTGGGGAAAGATGGTAAGCTAAAAGGAACTGTTTCAAAAGCTGACAAGTCAAAACCTGATCATCTCGGAACTGTAAGATTTATCCTGATGACCAACTAATATTTTATTCTATGAAAAAAGTTTTATCCCTTATGGTAATCGCCGCAGCTGCGCTGGTGATGCTTTATGTAGGTATGCCTGTTATAGCCTATGGTTTTTGGGGCCTGCCACTTGTGATTGCAGTAATGACCGCAATTTGGATTTTATTGAATATGAATGTGGTGCCACAGTATCATGAAGGGGTTCAGACCTTCCGGATTAAATCGAAAAGTAAAGCCCCGATCGCTGTTTTGGGACTGGTATTTTTCTATGCTGTTGTTTTACCCATGGTTACTTCGTGGCCATTACTCCGTACTGCAGCTTACCGGAATTTAATTGGCACTGTCGAGTTGGGGGAGAACCTGTCAACACACATGGCACCAATCTCAATGGAAAAGGTTAGGGTGGTTGATCAGTCGCTGGCCAATATTTTAGGAGACAAGGTACTTGGGGCTCAGCCTGCACTGGGAAGTCAGGTACGTCTTGGTACTTTCAATATTCAAAAGGTAAAGAATGAGCTGTACTGGGTGGCGCCATTGCTGCATTCCGGATTTTTTATGTGGTACCAGAACGAATTGGGAACCAATGGTTATGTGATGGTCAATGCCTCAAACGAACGTGATGTCAAACTGGTACAGGAGATTGGCGGGAAAAAGGTGAGGATCAAATATCAGTCTGAGGGCTTTTTTAATGATTTTTTGGAACGCCACCTTTACCTGAGCGGTTTTTATAATGTGGGTCTAACTGATTACAGTTTTGAAATTGACGATGATGGTGTGCCATATTGGGTGATAACAAGATATAAAAAGACGATAGGATTTAATGGCGAAGATGCTACCGGAGTGATAGTTGTAAATACAGAAACCGGCAAGTGCGACGAATATGGTATCCTGAATGCACCGGCCTGGATTGACCGTATTCAACCTGAGCATTTTATCGAAAAACAGCTGAATGACTGGGGAAATTTTGTGAAAGGTTACTGGAATTTCTCAAATGAGAACAAATTGCAGATTACCGAGGGGGTTACTCTGGTCTATGGTGAGGACAACAGGGCATACTGGTACACGGGACTCACATCGGTCGGAGCCGACGAAGCTACAGTTGGGTTTGTATTGGTGGATACCAGGACCAAAAAAACCGTTTGGTACAAACAGAGTGGCGCTACCGAATTTGCAGCGCAAAAATCGGCTCGCGGGAAGGTGCAGGAGAAACGGTTTTCAGCTTCTCAGCCGATTCCTTACAACATCAATAATATTCCCACTTATGTGATGACCTTAAAAGATGACGGTGGTTTGGTGAAAATGTTCGCGATGGTTGCAATTGAGGATTATACCATCGTTGGAGTCGGCAATACATTGACAGAGACACTAATGGCCTATAAAAATGCCTTTAATATGGCCGGTAATAAAATCAATCCCAAAAGTGCCACAAAAAAGCTGGTCATTAATTCCGTAATACGACGCATTAATTCGGATGTTAAAAATGGAAACAGCTTCTACTATTTCACTATTGATGGAAAGGAGAATATATTTATCGGTTCATCGCAGATATCCAATGAGTTTCCGGTTACTCAACCTGGCGACAGTATCGCGATTAGCTTCGATGACGACACCCAGGGATTGATTGATATCTCCAGCTTTAAAAATAGGAGTATCGGGCAACAGAAGTAGAAAATATTTAAGGGATATTCTGAATCTGATTCTATCTACGACAATTTGTATTATCTGGAAAAATTGAATTTTGGAGATGTAATCTTACTGAAATTCCCATTTACTGATAACCAAAATTGCAAGAATAGACCTGGCTTGCTTATTAGAATAAATTTTAATGAGCATTAAATCAATTCCTTAGTCGACAATAGCCCACACGCCGCATAAATATCCTGGCCCCTTGAAGCCCGGATGGTTGTGGTGATGTCTTTTGCATTCAGCTGATCCCTGAAACTGTTGATCGTCTCTTCATCAGGGCTTTCCAATGGAGTTCCCGGAACGGGATGAAAGCGGATCAGGTTGATACGGCACCTGATTCCGGCGAGGAGCCTTACCAGTTCCCTGACATGGAACGGAGTGTCATTCAGTCCTTTAAAAAGGATATATTCGAAAGAGACGCGCCTTTGCCTGCCAAAGTCCCACCCCTTGATTTCGTGGACCACCTCTGCAATGGGATAAGCAATTTGGACGGGCATCAGTTTACGACGCTCCTCATCAAACGGGGTATGAAGACTGATCGCCAGATGCGCTTCACTTTCGTTCAGAAAACGGATCATAGCCGGGATAATGCCGATGGAGGAGACCGTAATTCGCCGCGGACTCATGGCATATCCCCATTCTGAGGTGAGGATATCGAGACTTTTCAGAACGGCCTCCAGGTTATCTAACGGTTCACCCATCCCCATATATACGATATTTGAAACGTGCCCATACTCTTCAATACTCCTGATCTGGTTCACAATTTCACCAGCCGTCAGCTGACCCTGAAAACCCTGCTTGCCCGTCATACAGAAAAGACAACCCATCTTGCATCCTACCTGTGTCGAGACGCAGACAGTCTTGCGGTCATCATCCGGTATCATCGCTGTTTCAATGAATTTATTGTGCAGGGTGGGGAAGAGATACTTTTTTGTTCCGTCGATACTTACCTGTACTTTGGATGGGGTGGTCAGCCCCAATTCATATTTTTCGTTCAGTAGTTCACGCGCTTTCTTTGACAGATTGCTCATCTCATCAATTGAACTGACCTCCTTTTTGTAAAGCCAGTCAGCCAGTTGCTTCCCGGTAAATTTGGGTAATCCAAGCGTTATGCTGAGCTCCTGTAATTCTGTTAGATTCTTGCCAAAAAGCTGATCCTTCATCACTGTACTTTTTTATATTGAAATTTTCCTGACTTTGGGTTACTTATGGCTTAAAAATAGATCTCTGCAAAAATATTTTCGTAAGGTATTCCTTTGGATATCAAAAGATCACGCACTTCAACCACCATTAACGACTTCCCGCAAAGGTAGTATTTATAATCCGGGGGAAAGTTATTTGTAGCTAAAAGATAGTCGGTAACCCTGCCTGAAAAAACACGTTCATCAGATTCGCGTGAGCAACAGCGGATATACTTATTACCTAATGCCCAGTCAAGCTCCTCTTCAAAATAGAACTGGTTGAGGTAACTTACTCCATGAATCAACACTTTTTGATCGGACAATCCTGACTGAAACATGCTGTAGAATGGGGAGATGCCGGTTCCTGTTGCAATCCAGTAAGCGGGGCGGTGGTCGCCATGGAAGCTTCCATAGGGTGCAGAAACAAGCAATACATCTCCGGCAATAAATCTTGCCAGCCGTGGAGTGAGATAACCATCTTCCTTAATATTAAAGATAATGCTCATTCTGTCGCCGGAATTTCCGCTGCAAACACTGTAAATACGTGGAGGCTGAAGGCGATCGATGGCAATTTTTACAACCTGTCCGGGAATGAAGTGTAGCTGAGACATCCAGGAGATCAGGAACACTCCCGGCGATAATTCTACATTTTGGGTCACTTTTACTGAGAATAATGGTATCTCAGCCCGGGAATATTCTGCTGCTTTAGCCATAGTGTTAGTTTTAACACCAAATATACAAAATTGTTGGAAGTTTTGTTTCATTTACTATTTTCCCATTTTCATTTCGTGAATTTACCGAATTCTACAATATTCCCCGAAACAGGGAAAGTATGATCAGGTACCTGAAATCGGGCGGATTACCTGAATTGCTTCATATCGAAAGCGAAGAAATGAGGCTGTATTATATAAAATCATTACGTGACACAATAATTTTAAGAAATATTGTTCAGAGGTACCATATTAAGGATGCATGGTTACTTGAAAATCTTTTCGGATATCTTGTAAGTCAGACAGGAAGGTTATTCTCGGTCAATAATATTGTTAATTATTTCAAAAGCCATAAAATTAAAGCAACCCACGACACGATTTCAAGCTATCTTCACTACCTTAAACAGACTTACCTGATACACGAAATCCCTCGTTACAATATAAAAGGAAAATTGATTTTGTTGCCGGGCGGGGGGATGAAAAGCTATACATTCAGGTGGCCTACCTTCTTACAGATGAAACAGTCATTGAAAGGGAGTTTGGAAATCTTGAACAAATAAACGACCATTTTCCCAAACAGGTAATCAGCATGGATGATCAATTTATTGGGAATAAAAATGGGATTAAACATGTCTCTGTCTGGGATTTGTAGATGAGAAAAACAAATTAAATTCAGATGAAACGCTGTTTGACCGATTAAAAGACGAATTAGTCTTAAATAAAAATAATTGATTAATTTTGCAGTCCAAAATTTAAAGTCATGATGAGTTTGATGAAGCCCGACATGAAAATGGACGAGAGCTTTTATAAGATAGAGGAAATCAGGCATTTGACGGGCGAGACTTTTTCGTTGAAATTGCCAAAGGCACGTTTTGCTTTTCAAGCCGGTCAACATATTTCGCTGGGGATCGTTGGAGGAAATCAAAGCAGGGAATATTCTATTTACAGCGGGGTAAACGATGATCATCTGGAAGTCCTGATTAAAGAGGTTGAGCAGGGATATTTTACCCCGAGACTCAGGAAGCTCAGGCCGGGTAATATGGTTGAAGTGCATGGTCCATTCGGAAAATTCGGGATGGAACCGGAACATGCTGCAACCGGAAAATTTGTATTCATTGCCAGCGGTACAGGAATTGCACCATTCAGGAGCATTGTTCATACCTTTCCGGAAATAGATTATCAGTTAATTCACGGTGTACGGTATTCAAAGGAGGCATACGACCGAAATGAATATGCCAGCGACCGGTACACGCTTTGTACCAGCCGCGACAAAAACGGAGATTATCACGGACGGCTTACGGGTTATTTGAAATCCTGTAATTTTGCTCCCGATACACAATTCGACCTGTGTGGAAACAGCGAAATGATTTTTGATGCGCTCGAAATCCTCAAAAGGAAAGGTTTTGACCGCGATCAAATACATTGCGAAGTTTATTTTTAGCAAACTGCCAGCTGCCAGTTGCCAGCTGCTGTTAATTTTTTATACGGAAAACAACATATAAAATGAAACCCTCATGAGCAGTTGCTCGTCAATGAAGATGAAGATCTATGAGGGTTCCATGTGGCCGATTAAAAACAAATTATTTTCACATGAAATATCACCTGATTACATTGGGTTGCCAGATGAACCTCTCTGATAGCGAACGGGTTAGTTCTGTTCTTGAAGGGATGGGTTATGTCCGGACTGAAAAAGAGGAAGATGCCAGCTTGCTGGGTATTCTCGCCTGTTCTGTTAGGCAAAAACCGATTGATAAGGTGTACAATAAAATCGCACAATGGAACAAGTGGAAAAATAAACGTAACCTGATCACCTTTGTTTCCGGTTGTCTCCTTCCAGCCGATAAGGAAAAGTTTCTGAAGACTTTTGACCTTATTTTTCAGATGAGCGAACTTGGGCAGCTGCCGGAGATGATCAGGGGATATGGGGTTGTCACACCTGCCGGTCTTAAAATTCCGCAGCCGCTGATGCCTAAGAATGAGCATATTGCCACTATGTGGAATATTAAGCCTAAATACCAGTCTACTTATGAGGCGTTTGTGCCGATTCAAAACGGATGTGATAAATTCTGTACGTTTTGTGCCGTCCCCTATACCCGGGGTCGTGAAGTCTCCCGCCCATCGGCAGAGATCATTGATGAGATCGGTCATTTGGTCAATCAGGGTTATAAATCGATTACCCTTTTGGGACAGAACGTAAATTCTTACGGTCTGGATAAAAACGGTGAAGAGGTCAGTTTTGCGGAGTTGCTAAGGCAGATTGGGGAATTTGGGAAGATTTCCGAACATGAATTTTGGGTCTACTTCACCTCACCGCATCCCCAGGATATGAACCGGGAAGTGATAGAGGTGATTGCCACTTACGATTGTCTGGCCAAACAGATCCATCTCCCTATGCAGAGTGGTGATGAGCGGGTGCTGATCCGGATGAACCGGCGGCACTCAATGGACAAATACCGCAGAATTGTAGCCGACATCAGGGAACTGATTCCGGATGCAACTTTGTTTACCGACATTATTGTTGGTTTCACGGGTGAAGGGGAAGCTGAATTCCAGAGTACCATTGCCGCAATGGAGGAGTTCAAATTCAATATGGCCTATATTGCCATGTATTCTCCGCGACCGGGAGCAGCCAGTTACCGCTGGGAAGATGAAGTTTCATCGGAGGTGAAAAAAGAGCGGTTGCATCAACTCTCTGAAGTGTTAAAAGCCACCTCCCACGAATATAACGATACCCTTGTTGGACAGACCCTGCGCGTACTGGTCAATGGCACTGACCGGAAAACCGGCTTTTCAACCGGGCTGACCGAAGGTAAGATCATTGTCCGGCTTGACCACTATGATGGTTCCCTGATGGGGAAAATAGTGGCGGTCAAAATAACTTCTGCCACTCATCTCTCAATGAGCGGTGAGTTGGTGAAAGTGGAAGATAGAAGTAATACAAACCCTGTTTTATCAGAATAAAAATCCGTGATACCAAATAAAAAGAAGACCGTAGCCTTTAAAACGTTAGGATGCAGGCTGAACCAGTACGAAACTGATGCGCTGGTTACCGATTTTAGCGAAGCCGGATATGATTTGGTTGACACCAATTCCTCACCGGATGTGGTGATTGTAAATACCTGCACGGTTACCAATCAAAGCGATCAGAAATCGAGAACAGTGATCAGTCAGGCTGCACGTAAAACAAAAAATGCGGTTGTCGTGGTGACAGGTTGTATGGCTAATAATTTTAAGGAGAAACTCGAAAGCCAGGAGAACATCACTTTTGTAGTCGAAAACAGCCGGAAGAGCTCCATCCTTGCTTTGGTGGATGCCCATTTTTCGGGCGAGATCCTCCATCCCGATAAATTGCCTCAGGATGTGTTTCGCTATGAACCGGTTCGCAAAAGTCTGCACACCCGGAGTGCGGTAAAGATCCAGGATGGGTGTGACAATTTCTGCACCTTCTGCATTATTCCAATGGTTCGTGGAAGAGCTGTTTCCAGACCTGTGGCCGATGTACTTGAAAGTGTCCGGAAAACAATCGGAAACGGGTTTAAGGAGATTGTGATTACAGGGGTGAATATTGGCCGTTACCAGGATGGGGAATCGCGTTTTGAAGATTTGCTGGCAAAAATTCTGGAGGTTCCCGGAGATTTCAGAGTTAGAATATCGTCACTTGAACCCGATGGGTTCGGAGATGACTTTGTTCAACTATTTGCTAATCCCAAACTGATGCCTCATTTGCACTTGTGTCTTCAGAGTGGCTCAGAAAAAACGCTGCTCCGGATGCGTCGCATGTACAATGTGGAACAATTCCGCAAAACCATTAACCGGTTCCGGGCTGTATATTCTGATTTTAATTTTACAACGGACATCATCGTAGGTTTTCCAGGTGAAACTGACGATGAATTTCAGCAGACACTTGATGCGGTGAATGAGTTTAAATTCAGTCATATCCACACTTTTAAATACTCTGTCAGAAAGGGGACAAGGGCGGAAAGGCTTGAAAATCATATTCATGAAAAAGTAAAAAATGCAAGGTCGCTCCTGGTACGGGAACTTTCTGTCGGGAATAAAATGAACTATTTCAAATCTTTTATCGGTCAGACTGAAAATGTACTCATTGAGAAAATTACCCAGGGTATAGCTAATGGCTATGGACAGCATTATATCCCTGTCCGGTTTAAGGTCTCCGGAGAAATGAAAAATACCGTTCATTCAGTCACCCTTACCGAAATAAGGGGGACAGATGAAGAGATGTATCTGTTTGGAGAGATCAGCAATTAGCTTCCTGCCAGAATAATCAGTGAGAGTCCGGCAACAAAAAGGAGAAACATCATTGTGAGCAAGGTGTTTACCCATTTGGGTGAATTTTTAAATTCCTTCCAGATAAAGACTCCCCATAGGGCAGCGATGAGGGTGGCGCCTTGACCAAGACCATAAGATATGGCAAATCCCGCTTTATTTGCAGCCAGGATACTCAGCGACATTCCAATGCACCAGATCATTCCACCTGAAATTCCCGTTAGGTGTTCCTTCAGCGTTCCTTTGAAATACTGGGAATAGGTGACCGGTCCGCCCTCGACCGGCCTTCTCATCAATATGGTATTAATCAGGAAATTACTGATCAGTACTCCAATTGAAAAAATAAATACCGCGGCATAGGGGGTGAGCTTGCCCGCTTCGGGACTGACCGGATTGGTCGCCATTGAACTGGCCACAAAACGGTAGAACAGCGCCATCAAAACACCACCGATTACGGAGAGAATAATCCCCTTTGCAGGAACCTTCTTTGCCTGAGCTGCTTTCTTCCGGTAGGCCAATGCATCAATAACAATAGCGAGACCAACCAGGGAGACTCCACCAAAAAGCAATAACGCATCTCCCTGTGGCGATGCAATATAGTTTATGATCACTCCCAATACCAGCGCAATTCCAATGCCTACCGGGAAGGCGACAGACATTCCTGCAATCGCAATAGCTGCAACTATCAGTATATTGGCAAGATTAAAAATCACTCCGCCGGCTAATGCACTGGAAGTACTTGACCAGTCAGCCTGATGAAGACTATCAGCAAATCCCATCCCCTGAGCTCCCGTGCTGCCTAAAGAATGTCCAAGTATCAGGGAGAGGAGAACAATGCCCAAAACATAATCCCAGTAAAACAGTTCAAAACGCCAGGTTTTTGCAGCAAGCTTCTGGGTATTTGCCCATGATCCCCAGCACAACATCGTGATCACTGTAAGAATCACCGCAATAGAATAAGATTCAACTATATACATGATATTCTGTTATTTGGTTTCGTGCATCATATATTTTTCAATCAGTTCTGATAACTCCTTGGGTGACTTTCTGAAGGTTAGGTAAGTATGCATTCCCATTTCATCGCTCTTCCACCTGTTAAACCCAGATGGTTCAGCAATCATCTTTCCCTTTACTTCGCCGAAATTAGGTCCGGCCCCCTGAACTGCAGTCAAAACGGCACTCTGATCCCAGCTCATCCTCCCATTTTTATCCCCGGAGGACATTGGAATGGCAATACTAAAAGCCATCTTTGCAGGGCTTTTCAACTTGCTCTTTATCAGATTTTTTCCCGTCAGGATTTTCTCCCCGATCTCAAATCCGCTGAGAATTATCCTTGTAGGCCAGTTGTCAAATACATATTTCGAGGAGGTGGAATCCTCCTTTACATTGAATTCCCACCCATGGGGGAATTTCCCCGCCATCGAAACCAGAAGTTTTACTTTCCTTGTTACCAGCTCTTTCCCGGTTAACGGAGAAATTGCGTCGGGTGACGAAAGTAGCAGATCATTCAGATTAGTGAGGAAACCGACGGTAACGATAACCACAGAATGATCGGTTTTCTGGTTGGCAAGAATTTTCCGGTAAAGCATGACAGCATCCTGCGCCTGGTCGTTTGTCCTGATTTTATGCGGATAATTGGCAACGAGCGAATCGGTCCAGTGCTGATTACAGCCAAAGTTTACGCCATGGTTTTTTGGCGACCCGACAGGTATTTCAGGACGACCATAATAGGTGTTGATTACATCGAGACATGGGGCAACAAGTGCATATTTATTCGAGGCGATGGTAGCCAGGATCTGCGCTTTTCCGCTATCGGCAAAAGCATGTAAAAGTGTCAGGGCGCCCACATCGTCGTAATCTGGACCCATATCGCTGTCGAAGATAATTTTAACCGGCCCGGCAGGCAATGGTTCAGGTGCCTGATAGGAGAAAACAACCAGGGGAGCGGCTAAAACTAAAAGTGCAACTGTTAATTTAATCTTCATATTGCTAAAATGAGAAATTATTTCCGGAAGGTAAATTTATATTTTTCATTTTTCTTATCGGCAGTTTTAAAGACAATCGCCTTGGTCAGATAGATATTGGCTGCCGTAGCTTCAGCTCTTTTCTCACCCTTTACCATCACTTTAACGGTATGTTTTCCTTGGGGAAGATTGGTGATATGGTATAAATCCATATCGTTGTGGGTCTGTTTGGCATGCCAGAAATAGGCATCAATGGTTCTTTTCAGTTTCCCGTCAACATAAATATCGGCTTTTCCACAATCTCTGAACCAGTTGCCGTTGATGGAGACACCCGTACCTTCGAATGTAAAAACAGCTTCGTCACCTGAATTGCTACTAAATTTAGCCTTAGGATTATCCTTATTAAAAGGTGCCCATTTCCCTTTAAATTCCCAGCCATCTTTTTCAGTTACGTTTACCGTCCGGTCGAAAACCAGTTTTGGGAAGGAAACCTCAAAAGCAAAAGGGTGAGGGGGCTGGACTTTAATTTTTATCTCCTTCTCAGTCACAATACCGCCATTTTTTACCGTTAGTGCTTTGGCATACTTCAGGGTTTGGCTGACTGCTTTATTGAAGGAGTAGTCCGTAAATATAAACAGGGAATCTCCCATGGCGTGAATAGCATTCTGATAACTTTGAGGCAACCCGCTTAGCCCTTTAATCACCCCGAGAACGGCCATCGCATTTGACGGATTGCAGTCTGAATCCTGTCCGCACCGGGTAGTAATTTCCATGGTCTTCACCGGGTCACCATCACCGTAAAGCAATCCTGTCACAATAAATGCCCCATTAAATTTTGCATCAATATTTGAACTGGTTCCCGCATCACAAATGTGTGTACTTCCCCATTTTGCTTCCAGCTCCTTCCAGGCAGCACGCCAATCTTGTGGAAAGTGATCGTGTAAAATGATGGCATCCTTCACAATTTTGTAATAATCGCTTTCAGCAGGAAGGGCATCGAGTGCCAATTCTACCAGTCTGGGGATATTATTTTCAAAATAGGCCTGGGCATATAAAGCGCTGATAAATGCGCCACCGTAAACGCCATCGCCATAGTTCATGATGTGCCCGATTTTATCGGATATCTTGTTTGCAGTCTGGGGCATCCCCGGGCACATAAAGCCAATATAGTCAGCTTCAATCTGGAAATCAATGTCATCCGCATGGATGTTGTAATCCGGATGTCCTGACTGTGGGGGGAAAATAGAGTCAAAATAGTTTTTGCGTCCCTGAACATTGGCATGCCAGAGTTCATAACCCGCTTTGGCAAACAGTTCCTGGAATTTTTTTGCGGGAGCGTCAATGCCGTTTTGGTCCATCGTCATCAGAAAGGTGAGCTGAACATAGAGATCATCCTGCAAAAGTGATCCATTCACATCTGAGGGTACCCAATCGATTTTGTCCTCAAAAGTTTTGCCCTGCGCTTTAAATTCAGATGGTCCTCCGTAAGTTACACCAATCATTTTGCCGGCCCATCCTCCGGCAATTTTGTCTTTCAGCGTTTCTGAAGAAATAGTTCGCAATTCGGTTCCCCCCTTAGCTGGTTTTTTGCCGCATGAGAAATGGGGGATCAGAAGGACAAATATGATCAGTATAAAGATGTTGTTTTTCATTTTTGAAGTGTTCAGTTTTAATATTCAATTCCCTTTTTTGTGCCTCTTATTTTACGCCAATTCATGCCGGTATGGCGCCGATGATTGTGCCCCCATCCTGGTTACTGAGATAGCAGCAGCTTCACAGGCAAATCTGACCGCATCCTCAAGGTCAAAACCTTCAGAGATGGCCACAGCAATAGCGCCGTTAAAAACATCTCCGGCCGCAGTCGTATCGATGGCATTGACTTTTGGCGAAGGGATAAGTTTCGCATCGCCACCCGTGTAAAGCAAGGCCCCTTTGCTGCCCAAAGTGATAATCACCACCTTTACACCCCGTTCGTACAGGTTTTTCGCTGCAAGAATGGCGGACCCGGTATCTACAACAGGAATTCCCGAAATTAGTTCAGCCTCTGTTTCGTTAGGGGTGATCATATAGAGT
>JAHEYS010000459.1:0-2514 GCA_023251475.1 Prolixibacteraceae bacterium
CTTCGATAAAGGCAATTAAAAAATAATAACGGACAATTCCTTTCATGGTTTTTATAAATTTAAAACAAGCCCGCGAAATAATCCCCGGGCTTGCATGTGGCTGAAAAAACAAAAAAAATTATTCTTTAAAAAACTTCTTCAGCGTGTTTTTAATTCCGTCATCAGCGCCAATAAAATAGATGCCTTTATTATAGTTGCTGAGGTCGATTGTTGCCTGGCTATTTTTAATATTGAAATCATCGATGATTTGTCCCAGGGCATTATAAACCTTGATTTTAACAGTCGCTGCATTGCCGGTAAGGATTAAATTCAACTGACCTGAGGCCGGGTTAGGATAAAGCTCAAGGTTAAGATTGCTTTCCCGTGAGGCGACGACAGGTGTTGGATCAGGATCTCCCGTTATATTTTCAGGGCTCGGAAGAGAGTTCGCAACAGGAATTAATGCGGCAGATGACCCGATATTAAAGGAAGCGATTTGTGTTTTCCAGTTCCAGCCTCCATTTGAATATTCATTGGTGTACCAGAAAGTCGTACCATTTGACGGATCAATGGTCATCATGGAATAATCACCCCAGCGGTTGACACCTGTCTGAGACTTTGTACCTGCGATAATGCTTGTTTCACTCACATCAAGAATTCCGGTTCCTGAATTTGCAGCTGTTTGTCCTGTAAAGCGGATTGCAGGATAGGTGGAAGAGCCAGAAACCGAATAGCCGATGCCAATATCACCGGTGCTGTTCATGGCAACACTCGCCATCCATCTTCCCCTGCCATCTGCAGGAGCATAGGTACCCTTCTGGTAGATGAACCAGCCACTGCCTGTATTCCTCAATTCGTACCACCTTACACCTGCCTGGCCTTTTCCGTTGGCATTCACGGTATGGGTTGCTAACATCACCTCGTAAGTTCCGAAATTCCTGTACTGCAACCTGTGCATTAACCGGTCAGCCAGCGGATCGAGGGTTTGTGATGTGCCAGGTTGGGATATTTTAATTTTGCTGTAGGAAAATGAGGGTGTCGTGAGTGTCTTTACAAGGGAAATCGTTGAACTGCCTGTATTAGCCCAATTAATATGTGCCTGCCAGATGTGAAGGGAGTTGGTTCCAAGGTTTGCCAGGTAATCGCTGGCAGATGGTGAGAGCGCCGAACCATCAAGATCAGCGGGGAGCAGGCTTCCATAGGATGTCCCCATATTAAAGAACAACATTTGAGCATTCGGGTCTCCGCTGATCATCCCTGAACGGTCGAGCACACACACTGCTGCTCCTGCAAATCTGAGATTGGGTGGAGCAAATTGGTTGACGGTTAAATAATAACCATCCGGCCAAACGCCAAGCTTAGGATAGTCAGGCATGTTAGTAAATTTGAAGGCATACTGGTACCAGGATCCAGTCGGATCATTAGTGGTTGAAACAGCAACCAGTTCATAAAACGGACCTTTCGGGTAGGAGGGCAGTGAAAACTGCGACGCAATCCACCGGTCGGCCAATTGATCATAAAGGACTATGGGGTCTCCGTCATTGGTACCTGTCCAGGGCCCGGTGAATCCATTCCAGAGTGTGCTGCTTAATGCAGGACCGTACTTCGAAACCCCGTTTTTGTCCCAGATCTGGAACGACAGATTAACCATTTGCATATAAAAGTTTGCGCTTACATCCCCGTTGATATCAGGGGGAGCGACACCGCTGGTATTAACCTGTCCGCTGAAATTCTTGTCAATGGTGGCAGTTGAGCTGGTGGCTTTCAGGTTGGCCTGCAGCACCGGGTCAGGACCCTGCCAGGCAGCCTCCTTCTTAAACTCCTCCAGGAATCCATCCTGGTTGGGAATCACTTTTTCCAGCCAGCTTCTGTCAAGGTAACCAGGCTGAACAGGCACTATATCACGGAGATTCTTTGAAATATTGAAACCAACCGGGGTAATGACCTGTTCAAGTGCAATGGTTTGTGAAAAAGCGCCAACTGACCACACAAGAAGCGCCAGGAACAGTAACGAAATGTAATATTTTGTTCTCATTTTATTTGGTTTAAAAAAAACAACCAACAAATGTATATATTTAAACTATAGATTTCAAACATTGGCCAAATTATTTTTGAAGAGAATTAAGCAGGACAGCATTTGAGCTTACATATCCATCACACAACGGATAGAGAAGCCATTTTGTTTTTTGTAGTAATACCGGCCTGATTCGGCGCCGTCATAGTATATGTTCCGGAACCATGCATAGGTAGCATCGACTTCAGATGTGCTCCACCAGTCAGCGTCTTTCCCCATCTGGCGGAAAGATCCGTTATCGGTGTAACGGTAGCCGCCGGGAAGTGCCGTAAAACCGCTTTCGTTCGTCGCGCCGGTGTTGGGACTATTCCAATGGGCGGTCCCGGCTTCTTTCATCTTCCCTCCGGCAAAACTGGCATTTCCCAGGTAATTAATTAATTCACCCCATTCCGCATCACTGGGTACATGCCAGCCGGCAGGAGCTATTTTTCTGCTGTCGGTTGCTCCATACCAGTTGTATA